>NZ_JAYESI010000024.1:0-137540 GCF_041903675.1 Corallococcus sp. RDP092CA | reverse complement strand
CCCGCGCGGGTTTCTGGGGCGGCAGCAGTCCGGCCAACCGCTCCCATTGCGCGTCTGTCAGTTCTCCTCGGCTCATGCCCTTCTAACACCCGGCTGCGCTCGATTTATTTGCGGACACGCCCTAGAACTGCGCCTTCATGAACGCCTTGACGCGCATCTGCTCGAAGTTGCGCTCCTCCAGGCTGTTCCAGCCGCCGTTGCGGTTGGTGAAGCCGCGCGAACCCACCGCCACGCCGTGGTCGGCCGCGATGGTGTCGTCCGCGTACTGCACCACGTAGCCGTCGCCGAAGTCCGGACGGAACGTGCCGAACGCGTACTGGCCCTCCAGGCCGAACTCCACGCCGGACAGGATGTAGCGCGCCTTGATGAGCACCTGGTTCTTGTTGTGCTTGCCGGACGCCATCTCGTGGTTGTTGTACGCCTGGAACGCCGTGTTGCCGTCCAGCAGGTCCGCGAAGAACTTGGAGTAGCTGGCGGACACGTACAGGTCATCCGTGAACTGGTAGCCCGCGCCGGCCGTGAACGTCGTGTAGTCCAGCAGGCGGTCGTCGTCCGCGATGTTGTCGAACGGCTTGAACTGGTAGCCCGTGTCGCCCTGGCTGTTCGTGACGACGCCCGGGTTGCTGTAGATGCCAGCCGTGGTGTTGCCGGGGCTGTACTCGTTGACCAGCGAGTTGTCGCACGCCACCGCGCCGCCCGGGCACGCGCCCGCCTGGAACGGCAGGAAGCGCGGGTCGTTCAGGCGCTTGTCCGTCTCGTGGATGTACTTGAACTTGCCGAAGACATCGATGCCCTTCAGCACGTCGATGACGTACTTGGCACGCAGCGCGACCAGGTGCGTCTTCTTGTCCTGGAAGGGCTGATAGGCCGTGCGGAAGTTGTGGCCCACGCCGGAGTCCAGCTCCGTGCCCGGGTACGTGGTGTCGTTCAGCGACTTGGACGCGTCGCCGTACGCCTGCCAGTTGGTGTTGTAGGTGATGAAGGAATACTCACCGCCCACCTCCAGCGCGCCGTTCGTGTAGACCGGGTTCGCCGTCACGCCCTTCCAGCCGATGGCGGTCTCCGCCATGGGCTCGTCGAAGTCCGTGAAGTCGTTGTCCACGTTGATGGTCGCGACCTGCTGGGCCTCGCTCGTCCAGCCGCCATAGCCAATCTTGGTGGGGTTGCCCTTGTAGATGCCGTAGGACGCGTTGGACGGGCCCGGGAACGCGAAGCTGCCGTCATGCCCCTCCGTGAGGAGCACGTCCGCCTCGCGGCGGCTGGCCATCACCGCCACGTAGTCCGCGCCGATGCTGAACAGCTGGAGGTTCAGCGACAGGCCCACGTCCAGCGGGTCGTTGAGGGACGCGTTCAGCATGTACGTCTGGTCCGTGTGGTGGCCGGCCAGCACCGCGCTGTAGCCGCCGATGCCGCCGAAGTTCGCCGGCGACAGCACGGGGTCCGCGTTGGAGTACGACGTGTACGCGGCGCCGCGCACGTCCAGCCACGAGCCCATGTGCAGGCCCGCCTTCAGACCGCCCACGCCGTTGCGGTAGCGCGGCGTGAGGTCGCGGCCGTCGTCGAGGTTGGTGTCCTCCGCGTTGATCTCCTGGTCGTTGGCGTACTGGAAGATGCCGCCCACGTCGAAGAGCTCGTTCGGGGTGTACTTCGCCTGGAAGCCGTAGGCCGCGTCGCGCGCGTGGAAGGCGCCCGTGCTGAAGTTCGGGCCCGCCCAGAGGCGGGGCAGCGAGATGCGCGCCGCGTCCCACGTGAGCTTCCGGTCGAAGTTGGAGCCCTGCAGCATGATGGCCGCCGCGTTGTCGCGGTCGATGTAACGGACGCGGCCGATGACGAACGGGTCGAACTGGCCCAGGTCCGTCGCGCCGATGAGCGCCGAGTCGATGAGGTAGCCCGGGCGCAGCGTCACGGACATGCCGCGCAGCTTGATGTACTGGTTGGAGCGCGGGTCGAACTCGCCGCAGTCGCCCGCCACGCAGGGCTTGGACGGGTCACCGCCGAAGCCGCCGAAGTTCGTCCAGAAGTTCTGGTTGAAGCGGCTGTGGATGCGGCCGTTGACCTCCACCTGCGGGGAGATCTTCGCGTTCAGGAGCAGCTCCAGCTCCGTGCCGATGCCGTTGTCGCCGTAGCCCTCACCGGGCACCGTCGTGAAGTTGTACATCGCGCCCTGGTCACGCTGCGTGCCCCAGAGGTACTTCGTATAGGTCGTGCCGCCAATGGTGAGCTTGGGGCCGCTGTCCTGCGCCATGGCCGCCCCAGGAAGCAGGCCGACCGCCACGGTGAGCGCACACGCTCCCCGCACCACGTTCTTGCGATTCTTCATGATGTCCGGAAAACCCTTCTCGAAAGCTTGATTCAGAGGGGGGTCTCCCCTCTCCCGGGGCCGCCGCGGGGCCTCCGCGGCAGCCCTCCCCGTGTTGCATCAAACCTTGAAACAGACTGTTTTGAACAGTCCGCCGCCCACTACTTCGTCGGCGTGGCCGTCGTCGGCGCCGGAGCGACCGTCGTTCCAGCCGGAGCGGCCGGCGTGGGCGCCGGAGCCGGGGCGGGGGCCGCCGGCGCCGCCTCGGGGGCCGGGGTCGCCGCCGCGCCACCCTGCGCCGCCGGGCGGTTCGGGCCGGAGACCATCTTCAGCGTGGCCTTCTTCGTGGCGGAACCGTCACTCGCGCACTCGTACGCGAGCATGTCGTACTGCGCCTTGATTTCAGAGCCGTCGCCCTTGCCCTGGCCCGCGAGCACGTCCATCACGTGCGGGTCACAGTTGAAGTCGGAGCCGCCGCCGAAGCGGTGCTGGCCCTCGTACTCGTTGACGCGGCGGGTGAGCAGGTCGTTGTCCGCGGGGAAGCCCTCGTTGGACTGCATCACGACCTGGTAGCCCCACTTGGTGGGGTCACCGGCGCCCAGGTCGGAGTTCATGACCGTGGCGGTGATCTTGTTGCCGGAGGCGCGCACCTTGGTGGGCACCACCACGGCGCCCTTCATCGCGCCGGCCTTGTTGTTGGCCTCCGCGCGCACGCGCGACGAGCCCTGCGGCGAGATGATGACGACCTTGTCCCACGCGTCCTCCGGCGCGAACGCGATGTTCAGGCCCGGGGGGCTGTCCGTGAAGCCGCTGCCGACCTTGTGGTCCGTGTCGATGAAGACGAAGACCTCCTGCACGGAGAAGCCGTCCGCCATCTTCCAGGGGTTCTCCAGCGACGCCTTCACCTGGATCTCGATGTCCGTCTTGTTGCTGCCCTGGTCCACCTTGACGCCGGTCAGGTCGAACGAGCCCGGCTTGTAGACGGGGTCCGTCGGGTAGGTGTACTTGCCCGGGCCCTTGTCGTCGCCGGTGGGGTCCTTGAACGACACCTTCTCGGCCAGGGCCGGCGCCGCGGACAGGGAAGCGGCCAGGGTGAGGACTGCGATGCGGGGGGTGATCATGGGGTGCTTGCTCCTTGCAACGACAGACGAAAGGACTGCGGGACTAACCCTTCACGCCGCCGGCGGTGAGACCGGAGACGAGGTACTTCTGCAAAAAGAGGAACAGGAACACGACGGGCACGGACACGATGATGGAGCCGGCCGCGAAGTAGCCCCACTGCTGGCTGAAGCCGCCCACGAAGAAGCGCAGGCCCACCGGCGCCGTGTACATGGCTTCCTGGTCCATGAACGTCGCCGCGAGGATGAACTCGTTCCACGCCGTCATGAAGCTGAACAGCGCCGTCACCGCCACCGCGGGCTTGGCCAGCGGCAGGATGATGCTCCAGAAGATGCGGCCCACGGACGCGCCGTCCATCAGCGCCGCCTCCTCCAGGTCCTTGGGGATGGTGTCGAAGTAGCCCTTCAGCATCCACACGCTGAACGGGATGGACGTGGTGGCGTACACGATGATGAGGCCCAGCCGGCTGCTGCCCAGGCCCAGCCACTGCACCAGGATGATGTAGAGCGGGATCAGCATCAGCGTGCCCGGGAACATCTGGGACACGAGGAACGCCATCATGCCCGCGCGCTGGCCGGGGAACTTGAAGCGGCTGAAGGCATACGCCGCCGTGCACGCCATGAAGACGCCCAGCACCGTGGTGCCGATGGCCACGATGGCGCTGTTGAGCATCCACTTCGCGAACGGCTGGTCCGACATCACCGACACGAAGTTGGAGGCGCTGAAGGTCTCCGGCCACGGCGTCACCGCGCGCAGCCGGTCCCAGGAGGTGGGGTTCTCCGGCAGCGTGGCGATGGCCAGGCTCTGCTTGCCGGAGAAGGCCAGGCTCACCACCCAGAGGATGGGGTAGAGGGTGAAGAGGGTGAAGGCCACCAGCACCAGGTGCAGCGGCAGGTGGGGGATGCCCTCGCGACGTTCAGAGAAGAGCGCCATGGGTCTACGCGGCCTCCGTGGCGCGGCTCATGCGGTTCTGCACCATGCTGTAGAGCAGCAGGATGCCGAAGATGACGGTGGAGTACGCCGCCGCGTAGCCGTGGCGGTAGCGCTCGAAGGCGAACTTGTACGCCTGGGTGACCAGGATCTCGGTGGAGCCGCCCGGGTCGCCGCCCGTCACCAGGAAGATGATGTTGAACATGTTGAAGGTCCACACCACCGACAGGATGACCGCCGGCACCAGCGCGGGCTTGAGCGCGGGCAGCGTGATGGCGGTGAACTGCTGCCACCGGTTGGCGCCGTCCACGCGCGCCGCTTCATAGAGCTCCGCGGGGATGGACTGGAGCGCGCCCAGCGACACCACCATCATGAAGGGGAAGGACAGCCAGCCGTTGGTGGCCAGCGCCGTGAAGAACGACGTGAGGGGCGAGTCGAACCACGCGAGGCCCTCGCCGCCGAACATCCGGATGACGTGGTTCACCACGCCGAACTGCTGGTGGAACATGCCCTTCCAGATGAGCGCGGTGATGTAGTTGGGCATGGCCCACGGCAGGATGAGCAGCACGCGGTACACCGGCCGCATCTTCAGGTTCGGCACGTTGAGCGCCAGCGCGAGCAGCAGGCCCACCGTCACGCCGATGGTCACGTTCGTCACCGTCCAGACGATGGTGAACAGGAGCGTGTAGTAGAAGTTCAGGTAGTTGAAGACCCACGAGCCGTCCGCCGCCGTCCTCGCGAAGCTGAAGTCGCCCAGGATGTCCGCGTAGTTGCGGAAGCCCACCCACAGCTCCGACAGCGGCTGGCTGCTGTTGTAGAGGTTGGCGTCCGTGAACGACAGCGTGATGCCGTAGGCGAAGGGGAAGAACACCAGCACCACCATGCCCACCATGGCGGGCAGGATGTACGCGTAGGCCTGCCGGTACTCCACCGCCGTGGCCGCCGCGCGGTGCAGCGCGCCCAGGCCGATGAACAGCAGCACCGCCAGCCCCAGCACGCCCAGCGCGCCCAGCGCCTTGCCCGCGTTGCCGCGCACCTGGGCGCCCTGCGCCGCCAGCTTGTCCGCGTCCGGCGCGCCGGACTCCGTCAGCTTGCCCAGCGGGCGGCGCATCGCGTCCGCGTCCCACGCGCCCGGCTTCAGCGCGGGCTCCGCGCTCAGGGTGTTGGCGGAGATGAGCGCCTGGGCCTTCTCGCCGCGCGCGCGCAGCTCCGCGCTCACCGCCTCCTCCGTCGCGCGCAGCTCCGCGTCCAGCGCGCGCAGCGAGTAGACGGTGTAGCCGCCCAGGCCCACCAGGAACAGCGCCGCCGCCACCGCCACGCGCGCGCCCTGCCGCGACAGCGCGAACACCGCCGCCGCGCACGCCGCCAGCGGCAGCAGGAACGCCAGCAGCACCGGCGTCCACGAGGGCGTCTCGCCCTTCACCCCCACCGGGGTGAGGGACTCCACGGCGCCCACCACCTGCCCGTCCACCTCCACGGGCGCGGACAGCAGGCGGCTCCTGCCGTCGTCGAGCAGCTCGGACTCCACCTCCGGCTTGCGCGCGCTGCCCTCCTCGCGGTTCGTCTCCACCGCGGCGCGCAGGCGCTGGCCGCGGTCGTACAGCGGCTTCTCCTCGCGCGACAGCCGGCGCGGCGCGGCCTTGTCCCCGGTGTCCGCCGGGAAGGTGGACGCCTCCAGCCGGATGCCGCTGAAGGCGATGACGCGCACGGCGCTGCCCGGCACGCCCGGCCAGCCCGCCACCACGGCCTTGACGCCCTCGCCCGTGCCGCCCGCGCGCTGCACCAGGTCCGCCAGCCCCAGCAGGGCCACGGTGGCGGTGCGCTGCTCGCGCTCCGCCGCGCGCTCCTGGTTGGCGCGCGCGAGCAGGCCGTGCGCCAGGAACAGGGACACGCCCAGCGCCAGGGCGAGCCCCACCAGCACGCGCCCCCGGTGTCCGCCCGCGCGGCCAGCGGGGCCCGGAGTCGAAGGGCCCGGCGCCGCGTCGTTCGGGGAGGCGCCAGCCGGCGTGGGGGCGCCGGCCGCGGAAGGGGGCTGCTGGGGGGCGTTCTGGCTCACTTCAGCTCCTCACTTACTTCTTGCGCAGGCCGGCGACGTCCTTCGCCACGCTCTTCTGGGCCGCGTCCAGCGCCGCCTTGGGGGTGGCGGTGTTCTTGAACACGGTGTTCATCGCGCTGGTGGCCGGGGTCCAGACCATGGACATCTCCGGCAGGTTGGGCATGGGCACCGCCACGTCCACCTGGTCCTTCATCGCCTTGAGCAGCGGATCCGCGGCCACCTTCGCGTCCTGGTACACCGCCTGGTTCGCGGGGCTCTGGCGGCCCTCCAGGGCCAGCGTCCTGCCGGGGCCCGCGTCGGTGAGGAACTTCGCGAAGTCATACGCCGCTTCCTTGTTCTTGGACGGGGCGGCCACGTACACGCCCTCCACCGTCATCCAGGGCTTCATCGGCGTGCCCTTGTTCTCATCCAGCGTGGGCAGCCGCGCCAGGCCGTAGTCCACGCCCTGGGAGACCTCGCCCAGGAACCACGGGCCGGAGAACACCATCGCGGCCTTGCCCTCGTTGAAGAGGGAGGTGATCAGCGCGCTGGAGGGCTCCGCGGGCAGGATGGCGTCCTTGTTCTTCCACTTGAGGACCTGCTCCACCGACTTCACGTTCGCGGGCGAGTTCAGCGTGGGGGTGTTCTTCGCGTCGAACACGCCGCCGCCGAAGCCGTTCATCACCGCCGCGTGGTAGTAGAAGTCGTTGTACGCGTACGCCAGCCCGAAGCGGCCCGCCTTCGCGTCGGTGAGCTTCTTGGCCACCGTCACCAGCTCGCCGGACGTCTTGGGCGGCGTGGGGACCAGCTTCTTGTTGTAGATGAGCGTGATGACCTTGTAGTTCAGCGGCAGGCCGTACGCCGTCCCGCGGTAGGTCATCGCCTCCATCGTCGTGGGGATGAAGCGCTGCTTCGTCGCGTCATCCAGGAAGAAGTCGATGGGCTCCACCGTGTTGCCCGCTTCGATCCACCCGCCCAGGCGGTCCTGCGCGAAGATGAAGAGGTCCGGGCCCTTGCCGCGCGGCACGGTGGCGGAGATCTTGTCCGCGTAGGCGTCGTAGGGCACCGCCAGCGTGGTGACCTTGACCTTGCCCTCGTTGGCCTTGTTGTACTCGGCGACCACCTTCTCCAGCGCGGCCTTCTCCTCCGCGCGGTAGGCGTGCCAGAGCACCAGCTCCGTGGCGGCGAAGGACGGGACGGGCAACAGGCCCACTGCGCACAGACAGAGGGCCGCGAGCAACGTTCGCAGGTGCGTCATCTGGAAAATCCTCCGGGGTATCAAACGGAAAGCCGCAGCTCGGATTCAGCGTCGAAGAGGTGCAGGGACTCCAGCTCCACCGTCACGGGGATGGCGGCGCCTGGCTCCGGGGTGGCCTGGGGCGGCAGGCGGAAGACGAGCGGGTTGTCTCCCAGGCGGGCGTGCACGATGAGCTCGTTGCCCAGCGGCTCCACCAGCTCCACGCGCGCCTCCGCGGGCGCGGACTCGCCGCGCGCGGCGTTGCCCGCGGGCAGGATGTTGTCCGGGCGCAGGCCCACCTTCACCTTGCGGCCGCCCTTGCCCGCCGTCGCCGCGCGCAGCTTCTGCGGCACCGGCAGCGTGAAGCCGTCGCCGCTGAGCGACGTGCCGTCCGCGTCCAGCGTGGCGGTGAGCATGTTGATGGGCGGCGTGCCGATGAACTGCGCCACGAACACGTTCACCGGCTTCTCGTAGACCTCCAGCGGGGTGCCCAGTTGCTGGAGCTTGCCGTCCTTCATCACCGCGATGCGGTGGCCCATGGTCATCGCTTCGATCTGGTCGTGCGTGACGTAGACGGACGTGACCTGGAGCCGCTGCTGGAGCTTCTTGATCTCCGAGCGCATCTGCACGCGCAGCTTCGCGTCCAGGTTGGAGAGCGGCTCGTCGAAGAGGAACACCGCCGGCTTGCGCACGATGGCGCGGCCCAGGGCCACGCGCTGGCGCTGGCCGCCGGAGAGCGCCTTGGGCTTGCGGTCCAGGAGGTGCGAGATGCCCAGGATCTCCGCCGCCTCGTCCACCAGCTTGTCCATCTCCGGCTTGGGCGTCTTGCGGATCTTGAGGCCGAACTCCAGGTTCTGCCGCACGGACATGTGCGGGTAGAGCGCGTAGTTCTGGAACACCATGGAGACGTCCCGGTCCTTCGGGGGCAGCGCGTTCACCGCGCGCTCACCGATGGAGATGGTGCCTCCGGAGATCTCCTCCAGGCCGGCGATCATCCGGAGCGCCGTGGACTTGCCGCAACCGGAGGGCCCCACGAGGACCATGAACTCATGGTCGCGGATGTCGAGGTTGAGCCCCTCGATGACCGACACGTCTCCGTACCGCTTCGCCACGTCCTTGAACGACACGCCGGCCATCAGGCCCTCCAGCAAGAGCCCCGCTCGCGCCGGTGACAACAGCACGTCCGGGTCTGGTTCTGCGCACGCCGCGGGTGCCTCACGGCACGCGCCCGAGGATGTGCGCGGACAGCGGCGGGAGCGCCAGGTCCAGCGTGGCGCCAGCCTTCGTCCGCCCTCCGTTCAGCAGGTCCTCCACCTCCGCGACGCCCGTCCAGCCCTCCGGCCACGGCACCGACGCCGTGCCCTTCGTCTTGCCGCGGTTCACCGCCACCACCACCGTGTCGCCAGACGCTTCATCCCGCCGCTGGAAGACGTACACGTCGCCTTCCGTGGAGAGCGGCGCGTGCGTGCCCCGGGACAGGGCCGGGTGCGCGCGGCGGATGGCGATGAGGCGCTTGTAATACTCGCGCAATGCCTCGTCGCGTTTCTTTCCCGCGCCGGGCTTCACCGCCTGCCTGCCCCACGGCATGTCGCCGCGGTTCTGGGGCCAGTCCCCTCCGGCGCGGCCCACCTCCTCGCCGTAGTAGATGACGGGGATGCCACTCGAGGTGAGCTGTAGCGTGGCGGCCAGGCGGAAGAGAGGCACGTTGCCCCGCAGCTGGTGCAGCGCCCCGTCCACGTCGTGCGACGACAGGAAGTGCGCCAGGTGGTGGCCCGGCGTCACCTTCGCGCGCGACTGGAGGTAGTGGTCGAACGCCACCGCGCGGCCGCGGCCCTGGACGAAGCCCAGCGCGTTGCCCTGGAAGGCGAAGTCGAACCCGGCGTCCAGCTCGTCCGAGGTGAAGTACGGCGCCAGCACCTGCACGTCGCCGCCCCACACCTCGCCCAGCAGGAAGAAGTCCGGGCGGAGCTCCGCGCGCGTGCGGCGGCGGTGCTCCTTCCAGAAGTCGTGCGACACGTGCTTCACCGTGTCCAGCCGGAAGCCGTCCACGCCGGAGCGCCTCGCCCAGTCGAGCTGCGCGTCCAGCAGGTACTTCGCCACCTCCGGCCGCTCGGTCTTGAAGTCCGGCAGGCCCGCGACGCACGTGGTCAGGTCATCCGAGCCGCAGGTGCCCTTGTCCTCGGAGCGCAGCCAGTCCGGGTGGTCCGTCAGGTAGCGCGAGTTGTAGCCCGGGTGGTTGTAGACGACGTCCAGCAGCACGCGGATGCCGCGCGCGTGCGCCGCGTCCACCAGCGCCTTGAGGTCCTCTTCCGTGCCGAAGCGCGGATCCAGCGCGTGGAAGTCGTCCGCCCAGTAGCCGTGGTAGCCCCAGTCCGGGAAGCCGGAGCCGGTGACGAAGCCGGGGATCTGCTTCAGCAGCGGCGTCACCCACAGCGCCGTCACGCCCAGCGACGACAGCTCGTCCAGCTTCGCGGTGAGCCCCTTCAGGTCGCCGCCGTGGAAGGTGCCCGCCGCCGTCACGTCGCCCTTCTCGTTGTTGGAAGGGTCCCCGTCCGCGAAGCGGTCCACCACCACGAAGTACAGCACCTCGTCCGCCCAGGGACGCGCGGGCCCTTGCGGCTCCGGCGCCGCGGGCGCGGCCGCCTCCACGGGTTGCGCGGGGGGCTCCGGAGCCTGGGGCGCCGCCGGCGTGGCGGGCTGTGTCGAGGCCGACTCCGTCGCGGGTTTCGCGGGGGTCTCCGGGGCCGTGGCGCACCCCGCCAGACACAGGGCGACAAGGCCCTGGAGCATCGGACGCCACCGACCGCGGTGGGAAACAGCGTTCGGTTGTGGGCAGGGGAGGCGGGAGGACATCTGGGCGGGGCACTGTATCCAACAGTCTTGGAATGGGTGAAGGGTCGTCGGAACAATCGGCTGATGCCGCAACGCGGCACGCCCCCAATGTCTTCCTCCTCACATCCGTGTGACGCATGGCGCGAGCGGACTCAACGGAGGGCGCGGCTCCTGCCGCACTGCGTCTCGTTTTCACGGCCTCCTGCATCCGACGTCCTGGGGTGGATGCGCGGGTCCCGACCCGACTTATCCAGGAGGTCACCCAAACCGTGAAACGACCCCAGGGCCGCCTGCGACAGGAGCGGCTGCTACCGTGACGGAGATTTCCATCCCCCCTGGAGGTTTCCCCTGAAAGTTCGATTCGCAGTTCCCCGCATGGCGCGAGCGCTCGCGTTCAGCGGGCTGATGACGGCGCTCGTCCCGCTGTCGTCGCTGGCGGCGCCCACGTCGGTGACTGTCATTGGCGACCTGCAGACGGGCGCCGGCTGTGCCGCCAACAACGACCCCACCTGCGCGCAGACGGCGCTGGCCTACGACGCGGCGGACGACAAGTGGCAGGGCTCGTTCAACGTGCCGGCGGGCACCTGGCACTTCAAGGTCGCGCTGGACGGCTCGCTGTCGCAGACGCACGGCGGCCCCGGCGGCGTGGACGTGGTGCTGAACCAGCCCACGGCGGGCGCGGTGAAGTTCTACTTCGACGCGACCACGCTGTACGTGACGAGCAACCGCTCCAGCACCATCGCCACGGTGGCGGGCACGTTCCAGAGCGCGCTGGGCTGTCCGGGTGACTGGTCGCCGGACTGCCTGCGCTCCATGATGCAGGACCCGGACGGCGACGGCCTCTACACCTTCACCACGAAGGCCATCCCGAAGGGCAACCACGAGTGCAAGGTCGCGCTCGACGAGGGCTGGGCCACGGCCTACCCCGGCAGCAACGCGTCGTTCGCGGTGGAGGAGGACGGCCAGGAGATGGTGTTCACCTTCGACTCCGGCCCCTCCAAGAAGGTGACCATCCGCGCCGCGGGCGCTCCCGCGGGCAACCTGCTGCTGGCGCGGGCGCACTGGATCGCGCGCGACACGGTGGTGTGGAGCCCGGAGGTCGCGGTGCCCGCGGGCACGGTGTTCAAGCTGCACACGGCGCCCACGGGCGGCATGACGTTGAGCAGCACCGGCGTGCAGGGCGGCGCCGCGGCGACGCTGACGGTGGCTCCCGCGGGCCTCACCGCCGCGCAGGCGCTGCGCTTCCCCCACCTGGTGGGCCGCACGGTGCTGAAGCTGGCCGAGGAGGACGCGGCCCACGCGGCCACGTGGCTCAAGGGCCAGTTGGCCGTGTCCGCGACGAACGCGGACGGCGTGCTGCTGGACGCCACCAGCATGCAGTTCGCGGGCGCGCTGGATGACCTGGACACGTACACCGGCCCGCTGGGCGCGACGTTCGAGAACGGCATCCCCACGCTGCGCCTGTGGGCCCCCACGGCGAGGAGCGTGAGCCTGCTCCTGTTCGCGGACGGCAGCCCCGCGTCCGCCACCACCCGCGTGCCCATGACGGCGGGCGCCCAGGGCGTCTGGAGCGTGACGGGCGACGCGTCGTGGAAGGACCGCTACTTCCTCTACGAGGTGGAGGTCTACGCCCGCAAGGAGGGCCAGGTCGTCACCAACCGCGTCACCGACCCGTACTCGGTGGCCCTCTCCGTCAACAGCGAGCTGAGCCAGCTCGTGGACCTGGCGGACCCCGCGCTCGCGCCGCAGGGCTGGAGCACGCTGGCGAAGCCCGCGCTGGAGGCCCCGGAGGACATCGTCCTCTACGAGCTGCACGCGCGCGACTTCAGCATCCACGACACGACGGTGCCGGAGGACGAGCGCGGCACGTTCAAGGCCTTCACCCGGGACTCGGACGGCATGAAGCACCTGACCCGGCTGGCGAAGGCGGGCCTCACGCACGTGCACCTGCTGCCGGTGTTCGACATCGCGACCATCAACGAGGACCGCGCGCAGCAGCAGCACCCCCAGGGCGACCTGGTGTCGCTGCCGCCGGACTCCGACCAGCAGCAGGCGGCGGTGGGGGCCGTGGCGGACCTGGACGGCTTCAACTGGGGCTATGACCCGTACCACTACACGGTGCCGGAGGGCAGCTACTCCACCCACCCGCAGGGCGCGACGCGCACGGTGGAGTTCCGGGAGATGGTGCAGTCGCTCAACCAGCACGGACTGCGCGTGGTGATGGACGTGGTCTACAACCACACCAACGCCTCCGGCCAGGACGCCAGGAGCGTGCTGGACCGCATCGTCCCCGGCTACTACCACCGCCTCAGCGACGACGGGAACGTGGAGACGAGCACCTGCTGCCAGAACACCGCGTCCGAGAACGCGATGATGGAGAAGCTGCTCATCGACTCCGTGGTGACGTGGGCCAGGGCCTACAAGGTGGACGGCTTCCGCTTCGACCTGATGGGCCACCACCTGAAGTCCAACATGGTGAAGCTGCGCGCCACGCTGGACGCGCTCACCCTGGAGAAGGACGGCGTGGACGGCAAGGCCATCTACGTCTACGGCGAGGGCTGGGACTTCGGCGAGGTGGCCGGCGACGCGCGCGGCATCAACGCCACGCAGCTCAACCTGGCGGGCACGGGCATCGGCTCGTTCAACGACCGCCTGCGCGACGGCGCTCGCGGCGGCGGCCCCTTCAGCGGCCTCCAGGAGCAGGGCTTCATCACGGGCCTCCTGTCCGACCCGAACGGCACGGCCCAGGGCTCGGAGGCGGAGCAGAAGGACAAGCTCCTGCGCTACAGCGATTGGATCCGCGTGGGCCTCACCGGCAACCTGAAGGACTACCCGCTGGTGGACCGCACCGGCGCGACCGTCACGGGGGAAGGGGTGGACTACAACGGCGCCAGGGCCGGCTACACGCTGGACCCGCAGGAGGTCATCACCTACGTCTCCGCGCACGACAACGAGACCTTGTTCGACGCGGTGCAGCTGAAGGCGCGGCGCGACCTGCCCATGGCGGAGCGCGTGCGCATGCAGAACCTGGGCATCTCGCTGGTGGCGCTGGGCCAGGGCATCCCGTTCTTCCACGCGGGGGATGAGCTGCTGCGCTCCAAGTCGCTGGACCGCAACAGCTTCAACTCCGGTGACTGGTTCAACCAGGTGGACTGGACCTACCAGTCCAACAACTGGGGCGTGGGCCTGCCCCCGGCCACGGAGAACGCGGGCAACTGGCCGCTCTTCGGGCCGCTGCTGGCGGACCCGGCGCTGAAGCCCACGCCGGCGGACATCCTCCGGGCGCGCGACCACTTCGAGGAGATGCTGACCATCCGCAAGAGCTCGCGGCTGTTCCGCCTGCGCACCGGTGACGAGGTGAAGCAGCTGGTGCGCTTCGAGAACACCGGCCCGGAGCAGATCCCGGGCCTCATCGTGATGGCCATGCAGGACCACGGCACCAACGCCGAGGGCAAGCGCGCCATCGTGCTCTTCAACGGCACGGACGACGCCCAGACGTTCAAGGCGGACACGTACAAGGCCCTGAAGCTCAAGCTGCACCCGGTGCAGCAGGCGTCCACGGACCCCGTCGTGCGCACGTCCGCGTACGACGCGGCCACGGGCGGCTTCACGGTGCCGGCGCGCACCACCGCCGTGTTCGTCACCGACGACGCGGTGGAGGACCCGGGCGACCCGCAGGACCCGGGCGAGTCCGACGGCTGCAACTGCCAGAGCACGGTGCCCGGCCCGCTGGGCGCCACCAGCCTGCTGCTGCTGTGCGGCCTGGCGCTGAAGCTGCGCCGCCGCCGCGCGTAGCGGAGGTCACCGCCTGGAAATGAAGCGGGCCCCGGAGGCGTCAAGGCGCGTCCGGGGCCCAGGGGGTTCCAGCAGCGGGCAGACCTCAGGGGAGGGTGAGGATCTCCGCGCCCGTGTCGGTGACGAGCAGCGTGTGCTCGAACTGGGCGCTGCGCATGCCGTCCGCGGTGACGACGGTCCAGTCGTCGTTCCACGTGCGGTGGTCCCAGTGGCCCTGGTTGATCATCGGCTCCACGGTGAAGATCATCCCGGGCTGCATGAGGGTGCTGGCCTCGGGCTCGTAGTAGTGCGGCACCTGGAGGGACGTGTGGAACGTCTCGCCGATGCCGTGGCCGCAGTAGGCGCGCACCACGCTGGTGCCGTTCTTCACGGCGTGGGCCTCCACCGCGCGGCCGATGTCGCTGATGGGCCGGCCCGGCTTCACCGCGGCGATGCCGATGTCCAGGCACTCCCTGGCGATCTGCACCAGGCGCTGGTGCTGGGGCTCCACGTTGCCCACGAGGTACGTGGCCGAGCAGTCGCCGTGGACGCCGTCCAGGTAGATGGTGATGTCCAGGTTGACGATGTCGCCGTCCTCCAGCGCGCGGCTGTCGGGGATGCCGTGGCAGATGACCTCGTTGACCGAGGTGCAGAGCGACTTGGGGAACTTGTGGTAGTTGAGCGTGCTGGGGTACCCGCCGCGCTTGAGGTAGGCCTCGTGCGCGATGGCGTCCAGCTCGTCCGTGGTGATGCCCACGCGCACGTGCTGCGCGGTCTCCACCAGCACCTGGGCGGCGGCCTGGCAGGCGCGGCGCATGCGGGCGATGACGTCCGGGGACTTCACGTCCGGCTCGTTGCGCGAGCGCGAGGGACGGCCGCTCAGCGAGTCCGCGTAGTCCGGCCGGGGGATGGAGAGGGGCACCACGCGGCGCGGGCTGACGATGCCGGGGCGGATGCCCTTGCGCTGGGTGTCCGCGCCCCTCTTGCGGGCCTCCACGGTGTCCGCGCCGCGGTGGCACTTCTTGTACTTGGAGCCGCTGCCGCACCAGCAGGCGTCATTGGGCCCGGGGAGGACGGCGGGGGCGGTTCGGGGGGTGGCGGTGGTCATCGGGAGCCTCGGGAGCTTGAGTCAGAGGTGGCGGCCTGGCGGGCGCGGGCCCAGCGGAGCATCTGGGGTTTGAGCCAGAGGCGCGGGCGCCCGGCGCCCAGGTCGAGCACCGGACGGGGCATGTCTGGATAGCGGCGCAGGTACGTGCTGACGCTGTTGGGGTGGCGCAGGCGCAGCAGGCCCGCCACCTCCTGGGCGTCAATCAGGTCCTTCGTGTTCACCAGGGGGCACATGGATCGTGTCTATACCCGTAGACACGCGGGGATGCACGGTTTCCTTCCCAGGCCCGCGCGCCGGCCTGCCCGGCGGGGCCCTGCCTGCCTCCGGGCATGACAAGGCCCCGGGCTCCATGAGGGAACCCGGGGCCTCGGGACGACAGGACGTCAGGGGGCGAGGACTACTCCGCCCACCAGGTCTCGGTCATCACGCTGAAGCCGCTCACGGTGTCCACGTAGATGCGGATGGTGCCGCCGCCCACGGAGCCTTCCAGCTCATAGCTGACGATGCAGCCCTTGAAGGAGCGGCCCTGGGTCAGCGCGTCCAGGTTCGCGAAGCCCGCGTCGCGGACCTCGGTGGAGACGTGGTCGTTGCCGTGGACATAGGAGAAGGCGTTCGCGACCGCGCTGCGAACCTCGGCGGCGTCGGCCAGGTTCGGGCGGACCTTGGCGCCGCTCGGGGTGCTGCTCGGCTCCAGGCCGAAACACTCCTTGCCGTTTCGGTAGTGCTGGGCCTCGAGGACGACGTTCCACCAGTCGAAGTGGCGCTTCACGGTGGCGCCTTGGGCCCCATTGCTGGGGATGGCGTTGATGGCGGTGAAGAGCGCCTCCAGGGGGCGGCTCAGGGTGGCGGAGTTGCGGATGTTGCGGAAGCTCACCTCACCGATGCCCGCCGTGTCGGCGATCTGCTGCGCGGTGGTGAAGGGGCGGGCGTTGAGCAGGTTCACGGCGCCGTTCCACGCGTCCGGCAGGACGTCGTGCAGCTCCGAGTCGTCGATGCTGTTCACCAGCGCCACGATGGCGTCCTGGTCGTCATGGGAGATGGCGAGGCCATCCATGATGCCGACACAGTCCGCGTCGATGTAGTCCAGCGTCCGGGCGCCGCCCTCCAGTTGCTTGAGCCGGGCCGGGCCGACGAGCGGCACGGAGGACAGGTCCGCCAGCGACGTGAACGGCGCGGTGGCGCGGCGGTTCACGATGTTGGTGACCACGTTGCTGGGCAGGTAGCGGTCGAGGAGCGCGTACGACGCCGTGTTCGCGAACTCGAGGATGCCCGTGCACTCGGCGGCCACGTCGACGTTCGTCGTCGTGAGGAGGGGCGCCGGCTGCTGCTCGGTGGACGGGGTGGGGGAGCCGGACTCGGGGGTGGTTCCAGCTTCGGAACCCGCACCACAACCCACGAGCATGCTCACGGCGAGAAGGGCTGAGCCAAGACGACGCATCAGGAACTCCTGAATGGGGGGATTACTGCGATGAGACGCGGCTTAATACATCAAATCCGTCTGACACCACCCGCCTGATGTGCGCTCATTGCATGTCACATTCCGGTCACTCTCCCGCTGTTCCGCTGGGAGCATTCCGTCCGGGTCCACCGGGAGAGACTTCCTGACGTGAGAGCACACCGCCCCAGGGTTGGCTCCAGCCTCCCGACCAAAGTGACCTTTCAGGTTGAGTTCTCTTCGTGAGACCTTGAAGGTCCATGGGTCAGAAAGGGTCACAGGTGTTCCCGGGGGCGCTCCAGCCCGGCGCGGTGGTGGGGTGCTGGCGCGTGATGGCCACGTTGGGAAGGGGCGGGTATGGCGCCGTCTATCGGGTGGAGCCGCTGGACGCGCCGGGGCGGAGCTTCGCGCTCAAGCTGTCGCTGCATCCGGAGCCCGCCCGGGCGCTGCGGGAGATGGCGCTGCTGCTGGACCGGGCGTGGCACCCGAACGTGGTGCGGGTGCATGCCACGGGGCGGTGGCCGGATCCGGTGGAGGGGCTGCCGTACTTCGTCATGGATTGGGTGGAGGGGCTGGCGCTCCACACCTGGGCGGAGACGGTCAACCCGACGTTCCGGCAGGTGGTCATGGTGGGGGGCTCGGTGGCGATGACGCTGGGGGTGTTGCACGCGCGAGGCGTGTTGCACCGGGACCTGAAGCCGGAGCACCTCCTGGTCCGGGCCCGGGAGCAGACGCCGGTGCTCATCGACTTCGGGGCCGGGGACCAGGTGGGGGCCACGACGCTCACGACCACCGCCCTGCCCCCGGGGACGCTGCACCTGCGCAGCCCGGAGGCCATCCGCTTCCAGCAGCGCCACTGGAGGCAACCGGAGCTGCGCTATCCGTACAGCGAGGCGGACGACCTGTATGCCCTGGGCGTGTGTCTGTACCGGGCCGTCACGGGGCACTACCCGTTCCCGCCGGGGCAGGAGCCGGAGCTGCTGGCGGTGGCCATCACGGAGCGGCTGCCGCCGTCCCCGAGGGACATCAACCCGCAGGTGCCGGAGCCGCTGTCGCGGGCCATCCTGCGGCTCCTGGAGAAGGAGCCGGAGCAGCGGCCGCGCACGGGGGAGGCGGCGCACTCGGAGCTGATGCGGGGGCTGCTGTCCGGCGGGGCGGCCGCGTTCGAGGCGCACCTCTTCGACGCGATTCCGGGCACGCCGCATCAGATCCGCCGTCCGGAGTGGCCCGCGCAGCCCTACGTGACGCCCGCGCCCCGGCCCCGGCCCCGTCCGGAGGCGGCGCCCCCGCGCCGGTTCCCGACCTGGGGCTGGGTGGGCGTGGTGGTGTGCCTGGGGTTGCTGCTGGCGGGACCTGGGACCTGGGAGGTCCTGCTGCGGGGCTGGACTCGCCATACAACCCCACAGGTTCTAGAGAGGGTTTCCACCCCCATTGGTCATAAACTGGCGAGCGAGCCGGACCGCCCGCACAGTGTTCCTGTCGCCGCCCCCGTGGCGGCCCCGAAAGAGGAACACGCTCCCGTGACGACCAAGCCCCCTGCCCCGCCGTCTCCGAAGCCCGCTCGTGCGTTCAAGGCCGCGACCCTCGCGTCCTGCATGGCGGGCATGGCCTGCGCCAGCGCGCCCCTGGTGGACCGGCCCACGCCTCCCGCCGAGGACTGTCCGGAGAATGCGAGGGTGGCGATGCGTGAGCTGAACATCGACGATGTCCAGTGGGCCGCCTTCTTCGACCCGACGACGCGCTCCGATTTCGTCACCGTCCGCGAGGGACGTGCCGCGGTGTACACGCACGGCACCCAGGGGCGTGTGCAGTGGGGCTCCATGTTGACCGGGACGCTCTATGTCGGCTCCAAGCGGGTCTACGGTCGTTTCACCCAGCTGCGTCAGAAGAGGTCCGGTGAAACATTTCCCGTCTGTATCGAGCTCTGGTTCCTGGATGACCGCACGCGGGGTGTTCCTCGGGTTGAGGGGGGAGACGAAAACACCGCGGTCGTTTCCAACCTGATGTCCGTGCGGAGCGTTTGGCGATACGACGAATAGGAGGACATGTGCTCCTGCTCCTGCTTCCGTTTCTGGCAGCCGCGGATGGCGGCGTGTCCGATGACGCAGCCACTTCGCATCCCGAGCAACTCTGTCCTGACGCAGGACTGGCGACGATGATCTCCGGGCTACTCTTGGATCAGCGGGGAATCCAGGCGTTGGAGCTGAAGGGCCTCGAATCGAGTCCCTCGGACACGGGACTCCAGGTCAGGAGCTTTCGCTCCATGCGCCGGGTCGCGGTGCAGTTGGAGTTCGCGGGGCGGACGTCCCTGCATGGGAAGACCGCCAAGGCAAGGCTCAGCGGTCCGCATCATCAGACCGTGAAGGTCGTGGAAGTGATGGAGGTGACGCCCGACTCCGAAGGCGGAGTCACCCAGATCATCGTGGAAGCCGAAGCCCAGCCCCTGGAGGCTCGCGGCATCTACACGCTGGAGCTCCAGGACGCGGAGGGCACGCGGCTGCTCGTCCTGCCGGGAGTGCGGTTTCCTTCCATCTGATCATGAAGAAGGCCACGCCCGCCGCGTCACGCGGCTCGCGCACCGCGCGCATCCACTCGGGCTCCAGCGGCCTCGCCTTCGCGCCGCGCGCGCCTCCGCGTAGCAGTGCTTGCACCCGGGGCTCAGCTCCACGCAGCCGCGCACCGGGTTCCACGTCGCGTCCGTCCACTCGCTCCTGGAGTTGTCAGCCATGGCGTCCGGAGGGAACACCCGGCCCGCCCGCCTCCCTCCCCTACTCCGCGGGAGGCGGCTCCACGGGCATCGTCCTCGCCCGCTTCTCCACCGCGCGCAGCGTGTCCACCACCGCGTCCTTCTGTCCCAGGCTGGCCAGGAACCCCGGGACGGAGCCCGCAGGGTCCACCGTGAACTTGTAGACGACCCAGGAGGAGCCCTCGCCCTTCGGCTCCACCTTCCAGCTGCCTTCATTCAGCCGCAGCCGCACCACGTCCCGCCTGGCGGGGAACGCGTCCGGCTCCGCCTTCCAGCGCTGCTGGTACGCGCCCGTCCCGTCCGGCGCGACCTTCGACTCCGTCACCACGTGCGAGATGTAGTCGCGCGAGGACACCACCGGCAGGTCCAGCCGCGTGTACGTGAGCCGCCCGCCGTCGTCCGTGGGCCGCACCACCCGCGACTCCTTCACGTACGGCATCCAGAGCCGGTACGACTCCGCGTCCTCCAGCGCCGTCTGCACCTGCGCCGCGCTCACCCGGAGCTCCCCCTCCGCCCAGATGTCCTTCGCCTTCGTCCCCGGACGGGGCCGCACCTTGATCAGGTAGGGCGTCGTGGCCACCGTGTCCCATTCCTCGGCGCCGGCGACGCCCGCCGCCAGCACCACCGCCAGGGCCAGGCCCCAGCGCCGCGTCATTCCCGACATGTCTTCTGCCCTTCGGTTGCGCGCGTGCCCGGCCCCCGGCGGCGCGCGCGTCACCTGTATCCCATCTTTCCGACACCTGGACGCCCCGGGCCTGCCCACGGGATGACGTGGGCACACGGGCCGCTCGACTTTGCGTGGAAGCCTTGGCAAGCCTTGCTCCCATGCGTCCTCACTCCTTCGGTCCTCCGCCCGAGCGCGGCCTGTTCTGCAACCGCACCCTCAACATGCGCGCCATCAAGGCCGTGGGTTACGACATGGACTACACGCTCATCCACTACCGCGTGGAGGCGTGGGAACGCCGCGCCTACGAATACATTCGCGACCGGCTGGTGGAGCAGGGCTGGCCCGTCGCCGACCTGACGTTCGACCCCATGCTCGCCATCCGCGGGCTCATCATCGACACCGCGAAGGGCAACCTCCTCAAGGCCAACCGCTTCGGCTTCGTGAAGAAGGCCCTGCACGGCAGCCGCCCCATGGACTTCGAGGCCCAGCGCGAGGCCTATGCCCGCACCGTCATCGACCTGGCGGACCGGCGCTGGGTGTTCCTCAACACCCTCTTCTCCCTCTCCGAGGCCTGCATCTACGCGCAGCTGGTGGACCGCCTGGACGCGGGCCAGCTCCCCGGCCCCATGGGCTACGCGGACCTCTACGAGCACGTGCGCAAGAACCTGGACGCCACGCACATGCAGGGGCGCCTCAAGGCGGAGATCATCGCGAACCCCGAGCGCTACGTCATCGACGACCCGGAGACGCCGCTCGCGCTGCTGGACCAGAAGAACGCCGGCAAGAAGGTGCTGCTCATCACCAACAGCGAGTGGGCCTACACCGAGCCCATGATGCACTTCGCCTTCGACCGGCACCTGCCCGACGGCATGACCTGGCGCCAGTTGTTCGACGTGGTCATCGTCAGCGCGCGCAAGCCCGAGTTCTTCACCACGCGCGCCACCCTCTTCGAGGTGGTGGAGGTGGGCGGCGAGGCGCTCCTGCGTCCGCACTCCGGGCCGCTCGACAAGAACAAGCCCTACTTCGGGGGCAGCGCGCTGGAGCTGGAGCGGCACCTGGGCCTGTCCGGCGATGAGATCCTCTACGTGGGCGACCACATGTTCGGCGACGTGCACGTCAGCAAGAACGTGCTGCGCTGGCGCACCGCGCTCATCCTGCGCGAGCTGGAGGACGAGGTGCGCGCCATCGCCGCCTTCCGCGCCACGGAGGTGCGCATCGGCGAGCGCATGCTCAAGAAGGAGCGCCTGGAGGCGGAGAGCTGCCAGGTGCGCCTGGAGCTCCAGCGGCGGCGCCACCAGTACGGCCCCCGCTCGGACGTCGCGGAGGGGGACCTGGTGGCGCGCCTCGCGGAGCTGCGCGCGGAGCTGGAGGCGCTGGACGCGGAGCTGGGCCCCATGGCCCGCGCGGCCAGCGAGCTGTCCAACCCGCACTGGGGCCTGCTCACCCGCGCCGGCAACGACAAGAGCCACCTGGCGCGGCAGGTGGAGCGCTACGCGGACATCTACACGTCGCGCGTGAGCAACTTCCTCTTCGCCACGCCGTTCGTCTACCTGCGCAGCCCGCGCGGCAGCCTCCCGCACGACCCCAGCATCCCCGGCGGCACCCCGGTGTTCACCACCGGGGACGGCGCGGGCAGCGGCCCCGCGGAATAGCCCGGGGCCCCCCTCCGGCGCCTCGCGCCTACTGCGTGAGGCGCCAGAGGGCCCGCAGGTCCGCGGGCAGGTTGCTGGCGACCTTGTCCGCCTCGCCCTCCGAGATCTGGTCCTGGATGGCGCGCAGCACCGTGCGGATCACCACCTCCGCCTCGTCCTCCGGTAGCTGGAGGTCCTCCGCCACGGACGCGACCAGCTCCTCGCGGCCGAAGCGATGGGGATGGCGCGGGCGCTCCTCTGGCGGCGGCAGGAACTCCACCAGCATCCGCGGCAGCTGGGACTCCAGGTTGCGCGCGCCGTTGGGCATGAGCCGGCGCTCCAGCGCGGTCAGCACCGACACGGCGGCGGACTCGGCGAGCGCGGGGGGCATGGCGCCCAGCTCGGACAGGTGGCGGATGAACGCCGCGTAGCTGGCGCGCAGGTGGGCTTCGTGGCGCCGCGCGTGGCGCCCCTGCTTCTGGGTTTCGGTTTCGTGGGCCTGGGCCATGGGCACACCTTGAGCAGTGAGGGGGACGGGACCTCCCGGAAGGTGGGCACCGGAGGGCCGGTCCGCGCCCGGCGGGCAGGCGGGCCCCGCCCCCCGACGCCCCACCCCCGCCCGGCCTCCGGGGGAATCCCCTGGAAATGCCGGGGGTTACTGAACATGTGTCCAGACCTCCGAATGGGGCGGGACCTGGCGACCCGGCGCGTGGAGCGTCCATGTCAGACCCCTCCCGTAGAAATGATCGCGTGAGCCACTCGACCCCGCCATCGTCTCCGTCGCGAGTCCTGGAGCAGCGCAACCTCCTGGGGGGCCTGGACCTCCTGCCCGTGATGGGCCGGGGCGGCCGCAAGCGCGCGCGTCAGTTCCACATCCCCACGGAGCGGAAGCTGGGCTTCGCCGCCGCGCTGGCGCTGGTGGTGGAGCACGGGCGGGAGAAGGCCAAGGAGACGGGCACCACGTCCATGACGCGCTGCCCGCGCTGCGGCCACGTGGGCCCCACGGAGCAGGACTTCGGCTTCCGCATCATGAGCCAGGGCCAGCGCCGTCCGCAGTCCTGGTGCCGCGGCTGCCGGGGTCAGCACCTGGAGCCGGTGAGCGCCGCGCCCCGCCCCCAGGACGGCTGGCTGTTCCCGCCGGAGACCACGGAGAAGCCGAAGGCGGCCAAGGGCAGCAAGCCCAAGGCGAAGAAGCGCGCCCGACGGAGCAACGAAGACCTCACCTGAGCGCCGCCGCGCCTGGCGTGATTCCCGTCCCCGGGAGACCGTCGGCCCGCTCTCCCGCTGCCAGCCCGCGCCACCGGGCGCTCGCGGCCCGCATGCTCCGGGGGCGGCCCCTGTCCCGCCCGTCGCCAGGGATGGCAATGCCCCGCCGGGGTTCCTACCTCCTCCTCAAAGGAGGACTTCATGTCCGTTCGGACCCGAATGGCAGGCATCAAGAACCGACGACGCGTGGATCCCCATGCGGCCCAGCCGAGCGTGCAGGCCAGCCATGGACGCAAGACCCTGCCTCATGACGAGGCGCTACGGCTTCAGCAGGAGAAGATGCTGAAGCGCGTGACGCTGGGCCCCGCCGCTGGAGACCACGGCCCCAAGCGCAACAACCGGGGCACGGGGTTGCGCGGGCGCAAGAAGGCGCCCAGCCAGCTCTACATCAAGAGGATGGGCGGCCCGCGCGACCGCTCCCCGCTGCACGGGGGCTGAAGCCTGCTCCTGGAAACGACGACGCCCCGCGTGGGAGACGGAGGGACCGTCTTCCACCGCGGGGCGAGGTGCGTCTGGTGTCGCTTCGCGCCGGTCAGTAGCCGACGTAGCCGCTGCCGCTGTTCAGGCCCTGGATGCCGGGGACGTTGGACACGGAGCCGTAGCGCTCGATGGAGTAGCGGACGCCGGCGATGATGTTGTCCACCGGGTTGCGGATGTTGTCGTGGCCCGGGAGCTTGTACGCGTCGAACGTGGGCTGGATGGTCTGCATCAGGCCGATGGACGGCGTGCCCTTCTGCGCGTTGGAGTCCCAGTTGTTGATGGCGTTCGGGTTCCCGCTGGACTCGTGCTCGATGATCTTCGCGATGTCCTGGGGGTTCATCTTGTCCGCCGGGACGCCGTTGGCCTTGAGGATGTCCATGGCCTGCTTGATCCAGTCGCCCACCTGGCCCGGGGGCACGTCGCCCACGGGCTGCGAGCCCTGGGCACCCTGCGCACCCTGCGCTCCGCCCGTCAGGTCCGGACCCTTGGCGACGCCCTGCGCCTGGAACTCATCCTTGCTGCCCGGGACGTTGAGGTTCGCGTCCGCGTAGATGAGGTCCTTGTTGGTGATGTTCGGGTTCGCCTTCACCAGCGAATCCACATCCGTGTTGAAGCGCTTGGCCAGCGCGCTCAGCGTGTCGCCCGACTTGATCTTGTAGTCCATGGGGGAAGGACCCTCGTGTTTGCCGAAAACGTCGTTGCTTGATTCTCGGAGTTTGATTCGGGGAGTTTCGCCTACATTTACGGTTCTGTAGGCCCTCTCACGCAGAGTCACGTCCGGAGCCGACTGCCTGGAATCCTGCGGTGGGGCTGTCGCCAGAAGAGCCCCACCAGGACGGCGAGTGTAGCGCCCAGGCCTCCGCCGCCGCTGTCACACCCGCCAGCGTCCCCGGGCTCTTCGTCGCTAGGGGTCGATGGATCGACGGTGGCCTCGCACGGGGTGAAGCAGCGGCAGGCGTCCTCCCCGTCCACCTCCAGCCGGGCGCACACGCCCTGCGTGCCGCAGGCGGCGTCCTCCGCGCAGGCCGCGCCGTAGGCCCCAGCCTGGAGCGCGGGCAGGAGGCAGCGGGCGGGGGCGTCCCCGGCGCTGACGCACAGCAGCCCCGAGGGGCAGTCCGCGTCGCTCGCGCAGGCCTCCTGGCAGAGGGCGTCCAGGGGGAGCGGCGCGGTGGGAGCCGGGGGCGGGGCCTCCTCCAGGAAGGGGCGGAGGAAGTCCGCCAACGCGTCCACCCGCACCTGGACCGCCTCCGTCCGGCAGGCCACGTCGCCGCTGACGGTGAGCCCCTGGAGCACCTCGTTCCCGGCCGGGCCTCCCAGCACCGGGCCTCCGCTGTCCCCCACGCAGGTCATGGCCGGGGCGGGTCCGGCCTGGAAGGCGCTGGCGGCAACCCCCGTCACCTGGAGCTGGCCCTGCCGCCGCTGGCCCGCGGGGCGGGTGGCGTCCTTCGTGTCGCCGTAGCCCACCGCCCGCACGGGGTCTCCCGGCGCCACCGGGGCATCACCCGCGCCGGGGAGCCGGTAGGGCGCGACGTCCGTCACGGGCACCGCCAGCCGCAGGAGCGCCGCGTCCCAGGCGTGCGTGGCCGGGACGTAGTCCGGGTGGGCCACGGCCCGCGTGACGCGCACGAACCGCCCTCCGGGCCCGGGCTCCGGGAGCAGCGTGGGGCCCAGGAAGACCTCGTAGGGCCCCGCCTCGCCGAAGACGGCCAGGCAGTGCGCCGCCGTCAGCACCACGTCCGGCGCGACGAGGGCCCCCGAGCAGAGGAGCACCGGCGCCTCCCCTCCACAGCGCACACGGCGGGCCACCAGGGCCACGGCCGCCGCGTCCCCGGGCGCGTCCGCCCCCTGCACCAGGTCCTGGGTCCGGGCCCCGGCAGGCCTGGGAGCCTCGGAAGGGCCGGCGTCCACCGGTCCGCAGGAGGGCAGGCAGCCGAGCAGCAGGCAGGTCCCGAGCGCAACCACCCTCCGGGGTCGGCATCTTGTCCGCTCCCGAGCGGACGCGGCGGACCGCTTCACCATGAGCCGCATCATAGGCAACAGGGGTCATGGGAATGGGGGGTGACCCGCGTTACCTTGCCCCGGAGGGACGTGAACCGGATAGAGTCCGTTGCACGTCTCCCTGCCCCTAGGGGCGGAAGGCACGCCTGCCTGCCTTCTCCGCCGGAGGGGACTGCCACATTGAAGGGTCCGCCACATCTTCACGGGTGGTGGGTCCGCTAACCCTTTTTGGAGGATGTTCACATCATTCGCGAACAGAGAAACAGCAGCCGCGGTCCCAACCGGGACCAGAGAACCAACCGCCGCATCCGCGCGCGTGAAGTCCGTGTCGTGGGCGCCGATGGTTCGCAGCTCGGCGTCATGCCCCTCGAGGCCGCGCTCGACCGGGCCCGCCAGGACGGGCTCGACCTGGTCGAGGTCAGCCCCATGGCAAAGCCGCCAGTCTGCAAGATCATGGACTACGGCAAGTTCAAGTACGAGGAGAAGAAGAAGGCCTCGGACGCGAAGCGCACGCAGGTGGTCATCCAGCTCAAGGAAGTGAAGCTCCGTCCCAAGACGGAGGAGCACGACTACGAGTTCAAGGTGCGCAACACCCGCCGGTTCATCGAAGAGGGCAACAAGGCCAAGGTCGTCATCCAGTTCCGCGGGCGTGAAATCACGCACAAGGAGCTGGGCAGCGCCATCCTCGACGACGTCATCAAGGACCTGAAGGACGTGGCGGTGGCGGAGCAGCTGCCGCGCATGGAAGGCCGGCAGATGTTCATGATCCTGGCCCCCACGCCCAAGGTCGCGCAGAAGGCGCGTGAGCAGGCGCGGCAGGCCGCGGCGGCCGCCCGCAAGTCCCCGCCCCCGAGCGCTGGCAAGAAGCCCCAGGCGGCCGGTGCTCCCGATGCGGAGGGGGCCTCCACCGCTCCGGTGGAAGCCGAAGGCGCCAGCGGCGCCGACGACACGGACACCGCGCAGGACTCCGCGCCCGCGACGACCTGACCGTCGCGAGCGTCCCGCGTCTCCCCTCGCCGGGAGACGCGTACACGGGCGGTTCCCCTCGGGAGGCATCCCGGGGAGACCGCCCGCGTTCGTTTCCCAGGGCCTGACACCGCCACCTCGGGCAGTACCTGCCCCGCCAGCCGGCCGCGACGGCGGCGGCCCCGCGCCATAGGGAAGAACGTCTCGCCCACCGCGAGCATCGCGCTGGCACCGGCACGCCCGGCGACCCGCGCCTGCCGGGCGGGGCACGTCAGCGCGCCTGGGGTCCGCGCGGCGGCTCGAAGCCAGAGGACCGCCTGCCCCTCCGGCGGGGGCTCGCGCGGAGGTCCTGGCGGCGGCGCCTGACAGACGCCTCAGCCGCGCGCCGTGGCCCGACCGCCGATGTGCTCTCCCGCGTTCGGACGCAGCCGGCGGAAGAGCGGCCCGGCCAGCGACGACACGAAGCCGATGGCGAGGAACGGCAGGAGGAAGCGCTCCGGCGTGAGGCGCACGTCCCCGCCGCCGCGCGCCACGTGCAGCATCAGGCCGCCGAAGCTGATGCCCACGCTCAGCGCCATCTGCTGCGTCACCACCGCGACGGTGGAGGCGTTGCTCACCGCCTCCCTGGGGAGGTCCGCGTAGGCCATCGTGTTGGTGGCGGTGAACTGCAAGGAGCGCATGAAGCCGCTGCACACGAGCGCGCCGATGATGACCGGGATGGGCGTCCCGTATCCGAAGAAGGCGGGCACCGCCGTCAGCGCGGCGGTCAGCAGGTTGGAGGCGATGAGCGTCTGGCGGAAGCCCACGCGGCGGATGAGCGCGGGCGCCACCGGCTTGCACGCGAAGGCCCCCAGCCCCGTCCCGATGGTGACGAGCCCCGCCTCCAGCGGTCCCCAGCCCAGCGCCACCTGGAAGAGCAGCGGCAGCAGGAAGGGCGTCGCCCCCAGGCCGATGCGCACCAGCGCGCCGCCCACCATGCTGGCGCGGAAGGTGTCCACCTGGAACAGGCGCAGGTCGAGCACCGGGCGCGGCGTGCGCAGCGCGTGCCACACGTAGGCGGCGAGCGCCCCCACCGCCACCAGCACGATGCCCACCTGCACGGGCCAGGGCACCAGGCCAATGCCCACCGTCTCCGCCGCGCCCATCAGCGCGGTGATGGCGACCACGGCGATGGCGAAGCCCCGGGTGTCGAAGGGGCCGGGGTCCGGCTGCTTCAGCGGCGGCACGAAGCGCGCCACGGCCCACATGCCCAGCACGCCCACCGGCACGTTGATGAAGAAGATCCACGGCCAGTCCGCGACGCCCAGGATGATGCCCGCGAGCGGCGGGCCCAGCAGCGGCCCCACCAGCGCGGGCATGGTGAACCAGCTCATCGCGGCCACCAGCTTCTCGCGCGGCGCCGAGTTGACGACGATGAGCCGCCCCACGGGCGTCATCAGCGCGCCGCCCAGGCCCTGCAGGGTGCGGAAGACCACGAGCTGCGCCAGCGTCCGCGAGAAGCCGCACAGCACGGAGCCCGCGAGGAACACGACCATGGCGGTCATGAAGACGCGGCGCGGCCCGAAGCGGTCGGCGATCCACCCGCTCGCGGGCGCGAGCACGGCCAGCGCCAGGATGTACGACGTCAGCGCCAGCTTGAGGTGGACGGGGTCGGTGCCGAACGCCACGGACAGGGTGGGCAGCGCGGTGGACAGGGCCGTGGAGTCCAGGAACTCCATGAACAGCGCGCTGGCCACCGCGATGGATGCCAGCCGGGAGCCTCGCGTGGAGGGTGTGCTGGAGATCGCGGTGGAGGCAGGCGCGCTGGAGACGGACACGTCCTTTTCTATGCGCACGCCGCGCCATGCCTGTCACGCCTGAGTGAAGGCGCGACCGCGAACGGCAGAAGCCTGCTTACTCCCAACGCGAAGCGACGGGGCCGCGCGTGGAGCTGACGCCTGGCTGCCCGCAGGGTGGCCAACCGGGCGCGGCGGCGCTCAGGGCTCCTCGGGCGGTTCGCGCCTCGCGGCGTCAGCCAGGGTGCGCGCCTCTTCGCGCAGCTCCTCCAGCCGGACGCGGTGGCGCTGGAGCAGCGCGTCCACCTGCTCGACGCGGGCCTTGTCTCCGCGCGCCTTCGCCTCCTGCCGCTCCCCTTCCAGCCGCGACACGTCGCGGCCCAGCAGCGTGGTGATGTGCTGCGTCTTCTCCAGCTTCCAGCGCGCCGTCTGGGGCCTCTCCTGCTCGATGGGGTCGTTCTGCTGCGGCGGTGCGTTGGCCACCTCCGGCTCCGGCGGCACGTCCCCGGGCGCGGGCGGCACCACCGTGGCGTGGGGCGGCGCGGGGTCCGGCGTCCGCGCCGGCACCGCGCGCTCCGGCGACACCGGGGCCGCCGTCACCGGAGCAGGGACCGCCTGGGGCACATCCCCCCCGGAGGGGGCAGGGGCCTCCCGGGCCGGCCACAGCAGCACGGCGCCGAGCGCGATCACCAGCGCGCTCGCGCCTCCCAGCATCACCCGCTCGCGGTTCCGCATCGTCCACGGCTCCCTACAACCGAAGGCGCCAGCCGTCACCCTGGCGCTCCACCCGGAAGAGGAACGGCTCCGCGCGCTCCGTCCCTCCCTGCGACACGCGCGCCCGCACGACCACCGCGTTCGGGTCGCGGCCATCCACCTTCGCGTCCAGCACCTCCACCAGGTCCAGGCCATGCTCGCGCAGGACCTTCACCGTCTCCTCGCACGCGGGGACGCCCTGCCCCGTCACCAGCAGGGGGCCCAGCACCGCGCAGTCCCCGTCCGGCAGGGCCTGGAAGAAGCGGCGCACCACCGCCTCGCCGGCCTCCGCCCCGGAGGACCCCGTGGACGTGCAGCCGAGCGCGGCGAGCCACAGCCCCGCCACCCCCACCGCGTGTCTCACCGCGCGTCGTCTCATCCGGCCTTCAGTAGCAGTTGGGCGCGAACAGCTCGTCGTCCACCGCGGACACGAACTGATCATCGCAGTAGCCGGACGCCAGCACGTGGCCGTTGCGCACGCAGCCGTCGTGGTTGGTGGCGTCCAGCGTGTACTGCGTGTCGCCACCGCAGCCGCCGCCGCAGCGGCCGAAGCAGTTGCCCATCACCTTGGGGCGCGACCAGTGGTCCGGCTCGCCGCACACCCAGGTGCTGCCGTTCAGGTAGTACTCGTCGCCGTTGCACGACGTGTGGTCCCCCAGCTGGGCGATCTGCTGGTTCTTCGGGTTGTCGAAGCCGCCCTTGTTGCAGTCGTGCTTCGCGTACGAGTACCAGTTGTACGTGCCGCCGCAGCTGCCCGTGTTCTTGCCGCCGCACTTCGCGTAGCTGCACAGCATGGTGTAGCCGCGGCCCTGCTCGCCCATCACCGTGCGCTTGAGCGCGACGCTCGTGGGCTGCTGCGCCCACAGGCCCACCGCGCGGCGCAGGTACATGGCCTCCGGCGCCGCCGCGTCACCCTGCGGCAGGCCCTGGTTCAGCGCCCCGTAGAACGCGCTCAGCGCCTGCCGGTCCGCGTCCACCACCTGCGTGTCCTGCACGTTCGCGTCCGCGAAGCCGTCCAGCGTGGACACGCCCGACGCCGGGTCCATCAGCCCCGTCAGCGTCATGCCGTGCATGCGCACCTCCACGCGGTACACGCCGGGCTCCACCTCGCGCGAGGCGAAGGACACCGTCTGCCCGTCGTGCGCCCAGCGGCCCTCGGTCAGCCCCGCCCCGGTGGTGAGCGACAGCCCCTCGGGAGGCGCCGGGGGCGCTTCCGTGCCGGCCCCGCCACAGCCCCACAGCAACAACGCCGCGACCGCACCACCCAGTGCCTTGCGCATCCGTGTTCACCCTCCGGCCAGGACAACTTCCAAGAATTCGAGGTGAGCGCCGGATTACCGGGGGGCTGGATGGGACACAAGGCGGGGTGCGTCAGGGGGGCCTCCAGGCATCCGGCCGGTGCCGGGGGTCGCCGGGCGTTCACGGCGAACGGGCGCGGAGGGGTGGGGATGTGGCATGACGGCCCCCGCGAAGCAGGTCGTTCCCCTTGTGGAGGAAGTCCCCTTGAGAATCCCCGCACTGACTGTGTTGGCGGCACTCGCCGCGACGGGTTGCTCCAACGGCAGCGTCACCCAGAACCGCGAGGCCATGGCCCGCCTGGCGGCCAACGCCGCGGCGAAGCCCCAGCTGGCGCCCATGAAGGGCTCGGAGGCCCTGGCCGGCGCGCCGGACGCATACAAGGCCCTGTGCAAGGCGGACCTGGAGCGAGCCCAGGCGCAGGTGGAGGCGCTGAAGAAGCTGGATCCGAAGACGAACGGCCAGGGCGTCCTCAAGGCCTACGACGAGGCGCAGACGGCCCTCATCAACGCGGCCAACCGCTCCAGCCTCACGCACGAGGTGCACCCGGACGCCGCCATGCGCGACGCGGCCCGCGAGTGCGAGCAGCAGGTGGACGCGGCCAACGTGGCGCTGTCCCAGGACCGCGGCGTCTACGACGCGCTGTCGCTGGTGGACCTGTCCAAGGAGGACGAGGCCACGCGCTACTGGATGGACCGCACGCTCCTGGACTTCCGCCGCGCGGGCGTGGACCGGGACGAGGCCACGCGCGCCAAGGTGAAGGCGCTCAACGAGGAGATCCTCAAGCTGGGCCAGCAGTTCGGGCAGAACATCGCGGAGGACACGCGCAGCGTGGCCTTCACGCCCAAGGAGCTGGACGGGCTGCCGGAGGACTACAAGAAGGCGCACGCGCCGGGCGCGGACGGCAAGGTGGTCATCACCAGCAACTACCCGGACTACTTCCCGTTCATGACGTACGCGAAGAACGCGAAGGCGCGCGAGAAGCTCTGGCGCACCTACCGTCAGCGCGCGTTCCCCAAGAACCAGGCGGTGCTCGCGCAGCTCATCGAGAAGCGCGACGAGCTGGCGAAGCTGCTGGGCTATGACTCCTACGCGGCCTTCACCACCGAGACGCGCATGACGCGCACGCAGCAGGCGGCGGCGGACTTCATCGACCAGCTGGCGCAGGCCACGGAGGCCCGCGCGAAGAAGGAGATGGCGGAGCTGCTGGCGCGCAAGAAGAAGGACGTGAAGGGCGCCACCGCGGTGGAGCCGTGGGACCAGGACTACTACGAGGACCGGCTGCGCGCGGAGAAGTTCGGCTACGACTCGCAGGCGGTGCGGCCCTACCTGGAGTACGCGCGGGTGAAGGACGGCGTGATGGGCATCACCTCCAGCCTGTGGGGGGTGGCCTTCCAGCCGGTGAAGGACGCGAAGACGTGGCACGCCGACGTGGAGGCGTATGACGTCGTCGACAACGGCAAGCCGCTGGGCCGCATCTACCTGGACATGCACCCGCGCGACGACAAGTACAAGCACGCGGCGCAGTTCGACCTGATCACCGGTGAAGAGGGCAGGCGGCTGCCGGAGGGCGTGCTGGTGTGCAACTTCCCGCGCCCCGGCGACCTGATGACGCACGACGAGGTGGAGACGTTCTTCCACGAGTTCGGCCACCTGATGCACGCCATCTTCTCCGGCCACCAGAAGTGGACGCCCATCTCCGGCATCTCCACGGAGCGCGACTTCGTGGAGACGCCGTCCATGCTGTTGCAGCAGTGGGCCGAGCAGCCGGAGGTGCTCAAGAGCTTCGCCAAGCACCACGAGTCCAACGAGCCCATCCCCGCGGAGCTGGTGGAGAAGCTGCGCGCGTCGAAGGAGTTCGGCACGGGGCTGTGGGCGCGCCGCCAGCTCTTCCTGTCCGCGGTCAGCCTCCAGTACTACTCGCGCACGCCGGGCTTCGACACGGCCGCGGTGCTGGCGGAGCTCCAGAAGAAGCTGTCCCCCTTCCGCCACGAGTACCGAGACGGCACCCACTTCGAGCTCGCCTTCGGGCACCTGGATGGGTACTCGGCCGCGTACTACACGTACCTCTGGTCCTCCGTCATCGCGAAGGACCTGGAGTCGAGGTTCCAGGAGAAGGGCTACCTGGACCGTGACACGGCCATGCAGTACCGCAAGACGGTGCTGGAGCCCGGTGGCTCCAAGCCCGCCGCGGCGCTGGTGAAGGACTTCCTCGGCCGGCCCTACGGCTTCGAGGCCTACCGCGCGTACCTCGACGGCGCCCCGAAGACGACGGGCACCGCGAAGGACTCGCAGTAGCGCGGGTCACCGCCCCGGAAGCGGGCCGCGTCTCCCTGCCCGCTTCCGGGACGCCGCGCCGCCTGACCCGCCCTGCCGGGCAGGGGTCGGCGCGCGGTGCCTCCCCGGGCCCGGGGCCCGGCCCGGTCGCGGAACACTTCTTCCCTTCCCAGTCCCTCGCGCAGGCCCGTCTCCACCCTGGAGATGGAGCCGTGCGTCGGCCCGTCGTCACGCGGCGTTGGTGAGGGACTTGCTTCGGAGCGCGCTCGCCGGGGTCCGTTCACGGCCCGGAGGAGGCGTGCTCAAGGTGATGGCCTGCGGTCGGAGATGGCGGAGGGTGGGCCTCGCGGCGGCGGCGGCGCTGACCGTGGGGTGCAGCGAGTCTCCCCCCAAGGCGCGGGTGCTGCCGGGACCGGACGCGCCCGACACCACGCCCGTGGATCCAGCGGACGCGCTGTGCCGCTCGGCGGCGCGCGACCCGGGCCGCGTCACGCTGCACCGCCTCAACCGGGCTGAATACAACAACACCGTGCGCGACCTGCTGGGGGACACGAGCGCCCCCGCGAGCGACTTCCCGCCGGACGACCACGGCTTCGGCTTCGACAACAACGCGGACGTGCTCAGCATGTCCCCGCTGCTGATGGAGAAGTACTCGCACGCGGCGGAGGCGCTGGTGGAGGCCGCGTGGGCGCGGGGCGCGTTCAACACGTGCGCGCTCGACCCGGCCCAGCCGGAGGCGTGCGCTCGCGAGGTGCTCAGGACCTTCGCGCGCCGCGCCTGGCGCCGCCCCGTCACGTCGGAGGAGGTGGAGCGGCTGGTCGCGTTCGTCACGCTGGCCCGCCAGCAGGGCGATGCGCCGGAGGTGGGCGTGAAGCTGGCGCTGCGCGCGGTGCTGGTGTCGCCGCGCTTCCTCTTCCGCGTGGAGCTGGACGCCGCCCCCACCTCCACCGCGCCGCACCCCATCAGCGACCTGGAGCTGGCGAGCCGCCTGTCCTACTTCCTCTGGAGCAGCATGCCGGATGAAGCGCTGCTCCAGCTCGCGGAGGGCGGCCACCTGCATGAGCCGGAGGTGCTGGAGGCGCAGGTGCGTCGCATGCTGGCCGACCCCAAGGCCCGCGCGCTGGTGGACAACTTCGCGGGCCAGTGGCTCTACATGCGAGCGCTCGACTTCTCCCAGCCGATGTCGCGCTACGGCTTCGACGAGCCGCTGCGCGAGGCCATGCGCCAGGAGCTACAGCTCGTCTTCCAGGAGTTCGTCACCGGCGACCACCGCCTCAAGGACCTGCTGGACGCGCCCTTCACCTACGTGAACGACCGGCTGGCCACGCACTACGGCCTGCCCAAGCCGGGCACCTCCGCGATGACGCGCGTGGAGCTGAAGGACCACCCGGAGCGCGCGGGCCTCTTCGGGAAGGGCGCGCTGCTCACCGTCACCGCCAACCCGGACCGCACGTCGCCGGTGAAGCGCGGCGTCTGGGTGCTGGAGCAGCTGCTGTGCAAGGCACCGCCGCCGCCACCGCCGGACGCGGGCGGGCTGGCCCCGGCGGTGGACCCCACGCTCAACATCAAGGAGCGCATGGCGCAGCACCGCGCGAACCCGTCCTGCGCGGGCTGTCACTCGCTGATGGATCCGCTGGGCTTCGGCATGGAGAACTTCGACCCGGTGGGCCGCTGGCGCACGCAGGAGGAGGGCGGCGCGACGGTGGACCCCAGCGGGGAGCTGCCCGGAGGCAAGTCGTTCAACGGCGTGGTGGAGATGCGCGCGGTGGTGAAGCAGGACCCGGACCTGTCCGCGTGCATGACGCGCCACCTGCTCACCTACGCGCTCGGGCGCGGCGCGGACGAGCAGGACCGCTGCACCGTGCGGGACATCTCCCAGCAGGCCGAGGCCCAGGGCGGCCGTCTCACCGACTACATCCTCGCCATCGTCCGCAGCGACGCGTTCCTGCAGCGGCGCGGCGAGGCGGAGGCACCCAAGCCATGAGCCGCACCCCCACCCTCTCCCGACGGACGCTCCTGCGCGGCCTGGGCGCGCTGATGGCGCTGCCCCTGCTGGACGTGATGCGCCCCAGCGCGGCCCGCGCCGCCACGCCGGCCCCGCGCCGCTTCGTGGCCTTCTACACGCCCTGCGGCATCCACATGCCCAAGTGGACGCCCGCGAGCGAGGGCGCGGAGTACTCGCTGACGCCCACGCTCGCGTCGCTGGCGCCGGTGAAGAGCGACCTGCTGGTGCTGAGCGGCCTGGACAACCTGCCCGGCAAGCCGGACGGCGACGGCCACCACGCCGCCGCGACAGCCGCGTTCCTCTCCTGCGTGAAGGCGCGCAAGACGGAGGGCACCAACATCCGCACCGGCATCTCCATGGACCAGGTGCTGGCGAACGCGGTGGGCAAGGCCACGCGCTTCCCGTCGATGGAGCTGGGCATCGACCAGGGCAAGGGCATTGGCAACTGCGACTCCGGCTACGCGTGCCCCTACGCGAACAACATCGCCTGGGCGGGGCCGTCCACCCCCGTGCCCAAGGAGACGAAGCCCCGCGCCGCCTTCGAGCGGCTCTTCGCGGACTTCGACCCGAACGTCACCCAGGCGGAGCTGGCCAGGCGCAAGGCGTACGGCCTGAGCATCATCGACGCCGTGCGCGACGACGCGAAGGCGCTCCAGGCGAAGCTGGGCACCACGGACCAGCGCAAGCTGGACGAGTACTTCACCGGCGTGCGCGAGCTGGAGCTGCGCGTGAACGCGCTGGACGGCGCGGGCCCCACGTGCGGCGCCGTCGCCGCGCCCGCGGACACCGTGGACGTGCGCGAGAAGACGAAGGCGATGCTGGACCTCATCGTGCTCGCGTTCCAGTGCGACCTGACCCGCACGTGCACCTTCATGCTGGGCAACGCGCGCAGCGAGCGCGTGTATTCGTTCCTGGGGCTGACCGGCGAGCACCACGCGTACTCGCACCACCAGCGGGCCCAGGCCAACTACGACGCGCTGGCCAGGATCGACAAGTGGGAGGTGGAGCAGTTCTCCTACCTCCTCCAGCGCATGAAGGGCGTGCAGGAGGAGGGCGGGACGCTGCTGGACCACAGCGTCGCGTACTTCTCCAGCGAGATCGCCGACGGCAACATGCACGAGCACAAGAACCTGCCCATCCTGCTCGCGGGCCGCGCGGGCGGCGCCATCGCCCCGGGCCGGCACATCCGCTACGGCGGCGCGCCGCTGGCGAACCTCTACATCGCCCTGCTCGGCATGCTCGGCGTGCCCACCGCGACCTTCGGCGACGACGGGACGGGGCCGCTCACCGGGCTGGGCGCGTAGGGCAGGAGAGCGCTCGGGCCCACCGGGCGCCGCCTGCCCGGTGCGGTTCTCCTGCACGCGGGGCGCCGGTGCGGAATGATTCCGCGCATGGCTCCTCCTGTGTTCCGTCGTGGGCTCGCCGTGGTGCTGCTGGCCCCGTTGCTCGGCTGTGGCTCCAGCGCGGACGCGCGGCGGCCCGTCTCCGCCTCCACGAGGAAGGCCGCGACCACCGCTGTCGCGCGCAAGGCCCCCGCGGCCACGCCCGCGCCCGGGGAGGGCGCTCGCAAGCCGGTGCCGTCCGCCGCGGAGCTGAAGCGCGACATGGTGGCCGCGCACAACGAGGCGCGGGCGAGGGCCGCGCGCCCCACGCCGAAGCCGGCGCTGCCCGCGCTCACCTGGTCCGACGAGGCGGCGCGCAAGGCGGAGGCCTACGTGAAGGAGTGCCGCTTCGAGCACAACCCGGACCGGGGCGGCTTCGGTGAGAACCTGGCCGCCGCGACGCCGGACACCTGGACCACCGCGCAGGTGGTGAAGGGCTGGGCGGACGAGGCCGCCGACTACGACCACGCCTCCGGCAGGTGCAAGGCCGGGAAGATGTGCGGCCACTACACGCAGGTGGTGTGGCGCACCACGAAGGCGGTGGGCTGCGCGACGCGGCTGTGCACGAAGAACTCGCCCTTCGGCGGGGACGTGAAGACGTGGCAGCTCTGGGTGTGCAACTACGCGCCGCCGGGCAACTGGGTGGGCGAGAAGCCCTACTGAGCCGCGAGCGTGACGACCTCGATGCCGCTCGCCGTGCCCACGGCGAAGCGGCGGTGCGCGGGGTCCAGCGCGAGGGGCGGCGGGGTCGGCAGGTGGCCGCGCATGCTGCCCAGCGCCCTCCCCGTGTCCAGGTCCTCCCAGCGCTGGACGACGCGGCCGGTGGAGCGAGACACGAGCTTCGGGTGCTCGAAGAAGTCCACCACGTGCTCCGCGTCCACGACCATCAGCGGGCCCGCGGGCTCCTCCAGCGTCACCTCCGCCAGCACCTTCCGCTCCGTCAGCGAGTACGTGCCCAGGAAGAAGGTGGCGTCGTCGCGGGACTCTTCAATCCGCGCGAAGACGAGCGTGTCCTTCGCGCCGAAGGCCACGGACGTGAGGAAGAGGCCGTTCTCCACGCCGTCCATCAGCGCGGCGCTGTCCAGCGACGCGGGCGCCTCCAGCGCGCGGGGCACGTCGAACACCGACGCCGCGTCCACCGGGTGCCAGATCCACCCCGCGCTCGCCAGGTGGCGCCCGTCCGGGCTGAACTGGAGCCGCGAGTGGAAGATGTCCGTCGGGAGGTTGTCGCGCTTCGTGAGGCGCTCGCCCGTGGCGGCGTCCTCCAGCTCCAGCACGCAGTACGACTCCGGGCAGTGCGCCAGCAGCGTGCGTCCGCTGGGGAGCGTGTGCAGGGCCACGGGATAGTCGTGGGTGTCCGCGTGGTAGAAGTCGCGCGTGAGCTGCCGGACCACCTCCGTGCCGTCGAGCAGCAGCCCCGTGGTCCCCAGCGACTCGTACAGCACGCTGTAGCGGCCGTCCGGGGACATCACCGACCGGTCGAAGCGGTAGGAGTAGCGCACGTGCGGGTCGAAGGTGGCGCCATCCAGGTGGTAGCGCACCAGCCCCCCCACCGGGTCCACGAGCGCGTCGCCGCTCCAGCACAGGGAGGACACGGCGCCCGGGGTCTTCAGGGTCTGTCTCTGGAAATCCATGGCGCCGGGGACGGGGGTGCCCTGCGCGGGCTGACGGCTCAAGCGGGGATCATCGTCAGGAGCTGCTGGGCCTTCGCGCGCAGCTCCTTGTCGTTCCCCTGGAGGACCTGCTCCGCGTGATGGCGGGCCCTGGCGGGCTCGCCCAGGCGCAGCGCCAGCGCCAGGTTGAAGTGCGTGGCGGGGTCGTCCGGGTGCGCCGCCAGCACCGGGGTCAGCACGCGCGCGGCGAGCTCGGGGCCCTCCTGGGGCACATGCTCCAGGTAGTGCACCGCCAGGTCGTTGGGCGCGCCCGTGTCCGTGGGCGCCCGCGCGACGGCCTCCTCCAGCAGCGCGCGCACCCGGCCGCGCTGGCCCGCGATGTCCAGCGCCCGCGCGAGCTGCCGGCGGGCCTCCACCGACTCAGGGTCGCGCTGGAGGACCTCCTCGAAGAGGGGCAGGGCCTCCGCCAGCCTGCCGGCGAGCAGCGCGGCCATCGCGTGCAGGCCGATGAAGTTGGGGTTCTCCGGCGCCAGCTGGCGCAGCCGCTGCGCGGCGGCCAGGGCGTTCTGCGTGAGGCCCCCGAGCAGCGACAGGTTGAAGATCTCCTCCCAGAGGACCGCGTCGTCCGGCGCCAGCGTCAGCGCGTCCCGCAGCTCCTGGAGCGCGAGCCCCAGGTCCCCCGTCTCCAGATACGCCCGCGAGCGATCCCACTGCGCGCGGTAGGACTCCATCGCCATCGTGCTCAACCCCGGAACATCTTGTGGAACAGCCGCATGAACATGCCCGACCTGGGAGCGGTCTCCGGGCGGCCGGACTGCTGCTGCTGCGCCTCCGACTGGAGGTCCAGCTTCATCTTCAGCTTCTTGAGGTCCGGGTCGATGGAAAAGGTGCTGAACTCATCGTTCCCTTCAAGGGCTGTCTGGATCTTCCGCGCGCGGGATTCGTCCTGGCTCATGTCGCGTCTCCTGACCGGACCCCGACCCTACCACGGGGCCCTCGTCCCACCTCATCCCAGCGGCCCTCCTGTCCGCTTGCCCGCACACCCACCCGCGCGAGGATAATCCCTCCCATGCGACGCCCCTCCCTCCTCCGGTCCCTGTCTTCCGTTGGGCTGCTCAGCCCGTTCCTCCTGCTCGCCTGCATCCCGGACGGGGACTCGGACGACGCGACCGCGGACGCGGGCCGCCAGGAGGATGGGGGCACCGACACCGATGCGGGGACCGTGGAGCTGACGCAGTTCGCCCGGGACATGCTGGAGGCCCACAACGCCGCCCGCGCCGCCGCGCAGCCCACGCCGTCGCCCGCGCTGGAGCCGCTCACGTGGGACCCCACGGTGGAGGAGACCGCGCGCAAGTGGGTGGAGCAATGCCAGTTCAAGCACAACGACGACCGGGGCAACGCGGGGGAGAACATCGCCGCCGCCACGCCGGACTATCTGAACGCGAAGGCCGTGGTGAAGGGCTGGGTGGACGAGGCGGCGGACTACGACTACTCGAAGAACACCTGCAAGGCGGGCGAGCAGTGCGGCCACTACACGCAGGTGGTGTGGCGCAACACCCGACGCCTGGGGTGCGCCACGAAGCGCTGCACCGTCAACTCGCCCTTCAGCGGCGCGTCCACCTGGGACTTCTGGGTGTGCAACTACGCGCCCCCGGGCAACTACGTGGGCCAGCGGCCGTACTGAAGGCCGCCGGCCCCGCGCGACCTCAGCGCTTGAGCGTGCGCGCGAGGAACGCGGACGTCTCCGCCCAGGCGGACGCGGCGGCGCGCTCGTCGTAGCGGGCGCCGGAGGGGTTGGCGAAGGCGTGGTCCGCGTCGTACTCCACGATGCGGCTGCGCACGCCGGCCTCGTCCAGGGCCTTCTCGAAGGCCTGCACCGTCTCCGGCGGGATGGACTTGTCCTTCGTGCCGAAGAGGCCCAGCACCTGCGCCTTGATGGTGGAGAGCTGCTGCGGGTCCGTCACCGGGGGGCCGTAGTAGATGACCGCGGCGCTCAGCTCCGGGATGGCCATGGCGGTGCGCAATGACCAGCCCCCGCCGAAGCACCAGCCGATGCTGCCGGTGCGCGGGGCCTGGATGCGCGGGTCGCCCTTGAGGAACGCGTGCGCGGCCAGGAGCGTCTTCGTGGCCTGGTCCGGGTCCACCGCCTTCACCAGCGCGAGCGCCTCGTCCGGCTGGGTGCCCACCTTGCCGTGGTAGAGGTCCACCGCGAGCGCCGCGTAGCCCTCCGCCGCCAGCCGGTCCGTCCAGGCCTGGACGTGCTCGTTGAGGCCCCACCACTCGTGGATGACGAGGATGCCGGGCAGCGGGCCCTTCGCGTCGGGCGGCAGGCTCAGGTAGGCCTTGGAGCCGTCGGCCAACTCCACCTGCTGGCCCTTGCGCTCGGGGGCGGCGTCCGTGCGCAGGGTGTGCATGGCCTTGAACTCCTCCTCGGAGACGGCGCCCGTGGCGGACGGCGTGCGCGACACCTCCGCCGGCCTGCCCGTCGCGCAAGCGGTGAGCATCAGCGCCGCCGCCAGCCCCCACGTGAGCCTCTTCATGTCCGGCCTCATCGTCCGTGTCCTTTCGGGGCCCGGGCTGTCCGGGCCGCTTCGCGTGCCTGCCGGGCGTAGCGCGGTGGGGGGCCTGGCGCCAGCGCGCTGAGACGCGAAGAGGGCCGGCGCGAGGGGGGAGTCCCCCGCGTCCGGCCCTCGCTCTTCAGCGCTCCCGCGTGGGGGAGGCGGTGACTACTTCGTCGCCGGGGGCGGCTTGGCGGCCGGGGGCGGCTTCGCGCCGGGGGCCGGGGGGGTGCCCATCATGTTCGGCATGCCCGGGGGCGCCTCGGGGGGCTTCACGATCTCGAGCAGCTCCACCTCGAACACCAGGGCGGCGCCGCCGGGGATGTTCGGGGGCGCGCCGCGGTCGCCGTAGGCGATGTCGGAGGGGCACACGAGCTGCGCCTTGCCGCCGACCTTCATCTTCTGGAGGCCCTCGGTCCAGCACTTGATGACGCCCTGGAGCGGGAACTGCGTGGGCTCACCGCGCTTGTAGGACGAGTCGAACTCCTTGCCGTCCGCGAGCGTGCCCTTGTAGTGCACCTTCACGATGTCGGTGGCCTGGGGCTGGGGGCCCGTGCCCGCCTGGAGCTCCTTGTAGATGAGGCCGGACTCGGTCTTCACCGCGCCGGGCTCCTTGGCCTTCTCCTCCAGGAACGCCTTGGACTTCTCCTTCTCCGCGTTGGCCTTGCGCAGCGAACGCTCGCGCGCGAGGTCCTGGAGCTTGGGACCGTAGGTCTCCAGGTCCACTTCGGTCTTCTGGCCGGTGACCTGCGCGGTGAGGCCGGCCTTCACGAACTCCAGCTCCTGCGGGGTCATGTCGAACACGCTGATGCTGCGGCCGATGGACAGGCCCAGCGCGTACAGCGTCTTCTGCTCCTCGGTCTGGGGAGCGCCGGCGGTGGCCGCCGCCGTGGAGGTGCCGGTGGCGGAGGTCTCGCCCGGCTTCGCGCCCTGGCCCTGGCAGGCCGTGAGGCTCAGCATCGCCGCGATCAGGATCGTCTTCTTCATCATGATGTCGTCGCCTTTCCTTTGGCTTCAGCGGCGGCCGACCGCCCCCCGCTGCATGCCTGGGGCGCGGTGTACTACAGAAAGTGCCCGGCATCCTCTTGGGAACCGTGCTTTCCCCGGAAGGGGGTCCATGCAGGCAGGACACCCGGCCGCCGGGCCCCCCAACCCGCCAGAAGGCCCCGGATTCCCGGCGGTTGAAGCGCTACCGGGAGCGTCCGCCGAAGGCCGCCTGGGAGACCAGGAGCAGGACGACGGCGCCCAGGATGGCGCCGAGGAACCCGGTGGGCTCCGGGTCGCGCCAGTTGGTGCCCCGCCAGATGGACGTGAGGAAGCCGCCCACGAAGGCGCCGGCGACGCCCAGGACCGTGGTGCCGATGCAGCCCATGCGCTGGTCCCCTGGCAGCACGGCCCGGGCGATGAGCCCCGCGAAGAAGCCAAAGATGATCCACCCCAGCAGCCCCATGACGACCTCCTCATTCCGCGCGTGAAGGCCCGCAATGTGGCGCACGGCGGGCGGGGGCGGAAGTCCATCCTGGCGTCGCATAGGCTGCCACGCGCCCCATGAGCCCCCTCCGCCGAGCCACCCGGGATGACAACGCCGCGCTGCTGGACCTGTTCGGCGACGTGCCCATGACCGGGGACCTGGTGCTCAGCACGCAGCGGTCGCCGGATTACTTCGGCCTCTTCGCCATGCAGCGCGGTGAAGCCGAGGTGTGGGCCCACGGCGAGCCGCCCCGGCTGGACGGCATGGGCGCCATCCACGTGCGGGACGGCTGGCTGGACGGCGCCCCGTGCCGCGTGGGCTACCTGGGCGACCTGCGCACCCGCTTCTCCGCGCGCCGCGCCCGGGGCCTGGCCCGGTTCTATGGGCCCGTCCTGGAGGAGACCTCCCGCCGCCACGGCGTGGACGTGTTCCTCACCGCCGTCATGGCCTCCAACGCCGCCGCGCTCCAGGCCCTGGTGCGGCGGGGCGCGGCCCGGGAAGCGCAGCCGCACTACCACCTGCTGCGCGCCTTCTCCGCCGTCTCGCTCCAGTTCGTGCTGCGCCGCAAGCCGCGCCCCAGCCGCTACACCGTGCGCCGCGCCACCGCCGCGGACGTGCCCGCCATGGCCGCGCTGCTGGACGCGGACCACCGCGCGCGCCCCTTCGGCTACCGCTTCGACACCGGGGAGCTGGAGCACCGGCTCGCGCGCTGGCCGGGACTTCGCGTGGAGGACTCGTTCCTCGCGTTCGACCCCGCCGGGCACCTGGTGGGCTGCACCTCCGCGTGGAACCCCGACGCCGTGAAGCGCTACCGCGTGCTGGCGTACCGGGGCGGCATGAAGTGGGTGCGCCGGGGCTTCAACGCGCTCGCCACCGTCACCGGCGCGCCCCGCCTGCCCGCGCCCGGCGGCGACTTCCGCTACTTCTACCTCTGCAACACCAGCATCCCCTCCGAGGACCCCGCCGTCCTGCGCGCGCTGCTGGACGCCGTCTACGCCGCGTTCCACGGCCAGGGCTTCCACTTCTTCACCGTGCAGCAGGACGCCGGGGACCCGCTGTCCCCGGCCTTCGACGGCTTCCTCCAGCGGCGCCTGGACTTCCACCTCTACGCCGTCACGCCCGCCTCGCGCCCCCCGAGGACCTTCCCCGGGGGACGCACCGGCTTCGAGATCTGCCTGCCCTGACGCTCACACCACGCGCGTCTTCCAGCGCCCGCGCCGGAACAGGACGATGCCCAGCACGGACATCACCGCGAAGGCCACCGGCACCGACCAGTACGCGCCCACCACGCCCAGGCCCACCGGATGGGCCAGCACCCACGCCAGCGGCAGCTCCAGCGCCCAGAGGCACCCCAGGTCGATGAGCGTGGGCGTGCGCGTGTCCCCCGCGCCGTTGAACGCGGAGGTGATGACCATGCCGTACGCGCACGACAGGAAGCTCAAGCTGAAGATGCGCAGCGCCGTGGCCCCCGCGTCCACCACCGCCGCGTCCGTCGTGAACGCCCCCAGCAGCGGGTGCGCGAAGACGAAGAACCCCACGCCGATGCTGCCCAGCACCACCAGGTTGTATCTGCCCGCGAGCCACACCGCCTTCGCGCCCCGGTCCGGGTCCCCCGCGCCCATGCTCTGCCCCAGCAGCGTGGACGCCGCGTTGCCCAGGCCCCACGCGGGCATCAGCGCGAACAGCGTGATGCGGATGGCGATGGTGTAGCCCGCCAGCGCCGTGCTGCCGAACGACGACACGATGCGCACCAGCACCACCCAACTGGAGGTGCTCACCAGCGTCTGCACCATGCCCGCGCCCGACAGCCGCAGCATCGCGAGCATCGTCGCGGGCTCCAGCGACAGGTGCTCGCGTCGCACCTGGAGCCGGCCGCGCGACCGCGTCAGCCGGAAGAGCTGGTACCCCACGCCCGCGGTCCGGCCCAGCGTGGTGGCCCACGCCGCGCCCACCACGCCCAGCTCCGGGAACGGCCCCCAGCCGAAGATGAGACACGGCGCGAGCACGATGTTGAGCCCGTTGGCCAGCATCAGCACGCGCATCGCGATGGCCGCGTCGCCCGCGCCCCGGAAGATGGCGTTGATGAGGAAGAGCAGCAGGATGCTCACCACGCCGCCCATCATCACGCGCGTGTAGCCCACGCCGTGCTCCAGCACCCACGGCGAGCCGCCGAGCGCCGCCAGCAGCGGCCGCGCGAAGACGATGCCCGCCACGGCCAGCACCGAGGAGATGACCACGCCCAGGCCAACCGCCTGCACCGCCGTGCGCCCCGCCCGCTCCGCGTCCTTCTCTCCGATGCGGCGGGCCACCATCGCCGTGGCGCCGATGCTCAGGCCCATGCCGGCCGCGTAGATGAGGGTGAGGATGGATTCGGTGAGCCCCACCGTGGCCACCGCCTCCGCGCCCAACCGGCCGACGAAGGCGACGTCCACCACGGCGAACACCGACTCCATGCACATCTCCAGCACCATGGGCACGGCCAGCAGGAAGATGGCTCGCCCGAGCGGCAGCCGCGTCAGGTCCTGCTCCGTGCCGTGCAGGGCCTCCTTCACGAGGGACCACGGCCCCTTCTTCACGGTGTCGGGGCCTCCCACGGCCACAGGCTCGGGGGCCTGGGCGTTGCGGTCCGCCAGGGGTGTCTCTTCCACGGGTGAGGCCTTTCGAGAGCGAGGGGGGTTCCTACCGCGAAACGCCCACACGTGGCGCCCAGCGACGCGGGTTCCTACGCCATCCGACTCCCACTCCTGACATCCGAGGATGCCGCACCCACCCTCGTCGAGCCGGCGAACGAGCGTCGGCTGCCGGACGGCATCGTCGTGCCTTCGTACAACATGCCCTTCCGAGAGCCAGGAGTAGCTTTCCGCATCCCAATGAGTTCCTCATCCGCGACCGCTACGTTCCAGCCCACCGCGGTGGGTCCTCATTTCACCCTGGCTTCGTCCGCGCGACTGCTGGGCACCACGCAGGTGGGCCCCGGAGCCATCATCTCCCGGGGCGCCGTCGTGCGCTCGGTGGGAGGCTCCGTGATGTTGGGCGCCTTCTCCACCCTGCGCGAGGACGCGGTGGTGGTGGGCACACCGGAGCGCCCCTCGGCCATCGGCGAGAAGACCGTGCTGGGTCGACGCTCGCTCGTGATGGGCGCGCGCGTGGGGTCGCTGTGCGACATCGGCGACGGCGCCATCCTGATGCCGGGGGTGACGTTGGGCGACCGCTGCCTGGTGGGCGAGGGCGCCGTGCTGCCGCCCGGCATGGCGGTGCCGGATCAATCCGTGGTGCTGGGCCGGCCGGGGCAGGTCCTGCGGATGCTCTCCTCCGAGGACCTGACCTACCTGCAACAGCGCTGGGGCGGCGACCTGTCGCTCCCCGCCGCTCCATTGACCCCCTTCTCCGCGCGCGACCGCGCCGAGGACGCTCCCATGGGACAGCTTTACGCCTTTCGCGACCGACATCCCTTCGTCCACCCCACCGCCACCCTCTTCTCCTCCGCGGAGGTCTCCGGCGACGTGGTCATCGGCGCGGGCGCCATCATCGGGGCGGGCGTGAAGATCACGGGCGACATGAACGGTCCGGTGCGCATTGGCGCGCGGGTGCAGATCCTGGAGAACACGGTGCTGCACCTGCAACCGGACACGATGCTGGTGCTGGACGAGGGCGTGGTGGTGGGCCCGGGCTGCGTGCTGCACGCGTGCAACCTGGGCGCGGGCACGGTGGTGGAGCCCGGCGCCATCCTCTGCGAGGGCAGCCACCTGGGGAAGGGCTGCCACGTGGCCGCGGGCAGCCTGGTGAAGGCGCGCGCGGTGTTCCCGGACTACGCGCTGGTGGAGGGCTTCCCCGCGACGCAGGTGGGCACGCGCACGTCGCCACCGGAGCCGCCGCGCTGGGTGATCCGCCCCGAGGACCTGCCGGGCCTGCGACGCATGGGGTGAGTGGATTTGCACGGGCCGCGAACCCTTTGGCATGGTCGCGGCCATGGATGCGTTCAATGCCATCATCGAGATCGCGGGCCCGCTGCTGCTGGGCCTGGCCAGTGGCGCGCTCTTCCGGCAGGTCGTGCAGCCGCGCATCCTCGCGCAGCTGGGGGACCGGGTCCGGAGGGTGACCTCCGCCACCAGCACGTGGTCGCTGGTGGTGCAGATCTGCGTCGCGCTGGTCCTCGCGGTGGCATGCCATGCGTCCAACGCCATGGCGACGCTGATGTGGCTGCATGAGCACCTGCCGTCGCCGCCATTCCCGCTGACCCTGGAGCTGCTGCACTGGGTCTTCCTGGGGGCGACCTTCTTCTCCGGGTACTGCGTGGCCCTGATTCCCACCTCGGGCACCGAGGAGGAGCAGGCCTCCGGCACGACCTAGACCCAGAAGACCACGTCGCGCTCCGCGTCCTCGGGGCCGGGGCCGTGCGCGCCTTCGCGAAGCCAGCGGCGGTACGCCTCGATGTCCGCGTGGTGCAGATCCGCCTCCGTGCCCGAGTACACGCCGCCGCCGGGGCCATCCGTCAGCCCCTGGCGCTGCGTCTCCATGATGCGGACGTCCTGCTGGATGACCTGCCGCGTGTACCAGCGCACCAGCGGCGTCAGCGCCCGCCCCACCCACGCGCCCGGCACGTCCACCGGCAGCCGGTAGCTGATGGCCGTGTACACGAGCGTGTCCGTGGGCCCGATGGGCGTGCACTGTGAGTTGATGGCGAAGCCGCTGTCACCCCACTGGTAGTCCACGCGCGTGACATTGGGGACGATGAACTCATCCGTGTGCACGAGTGGCAGGCCGCGCGGGTTGAACAGCCGCCCCAGGCCGGTGAGCGCGTCCTCCTCCTGGTGGTAGGTCATGCGCACCCGGCCCGCGTGGCGCTTCACGGTGGAGGGGACGCGTTTGCGTGTGGGATTGCGGAACCAGCCCCGGTGCACGAAGGACGTGTGCGGCACGTCCATGAAGTTCTCCACCAGGTTGGTCACGCCGTTCGCGAAGCGCGTCACCATGAAGTAGACGGTCCAGCCGCGCTCGTTCCAATAAGGGACTCGGAAGGGCTCGGCGCGGGCGCGCGTCACGTCCACGCCCAGGTAGACGTAGACGAGCCCGTCCTGCTCTCGCGTGGGGAAGCGCGCGAGCCGGCCCAGCTCACAGGGCGCGGGCTTGAGCCCTTCGCGCGCGCAGGCGTTCGCGTCCAGCTTCTCACCCCGTTGGGGGGGCCCCAGCGCGGGGATCTCCACCACCGCTCCGGACGCGTCGTAGACCCAGCCGTGATACGGGCAGCCGAGCCGGCCGTCGAACACGTCGCCCTGGGACAGGCGCGCGTTGCGGTGGAGGCAGCGGTCGCGCAGCGCGGTGGGGGCGCCGTCCGGTCCCCGGAAGAGGACCAGCCCCGTGCCGAACACGGTGCGCGCGACGGGCTTGTTCGCGGGCAGCTCCGTGGAGAGACACGCCACGTACCAGAAGTCCCTCAGCGCGCCGCAGCGGGCGAGGTCCGCCTCCGCTTCGAGGTCCACCGTGGGCTTCGTCATCCCGTCCCTCTCGCGAACCAGTCCGTCCAGCCGGGCTGACGGTGCAGGTCCACGGGCTTGATATCGCCCGCGCGCTGGCCGAGCTGGATGCATCGGGCCTCGTAGCGTCGGGGTCCCTGGGTCACCCGCACCGCGCGCACCGGACCGAGCTGTCCCAGCTCCCGTGCGTAGCGGTAGTGGTGGCCTTCGCACAGGGCGCGCTCCACTGTCGTCGCCATGGCGTCAATGGGTTGATCCGTCTCCAGGAACAGGCGGTAGGCAGGCGGGGTCCCCCACTCCGGCGCGAGCATGGCGAAGGCGGGACGCGTGGGCCCCAGCGCTGCGTCCAGCACCGCGCCCACTCGCGCGGCGGAGAGCTTCTCGCCCACGAGGTCCGAGACGGCGTCCGCTCGGCCGAGGAACCGCAGGCAGGGCGTCGCGTGCACGAAGCCCTCCACGCGGACGAGGTCGCCCAGCCGGTAGCGCAGCAGTCCGCCGGACGTGGAGAGGAGCACCGCGTAGGTGCGGCCCGCCGTCAGCTCGTGCGCCAGGAGCGGGCGTGCTTCAGGATGCTCCGGCTCCATGAACTCGATGAAGTGGCTGCGGACCGCGAGCACCGGCGCGGGCGCTTCGAACAGGGGCACCGTGATGACGCCCTCCGTGGCGAGCAGGCCCTTGCCCTGGACCTCGACGCCCGGGAAGCGGCGGCATGCGCCCGCCACGGCGCGCGCGGCCTGAGCGTCCGTCCACATGCTCAGGAGCGCGAGCCCTGGCCACAGCGCGCGTGTGGAGGACAGGCCGTCACGCAGCCGCTGGGCGCTCGGGATGTCTCGCACGCCCTGGAGCCCCTGCACGAGCGCTGTCCAGGCAGGGTCCTGGGCCACGGGGATGCCGTCCGCGTCCTGCTCGGGAGGCCGCAGGGTGCCGCGCTCCAGGTCCTCGGCGAGCCGCTCGCCGTGCCGCTCCAGCGCGTCCATCAACAGCGTGAGGAAGCTGGGGTTCCAGACGCTGATCAACGACAGGTTCGGGCACCGCACGAGGTACCACAGCGTCACGTAGCGGCACGGCTCGACCTGCGGCGCCTGGCCCACCGCGCCCGGTACGGCGAAGACGCGCGAGAGCAGCGGCTGCAAGGGACGCGGGAACCACGCGCTGTCCTCCGCAGAGCCCACCGGGATGCCGCCCTCGGTCCGGTGCTGTCTCCGGCCCAGCGGGGAGATGGACCAGTAGCTGGGGCCCTCGCGCACAGCGGGGCGGCGCAGGAAGACCTCGTGCAGCATGGGTGCGAGCGCGCGCTGGAACTCGCGCAGCAGGCCCCGTGTCACCGGCACGCGCTTGGACGCGCCCGAGGACCCGCCGGACAGCTCGAAGCGCAGCACGGGCTCGCGAGTGAGGACCCGCGCCTCTCCTCGCGCGATGCGCTCCACGTCTTCCGCCACCGTGTCCGGCGTGGTGATGGGCACCGCGTCCTGGAACTCCCGAGCGGTGCGGATGCGGGCGAAGTGCGCCACGCGGGCCGCCTGCTCCGTGCCCTCCACCGCGCGGAGGATGCGCGCCATGCACTCCGCCTGCGCGGCCGCCGGCTCCCGCAGCGCATGACGGAAGCGCAATGCGGACGGAGTCAGCGCGGCCATCGTGGCGGACAGCATCGCGCGGGACGTCAGCACGTCACGTCCCCACGCGGATCCGCGAGGCACCCCGCTCCCGGCGGGCCCAGCGGCGCAGCTGCCCCCAGGCGCTTCGCGCCAGCGCCCTCGCCAGGTCCCAGCCGCGGATCTCCACCAGGCACACCAGCTCCTCGCCCTCGGCGTGGCCGGGGTTGCGCTCCGCGAAGTAGGCGATGTGCGGGTGGGCCGCCGCGTCGCGGTCGAGGGGCGAGACGCCATCTCGCACCCGGTAGTGAGCCCCGTCGAAGCGCAGCGTGCCTCGCGCGGCGTCGTACTGCGCGCCGAACCACCGCGTCGCCAGCGCCCGCAGGAACTCCGCGCGTCCCTCCGGCGGCGTCCAGTCCCGGCGCGGGTGCGTGCGCGGGAAGTAGTTCACCGCCAGCAGGTACGTCTTGTACCCGCCCGACAGCAGCAACCAGTACAGCGGCCGCCACGGCCGGCGCAGCTTGCGCGCGAGCAGCAACCGCCCGAACACCACCTGCAACGTCTTGTGGCCCCACCAGTCCGGATGGATGACCGTGTCGCCCGAGTACAGCACCTCCACCCCTCCCTCCTCCGCCACCCGCACCGTGCTGAACCCCACCAGCTCCCGCGTGCGCCGGGCGTGCAGCAGGAACACCCACTGCTTCGCGTCCAGGTCCGCGTGGAAGCGCTCGGCGCTCACGCCCACGTAGCAGCACTGCATCAGCGCGAGCATCCGCGCCCGGGTGTCCGCGTCCAGGTCCTCGCGCCGCACCGTGGTGCCCTTCATCGCGGAGAGCATCGCCTCAGGGCCCTCCCCGCAGCGCGGTGGGCGCGGGCGGCTGGCGCACCTCCTGGTAGCGGTCCGCCTCCAGCGTCACCTCCTGCGGCTGCGCGCCATACCAGTGGATGACCGCCTTCACCGGCCCCGCGTGATGGCCCAGGCCGAAGTGCAGCCTCGGGTCCGCGGACGCGGAGAAGCCCCCCATCAGCCCCACCTCGCGCACCTGCTCCACGCGCCTGCCATTCTCCTCGTAGGACACCACCACGCGCGTGCCCACCGCGCTGCGGTGCGTGCGCTGGCCGTCCCCCACCAGCGACAGGCCCACGAAGTGCGCGTCCGGCTCCACGTCCGTGGCGCTGGCGCGCAGCGTGTTGCGATAGAGCGACACCGGCGCGTGCTGGTTGGTGATGAGCACGTCCAGGTCGCCATCGTCATCCAGGTCCGCCATCAGCACGCCTCGCGAGTTGTCCGGCGCCTCGATGCCCACCTCTTTCGCCACGTCCACGAAGTGCCCCGGACGCGCGTCGCCCAGGTTGAGGTACACGCGGCGCGCCTCGTTCGGATAGAGCACGCGGCCCCGGATGTCGCCCCACTTGTCCGCGTACGTGTGCACCTCCGGGCCGGACTGCATCAACTTGTGATTCACGTACCAGTAGTCGTTGCGCTGCCCCTCCGGGATGCGCCACCGCGGCGCGTCCAGGCGCGCGTCCACCATGCCGTTGGCCTGCACCAGGTCCGGCCAGCCGTCGTCGTCCAGGTCCCCCGCCGCCGCGCCCCAGCCGAAGCGCCGCTCGTTCAGCGCGCCCCGGAAGGTGGCCTCGTCCTGGAAGCGGGGCACGAAGGCGTCCTCGCCCGGGCCCACCATCCACAGCAGGCTGCCCTCCGCCTGGAGCGAGTGGTGCACGTTGGACACGTACACGTCCAACCAGCCGTTGCGGTCGAAGTCCGCCACGCTCGCGTTCATGCCCTTGTACGTGTCGCGGCCAATCTCCCCGAAGCGCCTCCCCACGAGGTGACGGAAGCGCCGGCCGCCCTCGTTCAGGTAGATGTCGTCCGGCCCGAAGTCGTTGGCCACGTACAGGTCCGTCCAGCCGTCCTGGTTCAGGTCCACCGTGCTCACCGCGAGCGACCAGTGCGTCTCCTTCAGGCCCAGCGCCTCCACGTCCTGCTTCTCGAACGTGCCGTCGCCCCGGCCCCGGTAGAGCACGTTGCGTCCGCCGTTGTTCGCGTTGTGCCAGCCGTCGTGCATGAAGCGCAGCATGCGGCGGTCGCCTGCGTACCCGGGCTCCGGCAGCTTGAAGAGGTTGAGCGGCGGCGCGGGCTCCGGGTAGTCCGGCAGGTGCGTCGTCATCGCGTTGAGCACCAGCAGGTCCAGGTGCCCGTCGCGGTCGTAGTCCAGGAACGTGAGCCCCAGGCTCACCGCGTGGTCCGTCACGCCCGCGGCCTCCGTCACGTCCTCGAAGCTCGCCGTGCCCGTCTCGCGCAGCAGGTTGCGCAGCAGGCGCACCGGCCCGAAGGCCACCGCCACCGCGAGGTCCTGGTCCCCATCCCCATCCCAGTCCACGAACGTCCCGCCGCCCGCCAGGCCCTCTTCCTTGTAGCGGGTGGCGAAGCGCTCCAGCGCGGGCACGGGGACGCGCTCGAAGCGCAGGCCGCCCAGGTTGCGGTACAGGCCCGCGTGGTGCTCCGGCGTGCCCAGCGGGTGCGTGAGGAACAGGTCCAGCCTGCCGTCCCCATCGAAGTCACCGGTGGCCACCGCGTCGCCCACCGCGACCAGCCACTTGGCGACGTGGGCCACGCGCGGGTCCAGCTCCTCCAGCGTGTGGCCCATCGTGGAGGCCAGGCCCGCCTGCGCGACGTCCTGCGCGTCCAGGTGGAACGCGAGCGGCGCCGAGCGCTCCCCCTGCGCCTCCGTCACCGCGTAGCCCGTGCCCAGCACCGCCCCGAGCCCTCCCACCACCCCCAGGCGCCGGAGCATGTCCGGGGCGAGGAGCTGGCGCAGCGACGCGCCCCGGGTGCGCCACAGCTCGCGCGCGTGCATGAACACGAAGCGGCAGGTGGCCACGGTGAGCGCCGCGTAGAAGAACGTGTAGACGCTCTCCTTCAGGTGCAGCACCAGGTCCACGCAGGTGATGGCCAGCGCCACGAGCACCTGGGCCTTCGGCGTCGCCGGCGACGTCGCCGGGTCCGTGAGCATGTAGAAGACGAAGATGAAGAACGACGGCGCGCCCAGCGTGCCCAGGAACAGCACCTCCGGCGGCAGGTGGTGGCGGAGGATGTACGCGCGCAGCGCCGTCTGGAGCGCGTAGAAGGCCAGGAAGCTCACCACCAGCCAGCCGCGCCCCACGCGGAAGAAGAACAGCACCAGCGCCGCCATCACGATGAAGGCCGACAGCGCGACCTCCCCGTTGGCCCACTGGTAGGCGGGCGCGGCGGTGATGAGCTCGCGCGTGGTGAGCAGCGACACGGCCACCGCGAACATCGACGGGTTGAAGACGTGGCGCCCCTGGAAGGTCAGCACGTACTTGGAGCCGATGGCCAGCCACACCGGCAGCCACAGCAGCGTGCTCGCGTGCGAGTAGTTCAGGAGCAGCGCCAGCGAGCAGCACGAGATGTACGCGGAGAGCGGCAGCTCCTTGCGCCGCTTGAGCACCCAGCCGAGCGCCGCGTCCAGCAGCGTGCCGGAGATGACCAGGAAGGCCATCTGCCCGGGGCTGCGGTTGAAGCCGAAGAAGGTGAAGCCCAGCACGCCGTAGAGCGTGAGCAGCGCCGCGAAGGGCAGCCTCGGGTCGCTCCAGCGGGGGAAGACCCAGCCGCCCCACTCCACGCGCGTGCCCGCCAGGGCCGGCGTCCTCGGCACATCCACACTCATGATTGACCGTCCCGATGCACGCGCGGAGCGTGCCGTGCCCGTCTCCAGGTGTCCAATCCGCTCGGGGCTTGCGTCCGGCGCCCATGCGTGGAGTCCTGGCGCACGATGTCCTCTCCCCTGCCTCGCCGCGCGGCGGTGCCTCGCGAGCTGCTCGTCCCCGCCACCCCGGAAGGCCTGCTGCGCCTGGCGGCCGTGGAGTGGGCGGGGATGGCCGTGGGTTGGGCGGTCATGGCGTGGGCGCCTCCGGTGCTCGCGCCGCTGGCGGTGCTCGTCGTCGCGGGACGGCTGCATGCCCTGGGCGTCCTGCTTCATGACGCGGTCCACCTGCCTCCGCGAAGGCGCGATTGGCGACTGTGTCTGCTGGAGACCGTCGCGGGCCATCCGATCGCGTCCACGCTGGCGGCGATGCGCTACCACCACCTGCGCCATCACCGCGACGCGGGCCTGCCCACGGATCCATACCGCAAGCCTCCCGACGGAGGCCGGCTGCGCACGGCGTGGCGGTGGCTGCTGCTGCTGGGCGTGATTCCCGGCTGGGTGCTGCGGGGGCCGGTGGGGCTCTGCGCGTGGGCGCTGCCTTCGCTGCGCACGGCGTATGCGCGCGTGTTCCTCCAGGACCGCTCCGGGCGGGTGCTCTCACGCGACGCGGAGGTGGCGGCGTGCGCTCGCGCGGAGGCGGGACAGGTGCTGTTCCACCTGGGCGTGCTGGCGCTGGCGGCGCGGTGGCCCTCCGCGGTGCTGTGGGGGTACGGGGTGCCCTTGCTGGTGGCGGCGGGGCTCAACGCGCACCGGCTGCTCGCGGAGCACACCGCCACGCCCGCGCGGGGACGGCGGCTGGAGGATGTGTTCGCGTGCACGCGCGACCATGGGCTCGGGTGGTGGGGGTGGCTGGGCCTGGCGCCCCGGCACGTGGGGATGCACGTGGTGCATCACCTGCACCCGCAGGTGTCCCTCGCGCACCTGCCCCGGCTCCGCGCGTGGTACGTCGAGCGGTTTCCCCACCACTATCCCCGGTCGCGCTCCTCCTGATGCTCACTTCGACGACGCGGGTGCTGCTGGTCGTGGCGCTGCTGGCGTGCGCGGGCGCGGCGGTGGCGTTCCGGCGCAGGCAGAACGCGCGGGGCGGCCGAGGCGGGCGCATCTCCGGGCCCAAGCTGGCGTGGCTGCTGTACGCGGTGTTCCTCTGGTTCGGGGTGTGCCCGCTGGTGGCGCTGGATGCGTCCGTGCCGATGGAGGCGCGCGTCGTGCTGGGCGCCTTCGCGGTGTCCATGTGGCTGCGCGGCGCCGCGGAGCTCTACATGCTCTATGTGTCGCGCAACTGGCGACCGCCGTATGGCGTGGGCCACGACCTGGGGTGCATCGCGCTGGTCGGGGCGGGGCTCGTCTACACCGGGGAGAAGTGGGCCGGGGCGCTCGACCGGCGCGATGTCTGGGCGCTGGCGCTGGTGGGCCTGGTGCTGACGAGCCTGGTCGTGGAGGTGGCCTACGCGGCGCTGTTCCACCAGGCCGTGGAGGGACGCACCACCGGCGAGGACGGCGTGTGGTTCGCGGACGCGGAGCAGGCGCGGTTCCAGCGCATCAACCGGCTGACGCTGGCGCTCAACGTGCCGCTGTATGGGGCGCTCGCGGTGTGGCTGGTGCTGGGGTGGGGGTAGCGACACCACGACGGGCTGAGGCCCTGGGGCAGCGCCGCGGGGCCGCTCGGCTCAGCCTTGCAGCGACACGCCCAGCTCCGCGTCCCCGTGCAACAGCCAGGTCCTCGCCGCGGACTCCTGCCAGAAGCGCCGGAGGATCTTGTCCGTCCCGCTCCCCGAGGCCACCCGGTTCAGCTGCAACGCGACGATCTGGTTCTGCACCAGCTCCGCCACCCGCGTCACCCCCGAGCGCAGCCCGTACTCCTGCACCCTCCGGATGAGGTCCGCCGCCTCCGGCGACGCCGGCCGGAACGTGCGCAGGTCCGCTTCAATCTTGATCGGCTGCCCCGCCACCGCATCCGTCGCGGCGCGAAGGTCCTCGACGAAGCGCTTCATCTCCTCCAGCCGGATGTAGCCCTCCAGCGCGAAGCTCACGATGGATTCCACCCGGTCCACGTCGATTCGATACATCGAGGCCCCCTTCGTGAGACTGCGTCAAACCTTCTCCCCCATCCGTCGGCGACGTGCCAACGTCCGGGAGGGTGGGGCCCCTATTCAGGACTCCACGCCCAGCTGCTCCAGGAGGAGGGCCAGCCCCCGCGCCGCCGCGGCCCGCCGCACCTGACGCCGGTCTCCCTCGAACAGGTGCCGCTCCACCACCGCGGCCCGCCCCCGCCGCTGCACCGCGATGAACACCCGCCCCACCGGCTTCGCCTCCGTCCCTCCCCCGGGCCCCGCGATGCCCGTCTCCGCCACCGCCCAGTCCGCCCACGAGCGCTCCAGCGCCCCCGCCGCCAGCGCCCCCGCGACCTCCGCGCTCACCGACCCGTGCGCCTGCAGCAGCGCCAGCGGCACGCCCAGCTGCTCCCCCTTCGACTCGTTCGAGTACGGCACGAACCCGCGCTCCACCACCGCCGAGGCCCCCGGCACCTCCGTCAGCGCCGCCGCCATCAGCCCTCCCGTGCACGCCTCCGCCAACGCCAGCCGCACCCCCACCTCCCGGCACCTCGCGATGACCCTCGGCGCCAGCGCCTCCAGGTCGCTCACGCGCCCTCCCCCGGCACCGCCGCCAGCACCGACACCAGCACGTCCCCCCGGAAGGTGATGCCCACCGTGCCCTCCTCCTTGCGCAGCCCCACCGCCGGATGCACGTCGCGGGGACACAGCGCCTCCAGCCCGCCTCGCGGCGTGAAGCCCACGCGCTGCAACCGCTCCCACCAGGCCGAGGCCAGCTCATGGCGCTCGCACCGCTCCGACTCGTTCACCGTGCCCACGATGTCGTCCACCTCCCGGCCGAAGAACCGCTTGATGGCGCGCCGCTCCGCGCCCGGCATCTCCAGCGTATCCAGCAGCTGGAACACGCGGGAGAAGTGGCTCCACGCGTTCTTCAGCCGCTCGCGCACCGGTGCGCGGTGGTGGTCCACGTGGGGCTCGCACAGCACCACGCCCACCGGCCCCAGCGACGCCAGCCGCGCCAGCACCGCGTCGCGCGCCTCCGTCCCGCGCGGCTCCTGCTCCGCGATGTGGTGCAGCGCGAACGCCGCGTTCACCACCAGCGGCCGGCGCACCGAGCGCAACGCCGCCCACGTCGCCGCGTCCAGGTCCTCCACCGGCGACTCCAGCTTCACGAACTCGAGCGACAGCCCCACCTCGTCCGCCACCGCCAGCACCGCGTCGCGCGCCTCCACCAGGGCCGCGCCGCCCGGGTCCACCCCCACCACCGTCAGGTGACGGGGCAGCGCGCCCGCCTTCGCCAGCGCCCGCAGCAGGTTGCACTCCTGCCGCCCCTGGCCGATTCCCACGTCCAGCAGCGTCGCCTCCGCGTGGCCTCGCAGGAAGTCCGCGAGCAGCGCGTTCGCCACCGCGTCCGCCGCCGAGGCCAGCGGCAGGTGCTTCATCAGCCGCCGGAACAGCTCGATCTGCGGCGCGCCCCCGTCCACCTCCGAGGCCCGGTACGGATGCAGCGCCCCCGTCGCGCCCTCCAACCGCCGCGACAGCGCCGTGGCGAACACGGCGTAGTTCTCGTCCTCGGGGATGCGCTCCGCGTCCAGCAACCGATAGAGCTCCGCCAGCGCCTCCACCGCCTCCACCGTTCGCGCTGACAACGCATGGTCCATCGCCCGGAGCAGCAGTTCGTCCTTCGGCGTACGCATGCGCCCTCCCCCCGGAAGCCCTGGCCGTGGCTTCCGCTCGACATGAAAAAGTGTAATGACCTCCCAGCCCGTAGCTCCAGGGGGCGGCACCTCGGGACAGCGGGGCGTGCGCGTTCGCACAGCGGGCCACCCCCTGGGGTGGACTGGCGCGGCGCGGGGGCCGTGGCAGGGTCCTCGCGAGCGCCGGGCGACTCCTGGCCGCGCATCCCCCAGGCTGGGTGCCAGCAGGCGCCCCCGAGCTCGCCCGCCGGTCCGCACCGACTTCCGCCCCGGGCCGGGGAGGTCACGGGCGCCTCGAGCCGAAGCCATGAATGCATGCGGTGTCCGCGCCGGACCGGAGCGCTCCGGCGCCAGCCCGGGTGTCACCTTCGCGGGGGGCCGGTGTTGAAGCGCTCGCCCATGGTCCTCCCCCGTGCCGTCCACCTGGTGCTGGCGCTCGTGCTCCTGGCCTGCGCGACCGCTCGCGCACAGGGCGTCCCCTCCGCCACCAGCGAGCCTCGCGCCGTGGAGGTGGACGTCCACGCCACCGACGCGGGCCAGACCCTCTCCGCCGAGGACGCCGCCCGCCTGGGCCTGTCCCCCGACGCGGGCGACACCCCGCTCGCGCCGCCGGTCCTCACCGCGGACGCACCCGCCGCGTGGCCCGAAGGCCTGGAGGGCACGCCGGGCGAGGTGGAGCTGGAGCTGCTGGTGGACGTGGAGGGCCGCGTCGCGGAGACGCAGGTGGTGCGCGCCGCCTCGGAGCCGCGCCTCACCGACGCGGCGCTCGCCGCGGCCCCGGGCCTGCGCTTCACCCCGGCCACGCTGGCCGGCACGCCCGTGGCGGTGCGCCTGCCGTTCATCTACCGCTTCACGCCGCCCGCGCAGGTCCCCGCCTCCAGCACCCACGTCACCGGCGAGGTGCGCGCGCGCGGCACGCGCCGCCCGCTGACCGACGCGGCGCTCTTCCTGGACGGCGCGCCCGAGCCCGCCGCCACCACGGACGCGCAGGGCCGCTTCGCGGTGGACGTGACGCCGGGCACGCACGCGCTGGAGGTCCGCGCGCCGGGCCACGCGACGACGACGTTCACGGAGACGCTGACGCAAGGCCAGACGCTCCAGGTCATCTACCGGCTCCAGCCGCGCGAGGTGAACCCCTACGAGACCGTGGTGCGCGACGAGCGCCCGCGCACGGAGGTCACCCGCATCAGCCTGCACGAGCAGGAGCTCCGCGAGGTGCCCGGCACGCTGGGCGACCCGTTCCGCGTGGTGATGCTGATGCCGGGCGTGGGCAGCCTCGCGTCCGGCATCAGCTACCCGGTGGTGCGCGGCAGCCAGCCCGCCGCCACGGGCTTCTTCCTGGACGGCGTGCGCATCCCGATGCTGTACCACCTGCTGCTCGGGCCCGCGGTGGTGCACCCGGACTTCATCGACACCGTGGACTTCTATCCAGGCGCGCCGCCGGTGCAGTACGGCCGCGTGCTGGGCAGCGCGGTGGAGGGGCGCCTCAGCCGTCCGCGCGAGGACCGGCTGCACTTCACCGCGTACGCGGACCTGCTCAACGCGGGCGGCTTCATCGAGCAGCCCTTCGAGTCCACCGGCACCAGCGTCAGCCTGGCGGGCCGCTTCAGCTACTCCGCGCTGCTCCTCTCGCTGGCGGCCAATGCCTTCCAGCGGGCGGACGCGGAGCACCTGCGCGCGGGCTTCTGGGACTACCAGGCGCGCGTCGAGCAGAAGGTGGGCAAGGGCCGCCTGCGCCTGTTCGCGCTCGGCAGCTCCGACGACGTGGGCATCGCACCGGAGCTGCGGGACGCGGCGGACGGGGGCGGCGTCGTGTCTCGCTTCCACCGCATCGACCTGCGCGGCACGCACCCGGTGGCGGGCGGAGAGGGCGAGGTGGGCGTCACGCTGGGCTGGGACGGCCTGGGCCTCAGCGGCGAGCGGACCCGGAGCACCGGGGAGGCGCTGATCCGCGAGAAGGTGGGCGAGTACGGCCTGCGGCAGGCGAGCCTCGCCGCCCGCGCGGGCTGGCGCCGCGCGCTGACGTCCTCGCTGGAGCTGGCCGTGGGCGCGGACGTGGAGCACCGCCGCTCCGCCACCACGCTCACCGGCACCGCGAGGCCGCCGGGCTGGCGCCCCTCCGACGACGCGGATCCGCTCAAGCGCCCCAGCGCGCTGGCCACCTTCTCCGGCGCGTATGCGTCCGCCACGTGGAAGCCGTCGGAGCGCTGGACCGTGACGCCGGGCCTGCGCGTGGACGCGTACCACCTGGTGCCGGGCATGACCTTCACCGCGGTGGAGCCGCGCCTCGCCGTGCGCCACGCGCTGACGGACAGCCTCACGTTGAAGGGCGGCGCGGGCCTGTACCACCAGCCCCCCACCGTGCTCGTGCACGTGCCCGCCATCGACACCGCGAGCCTGCGCTACGGCCTCCAGTCCGGCGCGCAGCTCGACGTGGGAGCGGAGTGGAGGGCCTTCGAGGGACTGGAGCTGAGCGCGGACGCGTACTTCAACCCGCTGTCCCGCGCGGTGGAGTTCGACCTGCTGGACGTGGCGGAGAACCGCCGCCGCCGGGGCAGCCTGGGCGAGGCCCCCGCCACCACCGGCTACGCCTACGGCTTCGACCTGATGGCCCGCCACCCGCTGGGCCGCCACTGGTTCGGCTGGGTGTCCTACAGCTTCCTGCAGAGCAGGCGGAAGGCGCGCTTCTCCCGCATCGGCGACGACAACCGGGTCCTGGAGACGGTGGAGGGCACGCTGCCCTTCGCCTTCGAGCAGGCGCACACGCTCAACGCCGCGCTCAGCTACAAGTTCGGCAACAACTGGACCGTGGGCACGGTGGTGCACTTCAACACCGGCCGCCCGGAGACGGGGCAGATCACCTCGCAGACGCAGCGCTGGGTGTCGGACGGCGACGGGGTGAACCATTGGGTGCGGCAGGACCTGGACCGCACCCAGCGCCTGGCGCCGTTCTTCCGCGTGGACGCGCGCGTCGCGAAGTCGTGGGCCTCCCAGGACTTCACCCTGGACGTGTCGCTCGACGTGCTCAACCTCTCCGCGCAGCAGGAGGTGGTGGCCTACGAGTACCGCGCCGGGTCCGGCGACGACCCCGACACCCCCCGGGGCGCCAGTCCCATCCGCGCCCCCATCCGCATCCCCGTCATCCTCCCGCTCCTCGGGCTCAAGGCGACCTACTGACATGCGACGCGCACTCGTCACCTCCCTGGCGCTCGTGGCCTCCGCCGTCACCGGCTGCGACCGCTACCCCGAGGACCCCATCTTCGCCTACGGCCGCGCGCTCCGGCGGGACGGCGCCCCCCGCTCCGGCGAGCCGCTGACCCTCGAGCGCCTCGTGGACGCCCAGGAGGGCGCCTTCGAGCCCTTCGGCGCCGTCACCCCGGAGGCCTCCGGCGACTTCACCCTGGAGGTGCTCTACGGAGACGCCGTCGTCGAGACGAGCAACTCCAGCAACCGCAGCCGGTTCCGGCTGTCGCTGCCGCTGGACGCGGACGGCAGCGGGACCTCGCTCGCGTTCTCCTTCCAGGACGACGTGGAGCTGCCCACGCTCAAGCCCTGGGACGCGCACCCGGTCGTGAGCATCGGCGAGGAAGGCCCGAGCGTGGCCTTCCCTCCCGCGCCCCCGGCGCCGCCCGTGCCGGAGACGGGCGATACGCTGGAGCTGCTCGACGGGGAGAGCGGCCAGTTCATCCCCATCCTGCCCACCTCGCCGGAGCCCCTGCTGTGGGTCACGTCCGGCGATGCGCTGCTCTGGCGCGAGACAGGCACGGCCTCGCCGTGGACCCCGAGCCCGTACGTGCTGGAGGACTTCGCTAGCCCCCGCGTCCAGCTGCGCGCCGCCAGCGTGGGGAGCTGGCTGTTCTCGCCCCTGGGCGGCGAGTCGGGCTCCGTGGAGTTCCGCCAGGAGTGGCGCACCGGCGCGGCGCCCCTGCCCGCCGGGGCGCTGCGCCCCCTCAGCCGAGGCGCCACGTGCGTGCCGTCCTTCCCCGATGTCTGTCCATGGACGGATGGCCAGCTCACCCCCGTGGACTTCTTCGAGAAGGAGACCGACCCCCGGGCGTACAGCGTCGTCATCACCCTGCCCCAGCCGGGCGTGCCCCGCCGCGCGGTGGTGCGCGGGCTGTCCTACCTGTGGGGCACGGGGGGCAGGGATTGGCTCGTCCTGGAGGGCAGCGCGGACGGCGAGCAGTGGCAAGCCCTGGCACGCGTCTCGGTGCGGGACCTGGGCCCCCTGGAGCGCGACCTGTACGTCTCCCAGCTCGACTACTACATCGAGCCCCCCGGCGGAGACTCCCCCTACGGAGACGGCCCGCTCCCCCTGGGCACGCGGGCGCCCGTCTTCCGGGACGTGCCCCTCTCCAGCGCCGGGCCCGTGCGCTTCGTGCGGATGTCCGTGGAATCCCTCACCTACGACGGCACCTCCCCACCCGCTGAGTTCTATTCCCTCTCCGAGCTGTCCATCTTTGAATAGTCTTTGTGGGAGTCAATCCAACCCATGGAAGTTGCTTGGGTTGTGGAAGGCCGGGAGTCCATCCCAACCAAATAAATCAAGAAATAAAGGGCGACCCGTTCTTCTCATGCAGCACCGCTCATTCGTGCCCGAGGAGGGCCCCATGATTGCGCTGACCTGGACGTATGGGCAGCTCCTCAAGGGACTGACGGAGCGGGTGCGCCGGGTGCTGCTGGTGCAGGTGCTCATCCTGGCGCCGAGCTTCGGGGTGCTGGAGCTGAACCCGCTGGGTCCTTCACACCGGGGGCTCTCCCTGACACGGCTGGCGCTGTGGGGCTGCGCGGTGGGGCTGTTGTGGGTCCTGCACCGGTATGCCTTCGGGCGCACCCGGATGGCGTCGTGGCAGCGGGTGCTGTGGGTGACGGGGCTGTGCTGGCTGGGGCAGTGGATGGGCGTCTTCGTCGCAGTGGAGGCGCTGCCCCGCTCGGTTCAGCAGTGGTCCGGGGCGCGGTGGATCCACGTGGGGCTCAGCGTGCTGTTCTTCTGGGCGGCGACCGCGGTGCTCTACCGGCTGGCCGCGCCCCTGCCGGAGCCCGAGGCGGCCCCCGCCACGCCCACCGGGCCCGAGGCCGCCAAGAAGCGCCTCACGCGCGCGGAGCGTCCAGCGGGAGCCTGAGCCTCGCGCGGCAGCCCCGGCCGTCGGTGCGGTTCTCCAGGCGCAGGCTGCCTCCGTGCGCCTCGGCGATCTGCCGGCTGAGCGCCAGGCCGATGCCGCTGCCCTGGGGCCTGGTGGTGAAGAAGGGCACGAAGAGGTTCGAGGTGTCGGCGAGGCCGGGGCCCTCGTCCTCCACCCAGACCTCCACGGCGCCGGGCGCGTGCACGGCCCAGGAAACCCAGACACCGCCCGCGCCCTCGACCGACAGGACCGCGTCCACGGCGTTACGCACCAGGTTGATAAGCAATTGCTCCAGTTGGTCTCCGTCTCCGGACACGGTGAGGCCGGGGCCCGGGCGCACGGCGACGGGGCGGCGCGGCTCCAGGGCCACCACGCGCCGCACCCAGGGCTCCACCTCCACGGGTCCCAGGGTGGGGGGCGGCAGGCGCGCGAGCCGCGCGTGCGCGGACATGAAGCGCGACAGGGCCTCCGCGCGGCGGGCGATGATGCCCAGGCCGTGACGGGTGTCCTCCTCCCAGTCCTCGGGACGCGGCACCTGGGCGAGGGTGCCTCGCAGGGCATCCGCGATGGAGTGGATGGGGGTGAGGGAGTTGTTGATTTCGTGGCTGAGCACGCGGACCAGCCGGCGCCAGGCTTCGCGCTCCTCCTCGCGCAATGCCAGACGCAGGTCGGTGAGCACGACGAGCTGATGGGGCTGGCCGCCCTCGCGGAAGGTGCCGCGCCACAGCTCGTAGGGGCCGCCGTCCTGCTGCGCGAAGACGCGGGTGAGGCGGCGGGGGGCGGGGCCCTCCAGCAGCTCGCTCCAGCCGAGGGCATCCGCGCGCTGCCCCAGGAGCTGCGCTCGCGGCAGGCCCACGAGCCGGGCACCCGCGCGGTTCACCAGCTTGAGGGTGCCGGAGGCGTCGAAGGCGAGCACCGCGACGTCGATGGCCTCCATCACCTGCCCCAGCAGCGCGCCGGCCTCCAGCGCGCCCAGGCGCTGTTCGCGCAGGGTGTCGCCCAGGGCGTTGACCTCCAGGAGCACCTCTCCGAGCGGATCTCCGGCGCGCCCGCCCCGGCCGCGCACGGAGTAGTCCCCTTCACGCAGGGCGGCCAGCAGACCCGCGACGGTGTGCAGGGGCCGCACGACGCGCTCGCGGAGCGCCAGACACGCTCCGGCGTGGACGCCCACCACGAGCACGGACAGCGTCCAGCGCACCTTGGCGGTGAAGTCCCCCGTCCAGAGGAGCACGAGCGTCACGAGCACCGCGGGCAGGCCCGCGAGGACCGCGAGCCACAGGATGCGCAGGTCGTGTGGCACGCGGGACTTCTGTTCGTGCGCGTCCTGCGCGTGCGCGAGGTTCATGGCACGCGAGGCTTGCGGTGCCGAGACCTGACGCTCGTCCGCCTGAGCCGTGGCGCTCGGGCCTTGCGGCGACGACACCTGCGCTGCCTCCGCACGCGGCGCGGCGCTCGGGCCTTGCGGCGACGACACCTGCGCTGTCTCCGCACGCGGCGCGGCGCTCGGAGCGTGCGGCGACGAGGGGCCGCGTTTCACCTGGCGCCCTTGATGCCGTAGTACTGGAGCCGCCGGTAGAGCGCGCTGCGCGACAGCCCGAGCGCCTTCGCCGCTTCACTCACGTTGCCGTCGTGCCGGCCGAGCGCGCGCTCGATGAGGTAGCGCTCCACCTCCTCCAGCGTCATCTCCTCCAGGCGCGCGCTCCCGGTGTTCGCGGGCCCCATCCGCTTGAGCAGCAGGTCCTCCGCCTCCACCCGGTCCCCCACCGACATCAGCAGCGCGCGCTCCACCGCGTGCTCCAGCTCGCGCACGTTGCCCGGCCAGGGATACGCGATGAGCGCCTCCATGGCCCCCGGCGCCAGGTGGATGTCGGGACGGCCGTAACGCTGGCCCTGCGCCGCCAGGAAGTGCGCCGCGAGCAGCGGGATGTCCTCGCGCCGCTCCCGCAGCGGCGGCAGCTGCACCTCCACCGTGTTGAGCCGGTAGAGCAGGTCCTCGCGGAAGCGCCCCTCCGCCACCGCCCGGCCCAGGTCCACGTTCGTCGCGCTCACCACGCGCACGTCCACGCGCCGCGTCCGCGACGAGCCCACCGGGTGCAGCTCCCCCGTCTGGAGCACCCGCAGCAGCTTCGCCTGCTGCGTCAGCGGCATGTTCCCAATCTCATCCAGGAAGAGCGTGCCGCCGTCCGCCAGCTCGAAGCAGCCGATGCGGTCCGCCTTCGCGTCCGTGAACGCGCCCTTCACGTGACCGAAGAGCTCGCTCTCGAAGACGCCCTCGGACAGCCCGCCGGAGTTCACCGCGACGAAGGGCCGGTCCGCGCGCGGGCTCGCCGCGTGGATGAGCCGCGCCACCACCTCCTTGCCCGTGCCGTGCTCGCCCGTCACCAGCACCGGCGCCGAGGCCGGCGCCACCCGCTCGATGAGCCTGCGCACCGGCTGCATCGCCCGCGACTCGCCGACCATGGGCGAGCGTCCGCCCTGCTCGCGGCGCAGGTGCTGGTTCTCCTCCTCCAGCCGCCGGCTTCGCCGCAGCGCCCGGGACCACTCCAGCTGCGTGCGCAGCGTGGCCAGCAGTCGCGTGTTGTCCCAGGGCTTCTGCACGTAGTCGCGCGCGCCCAGGCGCATCGCCTCCACCGCGCCCTCGACGCTGCCCCACGCCGTCATCACCACCACGGGCAGCAGCGCGTCCCGCGCGCGCAGCTCGCCCAGGAGGTCCAGGCCCTCCCGTCCGGACGTGGTGTCGCGCGCGTAGTTCAGGTCCATCAACACCAGGTCCACGTCCTCCGCGTCCAGCGTGGCCTTCACGCCCGCGGGGGACTGCGAGCTCACCACCGTGTAGCCATCGCGCTTGAGCAGCAGCCGCAGCGCCTCCAGCACGTCCGGCTGGTCGTCGGCCACGAGGATGCGGGTGGGGCGGGGAGCGGGAGGTTCGGACACGGGGGACACCACGGGGCGCGACTGTGCCAGAAAGAAAGGACGTCAGTCCGCCCGGAGCGAGCTGATGGGGTCCACGCGCGTCGCCCGCCGGGCAGGCAGCCACGACGCCCCCAGCGCCACCCCGGTCAGCAGCAGCGCCACCCCGCCGAACGTCCACGGGTCGTCCGCCGACACGCCATACAGCAGCGACCCCAGCAGGCGCGCCAGCCCCAGGGACAGGCACAGCCCCACCGCCACGCCCGTGAGCGACAGCCGCAGGCCCTGCGCCAGCACCAGCCGCAGCACGTCGCCTCGCGCCGCGCCCAGCGCCATGCGGATGCCCAGCTCCCGCGTGCGCTGCGACACCGAGAAGGCGATGACGCCCGACAGCCCCAGCGCCGCGAGCAGCAGCGCGACGCCCGCGAACAGGCCCATCACCAGCGCGGACAGCCGCCGGGCCCCCGTGGCCTCGTCCAGCCGCCGCGTGAGCGGGGACACGTCGAACAGCGGCAGGTCCGCGTCCACCGCGCGCACCTCCGCCTCCACCTGGGCCCGCACCGCCTCCGGGTCCCCCGACCTCACGCGCACCACGAGGCCCATGGAGACGGACGGGAGCTGCGACAGCGCGTAGTACCCGGCCGGACGCGCCGGCACGTCCAGGCCCCACTCGCGCAGGTCGTCCACGACGCCCACCACCGTGGCCCACTGCATGTCCTGGCCGTGCAGCTTCACCCGGTGCCCCAGCGCGTCGCCCCGGGGCCAGAAGAGGTCCGCGAAGGAGCGGTTGATGACCACCACCCACGGCGCGTCCGGCGCGTCCGAGTCCTCCAGCAACCGGCCCTGCCGCAGGTGGACGCGCAGCGCCTTCAGGTAGCCGGGAGTGGCGGCGCGGAGCTCCACCGCCTTCCACAGCTCGCCCGGCTGGCGTGGGCGCCCGTCGATGTCGAAGCTGTTGTCCATGGCGCCCCCCAGCGGGAGCACGTTCGTCAGCCCCGCGGACTCCACGCCCGGCAGCGCCTGGAGCCGGGGCAGCAGGGCCTGCTGGAAGGCCGCCTGCTTCGCCCGGTCCGGGTACTGCACCCGGGGCAGCGCCAGCTGGCCGGTGAGCACGCCGTCGGGCACGAAGCCCGCGTCCACCCGCTGGAGCGCGAGGAAGCTCCTCACGAACAGGCCCGCGCCCACCAGCAGCACCAGCGCGAGCGACACCTGCGCCACCACCAGCGCGGCGCGCAGCCGGCCCGTGCGGTGGCTGCCCGTGGCACGGGCGCCTTCACGCATCGCCGCGTGCAGGTCCACGCGGCTGGCCTGGAGCGCGGGCACCAGCCCGAAGAGCACGCCCGTGAGCACCGACACCGCCACCGTGAAGAGCGCGGAGGCCACGTCCAGCCTCACGCTCCGGGCGCGCGGCAGGCCCTCGCCCACCGTGGCCACCAGCGCGTCCGTGCCCCACAGCGCGAGCAGCAGCCCCACCGCGCCCGCCACCAGCGACAGCACCAGGCTCTCCGTGAGGAACTGCGCCACCAGCCGCGTCCGGCCCGCGCCCAGCGCCGCGCGGATGGACACCTCGCGGGCCCGGGACACCGCCCGCGCGAGCAGCAGGTTGGCCACGCTGGAGCACGCCACCAGCAGCACGAAGCCCACCGCGCCCCAGAGCAGCCACAGCGTCTCGCGGACCCCGCCCACCACGTGGTCCTCCAGCGACGTCACGCTCATGGACCACCCCGCCTGCCGGTACTGGTCCACCAGGTCCGGCGTACGCGCGTCGCCCATGCGCGCCAGGTCCGCTCGCGCGCCGTCCAGCGTCATGCCCGGCTTGAGCCGCGCCAGCACGCTCAGGAAGCGGTTGCCTCGGCGGGACTCCTCCTGCTGCTCCGGCGTCGGCGCGAAGGGCAGCACCGCCTCCGTGTCCTCCGGATAGACGTGGCCCGGTGGCAGCACGCCCACCACCGTGCGCGGCACGCCGTCCAGCCGCAGCACGCGCCCCAGCACCTCCGGGTCCCTGGCGAAGCAGGTGCGCCACGCGGCGTCCGTGAGCACCACGACGTGATCCTGCCCCGGCGTCTCCTCCTCCGCGGTGAAGCCCCGGCCGAGCACCGGCGCGACGCCCAGCGTGGGCAGGAACGACGCCGTGGCGATGACGACGCGCAGGCGCCGGGGCGCATCCCCTCCCGTGAGCGTCATGTCGTCGGGCCGGAAGGCCGCCAGCGACGCGAAGGCCCGCGTGTGCGTGGTCATGTCCCGGTACTCCGGCACCGAGTTGGACACCTCCTTCAGACCGAAGGCGTCGAAGTTCGGAGCCAGCAGCACCAGCCGCTCCGGCTGCGCGAAGGGCGGCGGGGTGAGCAGCACGCCCTTCACCACGCTGAACACGGCGCTGTTCGCGCCGATGCCCAGCGCCAGCGTCAGCACCGCCGCCGCCACGAAGCCGGGAGCGTTCCTCAGGGAGCGCCACGCGTAGCGCAAGTCGCCGAGCAGGTGTTCCATGGCCGAGTCCCCCGCTTCAGCGGAGCTGTTCGTCCTGCACGACGCGGCCGTCGAACAGGCTCACCGTGCGCGTGGCGATGCGCGCGTGCGCCGGGTCGTGCGTCACCATGCACAGCGTGGAGCCCGCCTTGTGCAGGTCGGACAAGAGCTGCATCACCGCCTCGCCGTTCTTCGAGTCCAGGTTGCCCGTGGGCTCGTCCGCCAGGAGGATGAGGGGGTCTCCCGCCACGGCGCGCGCCACCGCCACGCGCTGCTGCTGGCCGCCGGACAGCTGCCCCGGCAGGTGCCGCGCCCGGTGCGCCATGCCCACGCGCTCCAGGGCCCGCTCCACGCGCTGCCTGCGCTCCTGCGCGGGCAGGCCCCGGTAGGTGAGCGGCAGCTCCACGTTCTCGAAGACGGTGAGGTCGCCGATGAGGTTGAAGCTCTGGAAGATGAAGCCGATGTGCTGGTTGCGCACCTTCGCCCGCTCCGTGGGCGACAGCTCCAGCACGCTCCTGCCGTCCAGCAGGTAGCTGCCGCGCGTGGCGGTGTCCAGCAGCCCCAGCACCGCGAGCAGCGTGGACTTGCCGGAGCCGGACGGGCCGACGATGGCCACCCACTCGTTCTCGCGGATGGTGAGCTGGATGTTGGAGAGGGCGTGCGTCTCCACCTCCTCCGTCTCGAACACCTTGGTGAGCCCGTCGAGCTGGAGCAGCGCCCGGCCCGGCACCGCGCCCGGGACCCCGGCCTTCGCCTCGCGGTCGTTCGTCATCGTCGTCATCATCGCAGCCTCACGCGCTCCACCGCATCCCACGCGGTCATGTCCGACAGCACCACCTGATCGCCTTCCGAAAGCCCCTGCACGACCTCCACCTCGTTCACCGAGCCCCGGCCCAGCCTCACGGGGATACGCACCGCCTCGTCGCCTCCAGGCAGCAGGCGGAAGAGCGCCAGCGTGCTCTCCGCCTGGGCGCCGGCCGGGCGCCCCACGGACAGCACGTCGTCCAGGCGCTCCAGCTCCACGGTGCCCTCCACGGTGAGGTCCGGCCGGGCGCCCCTGGGCAGCGTGTCTGGCAGTGACACCTCCACGCGCACCGTGCCCTGGCTGGCCGCGGGGGCCACTCGCGCCACGGTGCCCTCCACCACGCCGTTGCGCGTGTCCACCTGCGCCTTCAGGCCCGGGAGGATGTCGCGCGCCTGCGTCTCCGCGATGCGCAGCTCCGCCTTGAGCCGCTCCGGCTTCACCACCTTGGCCAGGAGCACGCCGGGCGTCACCCACTGACCCAGCTCCAGCGGCAGCTCCTGGAGCACGCCGTCCTCGCCCGCGTGCACCTTCATGGACTCCACCTGCCGCCGGCGGAAGCGCGCCACGGCCTCGAGCCGCTCCACCTGCTCCTGCTGTGAAGCCAGGCGCTGGCGCAGGCTCTGGGACATGACGTCCAGCCGCTGGCGCTCCAGGTCCAGACGCTGGCCGGCCTCCTGCGCCTTCTCCTGCGCCTGGCGCGTCTCCAGGTCACCCACGAAGGCCTTCTGGAAGAGGGCGGTGCTCGCCTGGGCGCGGCGGGCGGCGTCAGCGGCCTCGGCGGTGAGGGCGGCCACGGTGGCCTGCTGGGACAGGCGCTGCGTCTGGAGCAGCTCGCGCAGCTCCAGGAAGTCGCCCTCGGCGCTCGCGAGCTGGCGCTCGGCCTCCAGGGCCTGGAGCTGCACGTCCGGGTTGGACAGCTCCAACAGCAGCGTGCCCGCGGTGACGGTGGCGCCGGGCTTGACGTGGATGCGCTCCACGCGGCCGGCGGTATCCGCGGTGAGCCAGCGGATGGACTCCGGCACCAGCGAGCCCGTGCCCTTCACCTGCCGCACCAGCGGGCCGCGCTTCACCGTGTCCAGCCACACCGAGGCCCTGTCCACGGTGGGCGCGGCGGGGCGCAGCCGGGACAGGCCCACGGTCACCGCCACCAGCGCGGCGAGGCCCAGGGCGGCCAGGAGGTAGGGGCTGCGACGCGGTGCACGGGCCTTCGGGATGTCCACGGCCCTTCGCTAGAGCGAGCCCCGTGCCAGGGCCCTCCCGCCCCGCCAAGTCCGCGGAAGTGCAGGAGCAGGGGCTCCGGGCCCGGGCGGCACTGACCGCTTGCGCGATGGGCGCGTCCCAGGAGCGGACACTGGAAAGCTTCAGTGGGTGTTGAATAGCGCCGGCTCGCGACCGTCTGGTGGATCGATTCACCTCCCACACAGCTTCGAGAGACTCCCCATGCGCTCCACCGCCCCGCGGGTGCGCGCCGGCATGCTGCTGGCCGCCACCCTTCTGCCCTTCTCCGCCTTCGCCGATGCCCTGTCCCTCCAGCTCACGGAGGTGGGCAGCGAGGTGGACGTCAGCGGGCTGTCCGCGAGCACCGTGGCGGAGCGCACGCGCTACGGCATCAACGAGGCGCTGAAGGACGCCACCACGGAGGCCATCCTGCTGGAGCCGCAGCAGGAGGGCTCGCCGGACGTGACGGTGAGCGCGAGGGTGACGCGCTCGGGGGAGAAGTACCGGCTGACGTACCGACTGAGCACGACGCACTCGCCGGTGCGCACCAAGACGCTGGCGTATGAGTTCGTCAACCCCAGCCTGAGCGACAAGGGCGCGGTGGTGATGGCGCAGGCGGTGCTGGACGAGGCGAAGAAGCTGGAGGTGGCGGCGGCGCAGGAGGTGCCGGTGGCCTCCAGCGCGGACCCGGGCGAGGTGCCCCTGGCCCGGGCGGACGCGCCGATGGCGGGGATGGGGCAGGACTCGACGGGACGCGAGCTGGAGCGCGAGGAGCCGCGCCGCCGGGGGGTGGCCGGACGACGCTGGACCTGGGCCTCGCGGCAGGCTTCAACAGCCCCTCGGGCATCTTCGGGGGGGAGCTGGAGTATCGGATCACGCCCATCCTGGGGCTCAACCTGAGCGCGGGCGCGGGCGCGTGGGGCTTCCGGCTGGGGCCGGTGGCGCGCCTGTATCCGCTGGGCGAGGTGCGCACGAGCCCGTTCCTGGAGGCGGGCATGAGCTTCAACATGGGCGGGACGTCGACGACCACGCTCACGTTCGGCGATGAAACCGAGGTGTACAGGACGGAGAAGCTGATGACGCCGGTGGCGACGCTGGCGGTGGGCATGCGCCAGTCGATGGGCCCCCTGTACCTGGGCGTGCGCGGGGGCTGGGGCTTCCGCCTGCGCGAGGACAACTGGCGCACGTCGGACGGCCGAGACCCGAACCTCCTCGACGACCTCGACATCGCCGCCAGCCAGCACGGCGGCCTCCTGTTCAGCCTCACGCTGGGCGTCACGCTGTTCTGAGGCGTCGCACGCGGATGGCCGGGCTTCCGGTCTGGACCTCGCTGCCCAGGAGGACCAGGAAGCGGATCAGCGCAGCAAGGCCGAGACCTTTTCCCACCAGCAGACGCTAGGCTCGCGCGCCATGCCGGCCTCCCTGCTTGAAGTGTTCCTGGACCATGCCCGCCACGTGCCCTCGCGCCCGCTGCTCTCCTTCGAGGGGGCGACGTACACGCGTGGACAGCTGGCGGAGCGGGTCACCGCGTTCGCTCGGGGCCTCAAGGCCCGGGGGCTGGCTCCGGGTGAGCGCGTCGCCCTCTTCCTGGAGAACAGCGACGCGTTCGTCATCACCTGGCTCGGCGTCCAGGCCGCGGGCTGCGTCGCCGTGCTCGTCAATACGGCCTACCGCCAGGTCGAGCTGGCCCACATCCTCTCCGACGCGGAGGTGAAGGTCTGCGTCACCGGCACCGCGGGCGCCTCGGAGCTCGCGCCGCTGCGCGACGCGCTGCCCTCGCTCCAATGGCTCATCACCGTGGAGCCGCCCCCGCCCGGCCTCCCCGCGTCCCTGCCCACAGTCGCCTTCGACGCCGTCGTGGACCAGGGCGCCGCGGCCACCGCGTCGCTGCCCCTGCCCCGCGCGGAGGACCTGGCCGTGCTGGGCTACACGTCCGGCACCACCGGCCGCTCCAAGGGCGCCATGCTCCAGCACCGACAGCTGCTCGCCAACGTGCGCGCCGTCACCGAGGCGTGGCGCTGGACCGACGCGGACCGGCTCCTGCTCACCCTCCCCCTCTTCCACACGCACGGCCTCATGGTGGGCCTGCACGGCACCCTCTTCACCGGCGCCAGCGTGGACCTGCGCCGCCGCTTCGTCGCGTCCGAGGCCCTCACCGCCCTGCACGACGACCCGTCCCTCACCCTCTTCTTCGGCGTGCCCACCATGTACGGCCGCATCCTGGAGGAGTCCCGCCGCACCGGCGTGACGCCCCACCCGCTGCGCCTGTGGGTCTCCGGCTCCGCCCCCCTGAGCCCCCAGCTCTGCCTGGACATCGAGGCGCGCTTCGGCGCCCGCATCCTAGAGCGCTACGGCATGACCGAGACGCTCATGAACACCACCCAGCCCTACGACGGCGAGCGCCGCCCCGGCACCGTCGGCGTGCCCTTCCCCGGCCAGGAGGCCCGCGTCGTGGACGTGCGCTCCCGAGAGCCCCTGGGCCGCGGGGAGACGGGCGAGATCGAGGTCCGCGGCCCCCACGTGTTCACCGGCTACTGGCGCCGCCCGGACGCCACCACCGAGGCCTTCGACGCCGAGGGCTGGTTCCGCACCGGCGACCTGGGCGAGTGGGACCCGGACGGCTTCCTGCGCATCACCGGCCGGGCCCGGGAGCTGATCATCAGCGGTGGCTTCAACATCTACCCGCGCGAGGTCGAAGAGGTCCTCACCCAGCACCCGTCCGTCGCGGAGGCCGCCGTGCTGGGCCTGCCCGACCCGGACTTCGGCGAGCAGGTCGTCGCCGTCGTCGTCCCCCACCCCGGCGCCCCCACGGACGCCCAGGCCCTGGTGGACTGGTGCCGCGAACGACTGGCCGCCTTCAAGAAGCCCCGCCGCGTCGTCTTCACCGACGCCCTGCCCCGCAACGCCCTGGGCAAGGTCCAGAAGCACATCCTCCGGGAGCGCCTGACCGCCTCCCAGGGCACCTCCACCGCCACCTGCCCAACAGAGCCCACACCGGCCCCTGGCCGAAATCCCACGCGGACCTAGCTTCTGCCCCAAGAGAAACCGGAGCCTCCGCGTGAAGTCCCATTCCACCCGCAATCCGTCCCATCCCCTCCCGGCCTCGCGGGCCGCGGGGGTGTCTGGCGGCGCGTGGACGGTGGAGGGACGCCGCGCATGAAGCGGTTGCTCATCGTGGACGACGAGCTCGCCATCGTGGAGGCGCTCGAGGACATCCTGTCCCTGGAGGGCTACGACATCGTCACCGCGTACAACGGCGACGAGGGCCTCCAGCGGCTCCTGGCCTCCAAGCCGGACCTGGTGCTGCTGGACCTGATGATGCCGGTGATGGACGGCGGCGAGCTGCTGCGCCGCATCCGCGCCCACCCGGACCTGTGCGACCTGCCCGTGGTGGTGATGAGCGCGGGCCGCCTCACGGACGAGGAGCGCCGCGCCAGCTCCCACTTCCTCGCCAAGCCCTTCGAGCTGGACGACCTGCTGGGCACCATCGCGAAGCAGCTCCCCCGGGAAGCGCCTCGCGCCTGAAGCGGGCCCTCAGCCCGGCGTCGCGCGGAAGAGGACGTCCCGGTAGTACTGCAGCTCGCTGATGCTGGAGCGCAGGTCCGCGAGCGCGGTGTGCCCGCTGGGCGGCTTGCGCGGCTCCACCAGCGCCGGGTACCAGGCGCGCGCGATGACCTTGAGGCTGGTCACGTCCACCATGCGGTAATGCAGGTAGCGGTCCACCATGGGCATGTGGTCGATGAGGAAGCGCCGGTCCGTGTGGATGGAGTTGCCCGCGAGGATGCCCTCGCCCAGGTCGCAGTAGTCCGCGATGAAGGACGTCACCTCGCGCTCCACCACGCGCAGGGACGACGTCGACGCGCGCACCTTCTCCAGCAGGCCGTTCTTCGTGTGCATCTCGCGCACGACGGGCTCCATGCGCTGGAGCATCTCCTCCGGCTGCCAGACGACGCGCTCGAACTCCCCCATGGGGCGCAGGTCCGGGCCGGTGATGATGATGCCCACCTCGATGATGCCGCAGGTGTTGGGGTCCAGGCCGGTCATCTCCAGGTCGAGCCACACAAAGCAGGGGTCACGGGAAGGCATGTCCGGCGGGTTCCTGGTCGCGAAGAGGGAGATGTCCCTATAGCAGCCCGGCGCCCCGGCGCATCCACTCCGTGGACGAATCCTCCCGCCGCGCCCGCACGGCCCCCGGCGCGGCGAGCGTGGAGCGCGGCGGGCGGGCCCGCCCACGGCCCTAGAAGTCCACCAGCGCCTCGGCGGTCCACACGCCCTCCGGCCCCTGCCGCACCTGGACGCGGGTGAGCGACGCGCCGGTCACCGCCACGTTGGCGCCGTGGCGTGCCTGCCCCGCGCGCTCGCCGAAGCCGTGGCCGAAGAGGTTCAGCCCGTCCAGGCGCACCACGAAGCACTGGAAGCGCAGGCGCCGGCCGGCCATCGCGCCCACCACCTCCCGCAGCCAGTCCGCGAGCAGCTGGTCGTGGTCCGCCGACTGGCAGGCCACCTCCAGCTCCTCGTGGGCCTCCACGCTCCGGGGGTCCGTCACCAGCGCGCAGAGCCCCAGCGCCGCCATCTCGAAGGCCTGCTCCATGGAGCGGCCCACGCCCCGCACCCCCAGCAGCTCGTCGTGCGTGAAGTGCTCCCAATGCGTCCGGGGCCTGCGGTCCTCCGCATGCACGGTTTCCACGTCCATAGGTCCTCCTCGCGTCCTCGTCGTTTCCCGCTCCTCGCGCGGCCGTCAGAACCACCACCCGCCCGCCACGTCCGGCGCCACGCCCTCCGCCCGCGGGGGGCGGGCCTCCCGGGCGCGCGTGAGCCAGCGCCGCAGCGCGTCCTGGGTGAGCGCGGGGAAGGCGTCGTACGCGTCGGAGACCTCGCGCAGCGCGGGGTCCAGCCCCAGCGCGTGCACCGCGTCCGCGCGGCTCCGGACGAGCTCCAGCGCGCGCGGCGTCGCCACGCCCACCGCCACGACACGCTGGCGCGCACCCTGCTGCCTCAGCGCCAGGAGCGCCGCGGCCACGGTGGCGCCCGTCACCATCCCGTCATCCACCAGCAGCGCCGTGCACCCGCGGACGCGGGGCGTGAGGCCGCCCCTCAGCTGCCGGGCCTGCCGCTCCACGTCGTCCACCTCCTCGTGGACGAAGCGCTGGAGCGCCTCCGCCGGCGCCCTCGCCTGCCGCGCGGCCTGGGGGTCCAGGTACAGCCCGCCGCCCTCCGTCACCGCGCCCAGCGTGAGGCGGCCCCCCGGCTCGCGCAGCCGCCGCGCCACCCACAGGTCCAGGGGCGCCTCCAGCGCGCGGGCCACCTCGTACGCCACGCGCAGCCCGCCGCGCGCCAGGCCCAGCACGCACACGTCCCCGGAGCGGTAGGGCGCGAGCACCCCCGCGAGCCTCTGTCCCGCCTCCGCCCGGTCCCGGAACCGCATTGCCAGCCTCCACTCCCCGAAGGTGTCCTTCCCCCGGGGGAGTGTCGGCGGAGGCCCGGACAGCGGCTCTCCTGGTGGCATGCCCGGGAGGCCAGGGCACCACGAGCGACTCCCGCGCTAGGGTGCGGTCCATGATGCCCATCGCCCTCGTCGTCGGCAGTGCCAGTCCCCACCTCGGCCGTGCGCTCGCCCAGGCGTTCGGCGCGGCGCCCGTGGGGGTGAAGCGGGAGCGCTTCCCGGATGGAGAGCTGCACATCGAGGTGCCCCCGGAGGAGGTGCGCGGCCGCCGCGTCGTCATCCTCCAGTCCTCCACCCCGCCCGTGGGGGAGAACCTGATGGAGCTGCTGCTGCTCGCGGACGCGTGCTGGCGGGCGGGCGCGGCCTCGCTGGAGGCGGTGATTCCCTATGTCGGTTACGCGCGACAGGACCGCCGCGCCCGGCCGGGCGAGCCCCTGGGCGGCCGCCTGGTGGCCGACATGGTGTCCCACGGCCGCTTCACGCGGGTGTTCACCGTGGACCTGCACAACCCGGCGCTGGAGGGCTGCTTCGGCGCCCCGCTGGAGCACCTGTCCGCGCTGCCGCTGCTGGCGGACGCGCTGCGCCCCCACGTCACCGACACGTCCGTGGTGGTGGCCCCGGACCTGGGCGCGGTGAAGCGGGCGGAGGCGCTGGCGAAGCTGCTCGGCCGGCCCTGGGCGGTGGTGCACAAGGCGCGGCTGAGCGGCAACGACGTGGAGACGCTGGGCCTGCTGGGCCACGTGCGCGGCATGCGCCCCATCCTGGTGGACGACATGATCTCCACCGGCGGCACGCTGGCGGCGGCGGCGAAGGAGCTGAAGGGCGAGGGCTGCGCGGACGACTTCATCCTGGCCACCACGCACGCCCTGCTGGTGGGCCCCGCGCTGGAGCGCCTGCGCGGCGTGCCCGTGAAGCGGCTGGTCAGCACCGACAGCGTGGAGCCCCGGGAGGACCTGCCCTTCCCCCACCAGGTCGTGACGCTGGCCCCGCTGCTCGTGCGCGCGCTGCGGCCCGACGCGCGTTAGGCTGTCCGGCCATGTCCGATACGCTTCTGACGCAGCTCGACGCCGGGGTCTTCTCCGTCACCTTCCACCGGCCGGAGAAGAAGAACGCCTTCACCCACGCCATGTACGAGGCCGCCACCGCCGCCCTCCAGGAGGCGGAGCGCCGCGACGACGTCCGGGTGGTGCTCCTGTCCGGCGCGGGCGGCGCGTTCACGGCGGGCAACGACATTGGCGACTTCCTGGAGCACCCGCCCACGGGCGAGGACAGCGCGGTGTTCCGCTACCTGCGCGCCCTGGCCGGCATGGCCAAGCCCGTGCTCGCGGCGGTGGAGGGCGCGGCGGTGGGCATCGGCACCACCATGCTCCTGCACTGCGACTACGTGGTGGCCGGGGAGAAGGCGCGCTTCAGCATGCCCTTCGTCAACCTGGGCCTGTGCGCGGAGGGCGCCAGCAGCCTGCTGCTCCCGCGCGCGGCGGGCTTCGCGCTGGCGTCGGAGCTGCTGCTCTTCGGTGACCCGTTCGACGCGGCCACCGCGCTGCGCGCCGGCATCATCAACAAGGCCGTCCCGGAGGCGCAGCTGAAGGACGTGGCCACCGAGCGCGCCCGCGCCCTGGCCCAGCGCCCCGCCCAGGCCCTGAAGGTGACCAAGGCCCTCATCCGCGGCCCCCTGCGCGAGCAGGTGGAGGCCACCCTCAAGCGCGAGGGCGCCGAGTTCGTCCAGCGCCTCGCGTCCGACGAGGCCAAAGAGGCCTTCATGTCCTTCATGTCGCGCGGCCGGAAGTAGTCCGGGCCGCGCCCGGCGCGACGCGGGCAGCGCCGCCGGGGCCGCGTGCACGTGCGCGCGGCCCCGGGGTCGCCTCGGGGGCGGCCTAGCGAGGCGCGGGGGTCGCCTGCGGCGCCTTCGCCCGCTTGCCGGACAGGAAGGCCTCGATGCTCGCGCCCTGGGCCTCCTTCAGCGCGATGCACTGGTCGACGATCTCCAGCACCTGCCGCAGCACGCGCTCGGAGCCGGGCACCTTGTCCACGCGCGGCTCGAAGAAGGCGGCCACCTCCTGGCGCTTGCCCGCGTCGCAGTAGCCGGCGGCCATGTACGGCAGCCGCGAGCCCATGCCCTCCGGCATCAGGCCCGGCTTGTCGCCGGTGCCCACCAGGGTGTCGAAGTTCGCCTTCAGGAACTCCACCGCGGTGTCGCGGGTGCGCGGGTCCCGGGACGCGCCCATCAGGAGCCACAGGTTCTCCCGCACGTCCTGCTTCGGGTCGAGCAGCAGCTCCAGGTTCGCCTTCACGAGCCGCGGATCCAGGGTGTGGACCAGGCCGCCCAGCAGCTCCTGGCGCTGGTGGCGGCTCTGCTCCTCGCCCAGGGCCTTCATCAGCTTCGCGTGCAGGGCCGCGTCCCCGTGCTCCATCGCGATGGAGAGCACCGCGCCCACCACGTCCGGCGCCACCGCCTTGTGGTCCTTGAGCCACTGGTCCGCCAGCGCGCGCGCCTCCGCGACGAGCTTCGGGTCGTTGCCCTCGTTGCCGGCGAGCTCCAGCAGGCGCGGGCGCAGGAGGCGCACGTCCTCGCTCTCCCCGGCGCGGGGCTTGAAGCCCAGCTTGCGCGCGCGGGGCCCGAAGGTGTCGCGGATGTAGCGGGCGCGCTCCGCGTCCTGCGCCGGGGTGAGCAGCCGCGACGACACCAGGTCCAGCAGGTCCAGGCCCGCCTCCAGCACCAGCCGGTCCGGGTCCTCCGCCACGCCCGTGAGCAGCGGCAGCGCGTCCGCCGCGGGCATGAGCCCCGCATGCGCCAGCGCCAGCGAGTCACTCAGCAGCACCACCCGCTCCGCGCGCGACAGCTTCTTCAGGCCGGACTTCATCAGCCTCGCGTGCGTGTCATCAGCCAGGCGCACGCGGTAGTAGCCCGCGCCGTCCGCGTTGGGGAACACCCACGCCGGGCACGCCTTCGCCTCCGGCAGCGCGACCTCCGCCTTCGCCTCCGTCATCAGCGTGCACGCGGTGGCGTCCCCGCGCGCGCCCGGGTACTTCACGCACACCGGCACCTTCCAGGACTGCGCGTCCGGCGCCTTGGAGCCCAGGCGCACGTAGCGCTGCTGGGTGAGGGCCACGCGCGGCGCGCCGCCGTCGCACAGCAGGGTGGCGGTGATGAAGGGCGCGCCCGTCTGGTCCAGGAAGCTGTTCATCACCTGGGCCACGTCCTTGCCGGACTCGGCGGACAGCGCGTCCAGGAAGTCCTTCGCGGTGGCGTTCCTCCCCGCGTGCGCGCGCAGGTAGCGCTGGATGCCCTTCTGGAAGACGTCGCGGCCCAGCCACGCCTCCGCCATGGACAGCACCGCGCTGCCCTTGCCGTAGGTGATGCCGTCGAAGGCGTTCTGGATGTCCCCCGAGTCCTGGATGGGCTGGCGGATGTAGCGCGCGGCCACCAGGCTGTCCACCCGCAGCGCGTCGTTGCGGTCCTGCACGCGCTCCACCGGCGCGTCCCAGGTGGGCTGGTACGCCTCCACGATGCGCGGGGTCATCCACGAGGCGAAGGACTCGTTGAGCCACAGGTCGTCCCACCAGGCCATGGTGACCAGGTCGCCGAACCACTGGTGCGCCAGCTCGTGCACCTGCGTGTTCACGAACGCGCGCTGGCGCCACACCTCGTCCTCCTCCGGCTTCGCCAGGATGAGCTGCGAGTTGAACGTCACCAGGCCCGGGTTCTCCATGGCCCCGCCCATCAGCGGCACCGCGAGCACGTCCAGCTTCTCGTAGGCGTACGGGATGCCGAAGTACCCCTCCAGGCGCTCCAGGATTTCGGGCGTCACCTTCGCGGCCCACGCGCCCTCGCTGGCCCGGCCGCGCGGCGTGATGATGCGCGTCTTCACCTGCTTCTGCCCCGCGTCGCGCGCGGGCAGGAAGTCGAACGGGCCCACGCCGAAGGCGATGAGGTAGCTGGGCAGGGGCTGCGTGGGGGCGAAGCGGTAGATGTGCCAGCCGTCCGCGCCCTTCTCGTCCGCGAGCTGCGGCGTGTTGGTGACGGCCACGTTGCCCTCCGGCACGTGGAAGGTGAGCTGCCACGGCACCTTGAAGCCGGGCTCGTCGAAGGACGGGAAGGCGCGGCGCGCGCCCAGCGGCTCGAACTGCGTGTAGATGTACCAGTCGCCGCCCTCGTTGACGCGGAAGGCGCCGGACGTCTCGCGCTCGGACGCGATGCCCGTGTACGCGAGGTGCAGCTTCGCGCCGCCCACCGCCAGCGGCGCGTCCAGCGTCAGGCCGAGGAAGTCCTCTCCGGCGGAGGAGGCCTTGAGCGTCCGGGTGACGCCGCCCTGCTCCAGCGTGGCCTCCTTCACGATGAGGCCCTTGCCGTGCATCCAGATGACGTCCGTGGCCTTGGCCACCTCCAGCATCACGTCGACGGTGCCCTCGAAGGCCTCCGCCTTGGGGTCCATCTTGAGGACGACGGCGTACTTCGTGGGCCTCACGTCGTCCGGCAGCCGCAGCGCGGGCGGCGTGGGCGCGGCGGGCGCCTGGACGACAGGTGGCGCTTCAACGGCGCCGGGAGCGGGGGCGTTGCCCTGTCGGGCACCGCAGGCCGCGAGGAGGGTGGCGGTGGCCAGGGCCACCGGACGGAGCAGGTTGGGCATGGCCGCGCAGTGTGGACCAGAGCCGCCTGGCAAGGTAGCCACGCGCGAGCGGTGCGTGGCCTTGCTGTCAGGTCCTGTTCGCGGTGGAGTGCGCCGCCGTGTCCGCCCCCCTCGCCCCGCATCCGCTGCCACCGCAAACCAACACCCCGCCCGAGGAGAGAAGGCCGCCGGAGCACCTGCGCCGCATCATCGGCTCGCCGCCGGGCCCCATCGTGGCGTTCCTGACGCGCGGCGTCTGGGCGCTGCTCACGGCGATGTCCCCGAAGGCGCGGGACGCGCTCGCGCGCTTCGTGGCGGGCCTGGCCTACACGCTGGGCATCCGCCGCAAGGTGGCGCTGGACAACCTGGCGCAGGCGATGCCGGAGAAGAGCGAGCAGGAGCGCCGCGACATCGCGCGGGGCGCGTACCTCACCATGGCGCGCGTGGTGGTGGAGTCGCTGCCGTCCGGGGACCGGATGACGCGCGACTGGGACCAGCAGGGCATCGTGGGCGAGGAGGCGTTCGCGGCGCTGAAGGCGCACGTGGCCACGGGCAAGGGCGCGCTGCTGGTGACGGCGCACTTCGGCAACTGGGAGCTGGTGGGCCAGATGCTGATCCGCTGGGGCATCCCGCTCAACGCGCTGGTGCGTCCGCTCAAGGGCGCGCTGAACACGCGCATCGCGGAGAACCGGCTGAACGCGGGCGCGGGGCTCATCTACCCGAAGGGCGCCATCCAGGAGATCACGGACGCGGTGAACCGCGGCGAGTCCGCGTACATGCTGCTGGACCAGGCGCTGCCCGCGAAGTCCGCCGTGTTCGTGCCCTTCTTCGGCCGGCCCGCGTCCACGACGCCCGCCATGGCGGTGGCCGCCGAGCGCACGGGCGTGCCGGTGTTCGTGGTGATGGGCGTGCGGCCGCCGGGCCCGGGCGCCCGCTACACGCTGGAGGTGGAGGGCCCCATCCTCCCGCCGAAGCCCGGCGAGTGCGCGGACCCCATCACCGAGCACACCGCGCGCGTCACCGCGGCGCTGGAGCGCGCCATCCGCCGGCACCCGGAGCAGTGGCTGTGGCTGCACCGCCGCTGGAAGGTGCAGCCCCCGGCGCCCGCCACCGCGCCGGCGCCCGGTCTCACCGAGGGCCCGCCCCCGAAGTAGCGCGCGGCGGCGCACGGGCCGCGAGCGCGTTGGCGCGGGCCGCCGCATGAGCGGTGCCGGTGGCCATGCCGGCGCCGCTCACCGCGCAGGACGGCCCGGCGCGGTGCCGGTGACCATGCCGGCGCCGCTCACCGCGCAGGACGGCCCAGCGCGGTGCCGGTGACCATGCCGGCGCCGCTCACCGCGCGGGCCGCACCGGAGGCGCGCCCCGCGCCGCCCCGCTACTCCACGACGACGCGGCGCAGGTGCGCCCCCAGGCGCGTCACCAGCTCGTAGTGGATGGTCTGCGCCCAGCCGGCCAGGGCCTCGGCGGACACGACCTCCTCGCCGTCGCGGCCCAGGAGCGTGGCCGTCACCTGGCGCTCGTCGGCGGTGGCGTGCGTCACGTCCACCATCAGGTGGTTCATCATCACGCGGCCCAGCACCGCGCACCGCCGCCCGTTCACCAGCACGTGCGCCTTGCCGGACGCGAGGCGTGGGTAGCCGTCGTAGTAGCCCACCGGCAGCACCGCGATGCGCGTGGGCTCCGGGCAGCGGTACGTGCAGCCGTAGCCCACGTAGGCGCCCGCCGGCAGCCACTTCACCACCTGGCTCCTGCACCGCCACGACAGCACCGGCTTGAGCACCGGCAGCTCGCCCAGCACCAGCCGCGCCGACAGCCGCGTCTCCGGCGAGGGCCACAGGCCGTACAGCGAGATGCCCACGCGCGCCGCCTCGTAGCGCGCCGGGGGCAGCACCAGCGCCGCGGCGCTCGCGGCGATGTGCCGCTGCAGCGGCCTCGCGGGCTTGAGCTGCTCGGCCAGGTGCTTCAGCGCCGTCTCGAACGCGTCCAGCTGCGCCAGCGCGTAGGCCTGCTCCGTCACGTCCTCCGTGTTGGCGAAGTGGCTGAGCACGCCCACCGGCTCGAACACGTCCGGCGCGTCCGCGAGGAACCGCGTCTCGCGCGGCAGTTGGTCCAGCGTGAAGCCCTCGCGGCCCAGGCCCGTGTCGATGTGCACGTGCACCCGCAGGGGACGGGGCAGCCGCGCCGCGCGCAGGGAAGGCACCGCGTCCGCCCAGGAGCGATCCGCCACCACCACGTCGATGCCCTCGCGCGCGAGCACGACGGCCTCCTCCGGGGCCACCGCGCCCAGCACCACCACCTGCCGCGCGGGCAGGCCGTGCGCGGCCTCGTGCGCGCGCACCGTGAGCGCGTCCCGCGGCGCGATGAAGTAGAGGACGTCCACGCCCGCGTGCACCAGCGGCAGCACCTGGGCCAGGCCGTGGCCGTAGGCGTTGCCCTTGAGGACCGCCCCCAGCGCCCGGGGCGTGGGACCGGAGGACTCCAGCGCGCGGAACGCCGCCACGTTGTGCCGCAGGTGGGACGCGCTCACCTCCAGCCACGAGGAGTACACCGCGTCACCCGGCCCACCACCGACTTCTTCCACGTTCACACCTCCGCGCCAGCAACGTCCCGCCCAGGCTCTACCAGCAAAGCGCGGGCCATGGGCGACCGTGGCTGGAGGGCCGCGGGGGCCTGGACGCCGCTCGGGCGGACGAGGGCGGCCGGGGCGCCCCGCACGGCCAGGGGGGGCGTGCGCGGGTGGACACGCATGGCGCGGGATCGTGTGCCGGGGGACACCTGACGGGTGGGAGCCGCCGCGCGGCCTGACGGGTGAGACGGCGGCGCGACAGGGGCCGATGGTAGTGTTCCGCCCGTGGTCTCTCCGGAATTGCCCCTAGCCCAGGCCTTCATGACCGCCCGAGGAAAGACGGAGCCCGCGGGCGCGCTCTCCGTCCTCCAGGAGCGGCTGGCCCAGGCCCTGGACGCGGCCCAGCGGTCCTGGCCGGGCATCGCGCTGGAGGGGCCGCGCTTCGCCGCGCACCTGGCGCGGCTGGTGCCCGCGGGCGGCCACGAGGACGCCTGGGGCAAGCTGCACATGGCGGACGTGTACCTGGCCCGGGCGGCGGCGGACGGGGTGCCCGCGGCGCTGGCCACCTTCGAGGAGCGCCTGATGCCGGAGGTGGACGCGGCGGTGGCGCGGCTGAAGCTGCCTCCAGCCGGCCTGGATGAGGTCCGCCAGGCGCTCCGGCAGCGGATGCTGGTGGGCAGCGCGGAGGCCCCGGCGCGGCTGGCGGCGTACCCCGGCACGGGGCCGCTGGCGGGCTGGGTGCGCGCGGCGGCGCTGTGGCTGGCGCTGGACTGGCAGCGGCAGCGCTCGGGGCAGGCGCAGTCGGAGGACGGCGACCTGTCCATGCTGGTGGCGCCCGGCGACGATCCGGAGCTGGCGTACCTCAAGCAGACGTACCGCGCGGAGTTCAGCGCGTCCTTCCAGGCGGCGCTGGCGGCCCTGTCCGCGCGGCAGCGCAACTTCCTGCGGCTGAAGTACCTGGACGGGCTGGGCATCGACCAGCTGGGGGCGCTCTACGGCGTGCACCGCTCCACGGCGGCGCGCTGGGTGGTGGGCGCGCAGGAGGAGCTGCTGGAGGGGACGCGGCAGCGGCTGACGGAGCGGCTGCGGCTGACGCGCTCGCAGCTGGACAGCGTGCTGCGGCTCATCTCCAGCCAGCTGGACGTGAGCCTGAGCCGGCTGTTGCGCACGCCCCCCGAGTGACGCGGCGCGCGAGGGCCCGTCCCCTCGCCTGGAGTCCGAGAATCCGGGCGGGGCATCGCGGCCAGTGCGTTAAAGAGAGGGGAGATGCGAACGCTCTTCATCGGAGATGTGCACGGCTGTTCCGCCGAGCTGGACGCGCTCCTGAAGGCGTGTGACTGGAAGCCGGGTGACCGGGTGGTGCTGGTGGGAGACCTGGTGGCGAAGGGGCCGGACTCGGCGGGCGTGGTGCGGCGGGCGCGCGAGCACGGCTTCCTGGCGGTGAAGGGCAACCACGACGCGCACGTGCTGCGCTGGCACGGCGGCCACGCGGCGAAGGGCAAGAAGCTCAAGCCGGAGCACCGGCAGGTGCTGGACACGCTGACGGCCGCGGACTGGGCCTGGCTGGAGACGCTGCCCGCCTACCTGCGCTTCCCGGAGCTGAACGCGCTGGCGGTGCACGCGGGGCTGGTGCCGGGCGTGCCGCTGGAGGAGCAGAAGGAGGAGTTCCTCTTCAACCTGCGCAGCATCGCGGCGGACGGGACGCCGTCGAAGCGGCTGGAGGCGGGTGAGCCGTGGGGCAGCCGCTGGAAGGGGCCGGAGCTCGTCATCTTCGGCCACGACGCCATGCGCGGCCTCCAGCAGCACCCCTTCGCGGTGGGCCTGGACTCCGGCTGCGTCTACGGCGGCAAGCTCACCGCGTACGTCCTCCCGGAGGGGAGGTTCTGCTCCGTGCCGGCGGCCCGCGCGTACATGACCCTGTAGCCACGGGCGAACCGCTCCTCCAACCTCTCCATGTGGGCTCCGGGATGCCTTCCACACACACCCGAGGCTCTGACATATTCCTTTGAGGCCGTCTTTTTCCGGGAGGAGTTCAACCATGGTCCGCACCTCGAGCCTCTTCAGCGCCCTGCTCCTCGTGAGCGCCTGCCAGAAGCCCCCGGAGGACTCCCCGGCCACGCCTCGCGCCGCGCCGCAGGCGGCGCCGGTGAAGGTGGCGCCGTACTCGCTGTCGGTGCTCCAGGACGCGGCGCCGTCAGGCTGTACCTGGCTGCGACTGGAGTCAGACGGCAGACGCAGGGTCCTGGTCACCGTGGACGCGGCGTGTGAGGGGCTGCAGCTGGCGTGGAGCCCGGACGGCAAGCACGCGGTGGTGCGTGATCCGGCCGGCAGCGCGCGGGGGCCCGGGCGGGTGTGGAGGGTGGACCTGACGTCCGGCCAGGGCGCGGCGCAGCTGCTGCCCGAGGAGGGGCTGACGGGCGCCGTGGGGTTCGACTCGGTGGGGCGGCTGGTGGCGTTGACCACGCACACGGGCGCGCTGGTGCGGCGCGACGACGACTTCCTCTTCGAGGGCCGGCGCATCCCCATCCCGGAGCTGGCGGAAGGACCGGGGCTCGCGCACGCGTACCGGCTGGAGGCGGGGGCGTGGAAGCGCATCGAGACCGTGGCCACGCGCACGGACGCGGACGCGGTGTTCGCCCTGGCCACGACGGAGATGCTGGCGTCCTCCACGGTGGCCGGGGATCCGGACGCGCTGGTGGCGCAGGCCCTGGACGAGGACAGCCAGGACGCGGCCCGGCTGGATGCCGTCGTGCCGCGCCGGGGACACGACGTGTTCGGCGGCTGGGCGCGCGTGGAGTCGCGGGGCGGGCCCCTGTTCGCGTGGCGGACCGTGGGCGAGCAGACCGCGCTGATGATGCCGGTGCGCTGGGAGCTGGAGGACGGCCACCTCGCGGAGCCCGAGGGGCTCGCCCTGCCCGCCCAGAGCCCCGTGCGGGTCCTGGCGCGCGGGGACCTGCTGCTGCTCGCGGGCGAGACGCAGGCGCGCGTCTACGACGCGGGCACGCGGCGCCTGGCGGCGACCTTCGACGGGCTCCGGGCCGCGCGCTTCTGGCCGGAGCCGGCGGCGCGGGTGCCGCACGGGGCGACCGCGGCCTCCGGGCAGCGGTAGGAGCGCCTCAGAACTGCCCGGTGCTCTTGAGCGCCGCGAACATGATGGCGCCGTAGATGCCGCCGCAGAGGCAGCAGGAGAGCACGGGCACCACGAGCGAGCCCGCGACCGCCGTCCCCCAGCTGGTGCGGTGCAGCGTGCGGTACGTGAAGACGCGCAGGCCCATGGCCCAGAAGGGCGCGGCGTACAAGGCGACGAAGGGGATCAAGCCGACGATGTACGACGCCTGGGAGACCGCATACGCGCGCAGGGTCACGGAGTAGCCGCGCTTCACGCCGCCCATGCGGAGGATGAGGTGATCCAGGCCCGCGTGCACCAGGGCGATGCCGGTGTTGAGCAGGGGCGTGAGCACGGCCCAGGCCACCATGCCCACGGTCGCCCACAGCTTCACGGTCTTTGGATCCGCGCCGCCCGTGTCCGCCTCGGGGATGAAGCTCATGACGAAGCCGATGAGCACGGCGTAGACGAGGCCCGTGGGCAGGAAGCCGGCGATGGCCGACAGAAACACGAAGCCCAGGGAGCTGCCCACGGACCCGTCGGGGTTGACGCCCCGGAGCATCTCGGTGGGCCGCACCAACATGCCGAAGCACGTCTGCCAGAACGCCTTGAGGATCCCCAGCTCCCCGCGCCGGTCCCACGGCAGCTGGCCCAGGGGCTCACGCTCGTGGCAGGTGGCGCAGACGGCGCCCTCCGGCCCCTGACGCAGACAGCGGGCACAGGCGAACGCGCCACAGCGGGGGCACGTGGCCACGCTCCGCCACTCGGGGTGCAGGGCACAGACAGGGTCGGCGCCGCCGAAAGCCGGAGGCACCAGCAACGAGGCCCCGCACCGCGCGCACGTCTCCGCGCCGGGTGCGAAGGGGGCCTGACAGGAAGGACAGGAAGGCGTCATCGCCGCGCATCCTCGCACGGCTCGCGCCCCGCCTCGCGTGCTACGGCTCCGGCGGGGACTCCGAGTCCGCCGGCACCGTCGGGGACAGGCTCCCGGCCTTGTCCTGGGTCGGCGCGCTTCCCGCTGGAGCCACGCCCCCAGGCGCTCTCGGGGCCCGGACCTGACGGGCTCGCTTCGCCTGGGCCTGCGCGTTCTTCGCCGCGACCGCGTCGCCCAGGGCCCGCTCGCGCCTCGCCAGCGCGTCCCACAGCTCCGGCGCGTCCGGGTGCAGCGTCACCGCCGCTCGCAAGAGGCCTCGCGCCACCCTGGGCGAACGCGTGTCCAGGAGCCGCTTCAGGAAGCCCGAGGGCGACAGCACCAGCGACCCTTCCGGCGTCTCGAAGGCCTCGCGCACGTGGGGAATCGCCTCCTGCTCCCGGTCCGCCTCCAGCAACCCCATCGCCTGCGCCAGGTGCGCGTCCATCGACTCCGGCTGGAGCTCCGTCGCGCGGTCCAACCAGCGCATCCGGTCCATGGGCTTCCGCCTCGCCCGGTCCGCCAGCGTCAGCAGCTCATCCGTGTAGTCCGGCCGCACCGCGGGGGCGCGCGTCGCCGCGTCCTTCAGCGAGGGCCACACCCGCTCCGGATCCTTCACCGCCTCCAGGCGGGTGCGCTTCAGCGCCGGCACCTCCGCGCGCCTCCACCCCGCGACGAAGCGGGCCACGTCGCTCCGCACGGACGGGCTGAAGCGCTGCGCCTCCGGACACTTCAGGGTCTCGCACGCGGCCAGGTAGTCCGCGAAGAAGCCCGCCGCGCCCTGCGTCCGGTACGTGCGCAGCCGCTCCGCGCCCATCGCCTTCTCCACCGTGGCCGCCATGCGCGCGCCCACGCGGATGAAGACCGACTCGGCGCGAGGCTCGTGCGCGCCGCGGATGCGCTCCATCGCGCCCCGGGGGTCCCGGGCAATCGCCGCCCGGTCGAAGAGCGCCGACACCTTCGCGAAGGCCCCCGGCAGGTCCGCCTCCGGCGGCAGCGCGCCCGGGCCGCGCGTGGCCCAGTCGTGGTACGCGAGCCCGTAGCTCGCCAGCCGCCCCATGCCCTCGTAGACCACCGCGTCCACGGGGTCCGTGAAGTGGCCGCCCCGGGAGGGGGCGCCGCCGTCCAGCACCGCCTCCATCAACCGGATGGACAGCCGGCGCAGCCGCTTCGCCTCGTCCTCCACGTTGGTGGCGAGCGCGATGGCCGCGTCCTCCGCCGGCAGCATCACCAGCAGCGTCGTCGTCTCCGGCTGTCCGCCCGCGTGCGCGACGACGTAGTGGCCCCGCAGCGGATAGGTCGCGAAGCCCATGCCGTAGTCGGTGATGTGCCCGTCGCGGGTCACCATCGTCGCCTGCATGCGGCCCATCGTCTCGCGCGTCACCAGCGCGTCGTCGAGCACCGCGCGCGCGAAGTTCAGCAGGTCCTCCACCGACGCGCGCGTGCCGCCGCCGCCGAAGCGGCTGGTGACGTCCAGGAAGCGCGACGGCTTCAGCGTGCCGCCCGCCACCCGGTAGCCCACCGCCTGCTGCGCGTCGCGCGTGCTCAGCTCGTCCAGGTCCGCGTGGCTCATGTTCGCGGGCCCGAAGACGTGGTCGCGCAGGTACTCGCGGTAGGACTGGCCGGACGCCGTCTCCACCGCCGCGCCCAGCAGGTTGAAGCCCCACGTCGTGTAGAGGTAGCGCGTGCCCGGCTCCGACACGAGCGGCCGGTCCGAGAACAGCGCGATGGCCTCCTTCGTCGTCACCGGCTTCGTGTTCTTGCCGGCGCTCGGGCTGTCGTAGGTGGGCACCCCGCCCAGGTGGCCCAGCAGCTGCCGCACCGTCACCGGCCACTGCTTCACCGGGTACTCGGGCACCAGCGTGTGGATGTCCGCGTCCAGGTCCAGCTTGCCCGCCTGCGCCAGCTGCATCACGGCCACCGCCGTGAAGGACTTGGTGATGGACGCCATGCGGTACGTGGTGCGCACCGTGGCCGGCAGCTTCTTCGCCACGTCGCGGTAGCCGTAGCCGTTCATCCACCGCTGGCCGCCCCGCATCACGCCCACGGACAGGCCCGCGGTGGGGCCCACCTTCAGGTCCGCGCGCACCAGCGCGTCCAGCGTGCGCTGGAGCTCCGGCGAGAACCCGGAGGCCTTCGCGTCCGGCTCCGGCGCGACCTTCGCGCTCGACTCCGGCGGGGACACGGGCTTGTCACCCGGCGCGGACGGCGCGGCCTCCCGCTTCGGCGCGACGGCGGGCGCCTGCGTCACCGACGCGGGCTCCTCCGCGGGCGCCTGCGCGAACGCGGGCCCCGTCTCCAGCAACACCCACAGCGCGACGAAGAGCCGCTTCATGGCACCGCCTCCGCGGTCTGGCCGCTCGCACCGGCGTCCGATGCCGCTTCGCGCGACGTCGTGAGCGCCGGTGCCGGCACCGCGCCCTCGTTCGCCCATCCCGCCAGCAGCGCGTCCGAGACCAGCTGCCCCAGCAGGTCCAGTCCCTGACCGCGCGGATGCACCAGGTCCTCGTGCATGAACCCCGCCTGATTGAAGCGCGCGAGCGAACCCTCGCCGCCCATCGCCGTGTAGAGGTTGAAGAAGCCGCAGCCCTCGGCGAGCGCCACCTCGCGCTCGACCTGGATGGTGGCCTTGAGGAACGGCCGCTGCGTCAGGGGCTTGCCCTGCTCGTGGCCGTCCTGCACCGCGTCCAGGGGGCCCACCACCAGGCACGCGCTGGCGGGCGCGGCGGCGCGGGCGCGGCGCAGGAGCGCGGTCAGGTCCTGGCGCACGGTGGGCAGGTCCGTGCGCTTCCACTCCAGGCGCTTGGACTCATTGCCTCCCAGGAAGAAGAGCAGCAGCTTGGGGTCGCGCTGCGCGAGCTGCGCCTTCAGCGCGTCCTCCTCCAGCCGGCCGTACAGCGTGGCATCCGCGGACGGCACGCCGAGCATGTCCAGCACGATGCCGGGCCCGTCCTTCTGGAGCACCACGCCCTGCACGATGGCGCCCTCGCGCTCCGCGGTGATGTCCAGCCACTTCGCGCCCGCGGGCAGGTCGAAGGACGTGGTGCGGCTGGCGCCGTCCCCCTGGGGCTCCGTGCGCGCGAGCACCGCGCCGTCCACGGACACGACGAGGCGGCCCGCGTCCTTCACGTCCTTCCACCACAGCGTCCCGCGCGGCTCGCCCTCCAGCTTGAAGCGGCCGCGGGCGCGGTGCTCGGTGGCCAGGTGGTACACGCCGGTGATGCCGAACGGGTGCGGCGGCGCCTTCAGCTCGCCCAGCGTGCGCGGCTGCCAGCCGCTGCTCACCGCGGCCGTGCGCGTGCGCCCGCCGTAGGGCGCCATGCGGTCCACCAGCAGCACGCCCCGGCCCGCGCCGCCGAAGCCCACCGCCAGTTCCTCGCGGACCACGTCCACGATGCGGTCCCCCGCGATGAGCGAGTTGCCGAACGCGGCGACCACCGTGGGCGCCTTCGCCGTGCCCTCCAGGAGCCCGTCCAGCGCGGAGTAGAACGGCGTCAGCGCGGACCGCGCGCAGCCCGCGTCCCCGGGCTCCAGGCACGGATCCTCCACCGCGCCCCCCGGAGCACGCAGCCGCGTGGCGAGCGCGTGCAGGTGCCCGGCGCGCTCGGTGGTAGGAGGCAGCGCGCGAAACGCCGAGCGCCCCACCGGACGCGACGGGCTTCGCGGTGGCGCGGGCAGGTTCGCGGAAGCGGGCACCCCGTGAGAAGCACCCTCGCCCGGCTCCACGCGCGCGGCGGCAGTCACCCCGCGGGGAGCACCCGCGCCCTTCTCCACGTTCTCGGCGGCGGACGCGGGCACCCCGCGAGGAGCACCCGCGCCCTTCTCCACGTTCTCGGCCTCGACGGACCCGGTCTCTTCCGCAGCCTCGGGCCGCGCGGAGGGTTGCGCCGCCACGGATGCGGCGGGCGAAGCGCCCGGCTCCGACGGCGGCACGGCGTCCGCCGCGGGAGTCGACGTCAGGGGGAAGCGCTGAGGGGGTGTGCGGGACTCGCACCCGGGGAGCAGGGCCCCCGCCAGGACAGCGAGCAACCCCGCCCGCCAGCGCCGCCGCGAGACATCGGGAACCGTCATGTGGCCCGCGAGCGTAGACGAAAGCCCCGGGTCACGCATGTTCTGGACCCCACGCTCGGCCGCCTCGTAAGCCGCCCCGGCGTGGCCTCCTGGACACCGCTTCCGTCCTGCACCGCACGTCCCGGCCGGCCCTTCCCGGGGAAGAAGCGGTTTCCCGTCCCCCAGCGCCAACGCAGGGTCCGGCCGCGAACATGCTCCCTTCACATGGCGCAACGCGTCCCCAAATTATCCGCCGCAACCATGGGGAATCACAGGCTCATGACGTGGACGAAGCTCCACCGACGGTTTGGCGACCACCTGCGCCGCATGCGCAACAGCCGCGACCTCACGCAGGAAGCCCTCGCCGAACGCAGTGACCTGTCGGTGGATGCCATCCGCCGCATCGAGCGAGGCGCGTTCTCTCCTTCGCTCGACACGCTGGGCAAGCTGTCCATGGGCCTGGACGTGTCCCTCAAGACGCTCTTCCACTCGTTCGACCTGGAGCGCACGGACGGCGTGGCGGAGATCTGCGACTTCCTCGCGTGCCGCACCGGCTCCGAGCTGAAGCTCGCCTGGCGCGTGCTCCAGGCCATGTTCGACGAGCGCTGAAGGCGCGCGCACCGCGTTGCCGGTCGCACCCGGCAGATGTTCCCTGTCCCTCCGGACGCGCTTGCCCTATGCGTTCCGGCCGCATGAACCGCGTGACCCCCACCCTCCTCCTCGTCGTGGACGACAGCGACCTGCGCGACGCGCTCGTGGAGATCCTCCTCGCGGAGGGCCACGCCGTCGTCGCCACGGAGAACGGCGACGCGGCGCGCACCTGGCTGGACGCCCACCCGCCCCCGGCGCTGCTGCTCGTGGACCTGTGGACGCCGCGCAGGGACAGCTGGCGGCTGCTGGACGCCCTGCGCCGCGAGCCCCACCTGATGGACGTGCCCGTCGTGGCCATCAGCGCCAGCGAGGAGCGCCACCCCGCCATCCGCGAGGTGCTCGCCAAGCCGTTCGACCGCGAGGCCCTGCTCACCGGGGTGCGCCGGTTCCTGCCCCCGCTGCACTGAAGCGCCGGCCCTCAGCCGCCGGTCGTCTGTTGCCCCAGCGGCCCCGCCACCGCCGGGTCCAGCCGGAACGAGTCGAAGAAGCGGTCCGCGTCCTCGGGCGCGCGCCCCTCCGGGTGCAGGAGCAGCTGCTGGTACAGGCGCGGGCCCACCATGAAGAAGCGGCCCCGGAGCCGGCGCGGGCCGGACACCCCGCCCACCTCCTGGCCCGGGTAGCGGCCCTCCATCTGGAGCGGCTTCGCGGTGATGGCCGTCGCGCCCAGGGCCTCCAGCGCGCCCTGGCTGGCGCGGTCCACCACGTCGCGCGGGTTCACCTGCGCCACCGCCGCGAGCGGGAAGTCCGTATAGGAGACGTAGTAGGCGGTGTCGTCCTGCGTGCTCGCGGCGATGAACGTGTGCAGCGTCACCTCGCCCACGTCCGTGGGCTGCACGCGCCGCTCCTCGGTGACGGGGCCGGGGAAGGTCACGCTGAAGCCCCCCTCCCGCGACTGGACGACGGAGGACGGCGCCTCCCGCGCGGGGGCGGCGGGCGTGACGGGGGGCTCGGTCTGCGCGCGCCCCGCGCACCCTCCCAGCACCAGCAGGGCGGCCAGCGGCACGGCCCGGTAGGAACACTTCATCATCCAGACGGCTCCTGACATGGGGCCGCAAGGTACGCCCTGCCCCGCCCGAGCGCATCCCTGGCGTCACCGGAACCCCGCTTCAGGCAACGGTCGTCCCCGCCCTCAGTGCATCGCGCCGGAGCGCACCCGTGCGGGCTCCTCCTCGTCGGAGGAGGGCGCGGGCGGCTCCGGCGGGCCGGCGGACACCCGCGCCAGGAAGACGCGGAACACCGAGCCCCGGCCGGGCTGGCTCTCCACCTCGATGCGGCCGCCGTGCGCTTCGATGATCCGCCGCGACACCGACAGCCCCAGCCCCACGCCCGGCGCGCGCTGCTTCGCCTTGCCCGCGCGCTGGAACGGGATGAAGAGCCCCTCCAGCTCCTCCCGCGACATGCCGATGCCCTGGTCCGCCACGGCCAGCACCACGTGCTCGGCGTCCCCGCCCACGGACACCTCCACCCGGCTGCCCGCGGGGGAGTACTTGAGCGCGTTGCTCACCAGGTTGGTCAGCACCTGCTCCAGCCGGGCGGGGTCCGCGCGCACCAGCACCGCGGCGTCCGGCACCACCAGCTCCAGCATGTGCCCGGAGTCGCTGGACTGGTACAGCTCCACCACGGAGCGCGCCAGCTCGCGCGTGTCGCGCACCTCCAGCTGAAGCTCCAGCTTGCCGGCCTCGATGCGGGTCGCGTCCAGCAGGTCCCCCACCATCCGGTCCAGGCGCGCCACCTGCCGCCGCACCAGCGACAGCGTGCGCTGCATCCGCTCCGGCGTCACCTCCCCCCGGTTCGTCAGCGCCGTGGACAGCTTCAGCGCGGACAGGGGGTTGCGCAGGTCGTGCGCCACGCCGGCCAGGAACGCCAGCTGCTGCTCCTGCTGGTGGCCCAGGCTGTCCGCCATCTCGTTGAAGGTGTGGGCCATGTCGCGGATCTCCGACGGGCCCTCCTCGGGCGCGCGCAGGTGCCGCCCCCCCCGGCCGAAGCCGGCCATCGCGCTCCGCAGCGCCGTCAGCGGACGCAGCGCGAAGCGCCGCAGCCAGAAGACCACCAGCACCAGGGTCGCCAGCACCAGCAGGCCCAGCACCAGCCCCAGCACGTCGCCCATCTCGCTCCAGTGCGCCGCGCGCTGTCGGGCCTCCTGCGCCTGGTCCACGTTGATCTGGATGAGGCGCTCCAGCGACCGCAGCGCCGCGTCCAGCGAGGCCATCGCCGCCACGTCATGCTGGGCCGGAGACACCTCGGGCCCCAGCGGCGCGCGCTGCGCGGCCAGGTAGGCGTAGACCTGCTGCTGCGCCTCCGCCACCGTCTGGCGCTCCTCCTCGGTGGACGCCAGGCTGTGCATCTCCAGCAGCTGGCGGCGCAGGTCGGCCTCGAGCTGGAGCGGCGAGCGCCCGCGCGACGGGTCTGCCAGGGAGGTGCCCGGCGACGTCAGCAGCCGCGAGTGGACGAGCAGGTCCACCTCCAGCTCCTCCGCCTGCCGGACGCCTTCCACGGATTCACTCAGCGTGGAAGCCATGCGCTCCAGGGAGGTCGTCAGCACCGCGAGCAGGGTGGCGGACACCACGGTGAGGAGGACCAGCCCCCCCACCACGGTGGAAAAGAAGGCCCGCAGGCTCATGGCACCTCCCGGGCGAGCCCCCGGCCGGCGTCCTGCTTCGTCATGGTGGCGCATCCTCCCTCCGGGCCGCGCCAACCCAGGTGGTCGCCGCCCTCTTCCTGAGGAAAGCAACAAGCGTCCGATATCGTGGATTCGCACCCGGGATGCTGGCAGCCCGACCCCGACATGGCCCCCCAAAAGGAGCCGGCCTCCCGAGGCCCGGCCATGTTAGTCAGCACGGACACGCGGCCCGATGCGCACCCGGCGTCCGGGCGCTCGCCCTGCTTGAAGAGGTCACCCGATGGATCTGCTCGCCCCACCGGCCCGCACCCTGAACTTCGATGCCTTCTGGCGCTGGCTCCAGGAGCACACCAACTGCATCCTGCGCTGTGGCTCCCCCGACATGACGCTGTTCGACCATGACGACTTCCACTGGATGCTGATGGAGGAGGAGCGCCAGCACGTCCTCCAGCTCATCAAGGGCAAGTCCCTGGTGGGCGAGATGGTGATGGTGGGCCGTGAGATCTCCGAGGTCTCCATCTCCCCGGATCCGGACGCGGACCCGCAGGCGGGCCACTTCCTGGTGGAGCTGATGGGCGGCCCCAAGGAGGATCCGCAGGTGATGTACCACTTCATCATGGCCCACGGCATCGAGCCGGCCACCGGCCACCAGGGCTTCAAGCACTAGCGCGCGACGCGCTCGATGGCCTCCACCGCCGCGTGGACGCCGTTGACCCAGGCCGCGGGCCGAGCACGCGGCCCCGCCTGGAGCAGGGACGCGACCCTCGCCTCCAGCGCCGCCGCGTCCTCCACCCGCTCCGCCTCCGTCAGCCGCAGGGCTTGCCGGTCATAGAGCCGGGGCCACGCCCGGGCCACCAGCGGCGTCCCGGTGGCCCGGGCCTCCTGCACGGTGTTGTAGCCGCCAGCGCCCACCAGCACGTCCACGCCCCGCATCACCTCCAGCGCGGGCCAGACCGCCCGCCCGGAGCCCCGCGCCGTCGGGACGAGCCACCGCACCGCCGCCCGCCCCTCGAAGGCCGCGCGCAGCCGGGCCGCGCGCTCGCCCGCCTCCGCCACCTCCTCCGGGCGGCCGCAGCCCAGCACCGCGACGAGGGGCCGGGCGTCCCCGGCCTCCAACCCCAGCCGCCGCCGGGCCTCCTCGCGCGGCAGCAGCGCGTCCGCGTCCAGGAGCAGCCACGGCGCGGTCCGCGCCGCGCGCGGGTGGTGCGCGAAGGGCGCGTCCTCGCCGGGCACGACGAGCAGGTCGAACGCGTCCACGGCGCGGGCCACGTCGAAGCGCTCCACGTAGACGGGGTTCAGGTCGCGGTGCACCAGCACGCGCGGCGCGCGCACCGTGGGCAGCAGCGCCGCCAGCTCCCCCGCGAGCCCCCGGGGAAAGGTGTCCACCACCAGCACGTCCGGCGGGGCCTGCGCGAGCCACGCGCCCACCGCGGCCACGGTGGCGGCCTTGTCCGCCCCCGCGTCCACGCGGTGCACGGTGGCGCCGGGGCCCAGGAGCGGCTCCAGCGGCAGGCCGGGGGCGAACGGGCTGTTGGTGAGGACCTCCACCCGGTGGCCCCGGGCCACGGCCGCGCGGGCCAGGGCGGCGGCGCGCGTCAGGTGGCCCAGGCCTCCGCCGAGCGCGTAGAGGCGCCAATGCTGACGCCGCGCGGCCACGCTCAGCTCCCGCCCAGGTCCTCCTCGAAGGAGGCGTCGTCCTCGCGCCGCACGCTCTCGCCGTCGGCCTCGGTGAAGTCGTCGCGGTCGGGGCCCGAGGACGACGCGGGGCCGGAGCCGCGCCACGCGTCGCGGCCGTAGTAGCCGTAGTCCTCGTAGTAGTAGCTGGGGTCGTCCTCGTCGTCCTCGGAGCCGGACGCGTCGCGGTTCTCGTCGCCGTTGTCGGCGGCGCGCGCGCACGTCACGCAGACGACCTCCTCGCCGTCGAGCGCGCGCGCGTGCAGCGCGCAGATGGGCTTCTGGCAGCGCATGCACTGCGTGGACGCCCCGCGCTCACAGGGATGGGAGAAGAGGAAGCCGGAGGTCTCCAGGCACTGCTCTGCGGAAGCGAAGGAAGGGGACATGGCCTTGAAGGGTCAGGGCGCCGCGGCGCCCGCGGAGGACTGGAGGCGGAAGAGCAGGGCCGCGCGGAGGGGCAGGTCCAGCGAGCCGAAGCCGAGGCACGCGGCGGCCTCCGGTGACACCGGCTGCTTGGTGGCGAGCAGCGTCTTGCCGGACGGGTCGCGCAGGGACAGCTTGCCCTCGCGCACCTTCACGTGGACCTCCTCCGCGCCGGACGCGCCCTTCACGGACGCGCCGCCGCCGTCGTGGGTCACGGTGTAGAGCACCGCGCCCTGGGCATCCGTGAGCCTCCACCCGGCGCCCTCGCGCGCGAGCGTGTAGCGCGCGGCCGACTTCGCCGCGTCCTTCACCTGGAACACGTCCGGGCCGCCCGTGACGTAGGCCAGCACCGCGTCGTCCGGGCCGGACACCTTGAGCTCGCCGCCCTTCCACTTGTAGCGGGCGACCTCCTTGTCGTCGCCGTCCACCAGCTTGGCGCCGTCGTCCTTGGGCTTGAGCGAGAAGCGCTCGCGGTCATCGCCGTCCTTGAACTTGAGCTTGGCGCCCGCCTCGCGCGGCTCGGCGGCGGGAGCGGCGGTGGCGGCGCGGGCCTGGGTGGGCGGGGCGCCAGAGGAGGGGGCACCGCCCTGCGAGCAGCCCGAGCCCCCGAGCACTCCCAGGCCCACCAGGAACAGGACATGAAGCTTCACGGCATGGACCTCATCTTCCCGGGCTGCCCCTGGGAGCTGGAGTGGTTGAGCACCTGATAGAGGCTCAAGAGCATCATCGTCGCGGTGCGCGATGCATCTGTTTTCGACAGGTCCCGGGGCCAGGGCCGGCCCTGGGGCGCCCCGGACGGCTCCGGGGCCCTGGAGACCTGGGCCACCCAGTCCTCGTCCAGTTGGACGCGCAGCTCCAGCCGGTCCTCGGCCACGCGCAGCCGCTTCAGCGTGGCGCCGGTGGGCAGCCGCACGGCGCCCCGCGCGCGCTCCTCCAGGACCGCGAGCCCCGGGTAGCGCTCCGGCTCCACGCGCAGCGCCACCTCCAGGAGGCTGAGCGCGTCATGCCGGACCTTGTGCTTCATCCGGCCGCGCGCGTTGCGCCTCGCGCGATGGAGCTTCCGCACCTGCTCCAGCAGGGTCAGCCGCAGCCGCGTGCCGTCCGCGAACCGGCCCTGCAATGACAACCAGGGGTCGACGAAGTCCTGGCAGGTCCACTCCCCACGGTCCCCCAGGTGGACGCGCTTGCGCATCTCCAGGGTGGGCGTCAGGTCCAACGTCACCTCCACGGGCGCGTCCTCCAGCAGGTCCACCTGGAAGCGCCGCAGCAGCGTGGCCAGCAGCAGGCGGCGCTGCTCCATCTGGGGCTCCACCGGGAAGCGCGTCCACTTGAAGCCCCCCGGCACGTCCGCCTGGGACACGATGAGCGTGACCAGGCCTCCGAGGATCATCCCCGCGCACAGGAGGGTCAGCCAGGTGGGGAACTCCTCCTGCGCAGCCAGGGGCGGGCCCACGAGGGCGAAGGCCACGAGGCCGAGCACGGCGGCGACGATGAGCCCCATCCCGACCCACACGCCCCCGCGCGCCGGGCCCCGCGGGCGTTCGGGCCGCGCGGCCAGCCTCCGCAGGTCCTCCAGCACCTCCGACGCGGGCGCGCGCGCCTGGTAGACCTGGGTCTTCTGGAATGCCTTGAGGTCGAGCGCCACGGGAGGAGAGCCTCGTTCAGGGGGGGCCATTCCGCGGCGCACCGCGGACGAGCGTAGGAAGGCGCCCGCGGGCAGGTCAAACCGGCTGCTGTCGGCCCCGCGCCGGGGCCCTCCGGTGCGTGCCCCCCAGCACCTGGTAGAGGCTCAGGAGCATCATCGTCACGACGCGGGACGCGTCACTGGGTTGGAGGACGATGAGCTCCCTGGCGGAGGTGGGCTTCGGCCTGCGGACCACCCAGTCCCGCCCGTCCAGCCCCAGCACGGCGCGCATCGACACGCGATCCGCTGCCACGTCCAGCCGCGAGAGCGCGACCTCCGGGGGCAGCCGCACGGCGCGCTTCGCGCTCGCGGCCTGATCCTTCAGCCCGGGGAAGCGCTCCGGCTTCACGCGCAGCCCCACCTGGAGCAGCGTCTTGCCCTTGCGCTTGGTCTTGAGCTTCACCTTGCCGCTGCTGCCCCGACCGTAGCGCTTGCGCTTCTGGAGGTGCTCCACGGCGGACACGTGCAGGTGCGTGCCGTCCACGAACCGGCCCTGCAGGGACAGCCACGCGTCGGCGAAGTCCTCGCTGTCCCACCGGCCCCGCTTGCGCTTGCCCTCGCACTTGTACGTCTCATCCACCGGCGCCAGGTCCAGCTTCACGTCCACCGGCGCGTTCGCGTCCAGGTCCACCTGGAAGCGCTGGAGCAGCGTGGACACCAGGTCGTAGCGCCGGTTGTCCAGGTCCGTGCGGCGCGCCTGCGCCCGGAGGATGAAGAGCACGATGGCCGCGAAGAAGCTGACCACGCCCAGGACCAGCGGCATGCCCGCCAGCGCGTCCTGCCGGGCGACCGGGAGCTGCCCCACCACGAGGGACAGCAGCGCGCAGCCGCCGACGCTGAAGGCCATCAGGCCCCAGGCGGCCATCAGCAGCCCGCGCCGCTTCCCCTCCGCCTGCGCGTCCAGCGCCTCCAGCGCCTTCAGGTCCGCGAGCACCTCCGCCACCGGCGCGCGGGCTTCATAGACATACGTCTTCTTGAATTCGGAGGTGTCGAGCGCCACGGTGGAGGACCTTGTTCAACGGAGACGGGCAGGTGAGGGTACGGAGCCGGACCGGACAGGTCAAACCGACAGGGGGCCTCGTGGAGGCGACCGACGTCGACCGCCGAGGCGGTGGACGCCCCGCGACGCGCACCGGGCGGCTCCGCGCGCGAGCGCAGGGGCCCGCGAGGACGGCGGTCCAGCGGTTCCCCAGGCGTCAGCCACCGGGCGTGCAGGCAGGCCGGGCGCCGGAAAGGCGGGGGCGTTAGGTAGGATGGACGGCCCCAACGGCATGGAGCGCGAGGTGGACCGTGGATGAAGTGAGCCGGAGGGCGGCGCTGAAGCTCATCGCGGCGGCGGGGGTCACCACCGTCGCGGGGTGTTCACGCGGCTCGGGAAAGGCGGAGGAGCAGAAGATGGGTCAGCAGCAGACGCAGCAACCGGAGGCCGTGGTTCGGGTGGATCCGCTCGGACCGTCCCCCACCCCGTGGCGCACGCCGGACCCGTTCCTCTTCTGCGTGCACCATGACGACCGCTACCCGAAGGGCAACGCGCGCATGGGGCCGGAGGCGTCGCTCGCGGGCCGGGACATCGGCCAGGACTTCGCGGGGCGGGACGGCTGGAACATGTACCACGGCACCGTGGTGCCGGGCTTCCCGCAGCACCCGCACCGGGGCTTCGAGACGGTGACCATCGTGCGCAACGGGCTGCTGGACCACTCGGACTCGCTGGGCGCGGCGGCGCGCTTCGGCGGGGGCGACGTGCAGTGGCTCACCGCGGGCGGTGGCATCAACCACTCGGAGATGTTCCCGCTGCTCAAGCAGGACCAGGGCAACCACATCGAGCTGTTCCAAATCTGGTTGAACCTGCCGCGCGCCAACAAGATGGTGCCCGCGCACTTCTCCATGTTGTGGGACCACGTCATCCCGCGCCACGTGGCGAAGGACGACGCGGGCCGCGCCACGACCCTCACCGTGGTGGCGGGCAACCTGGGGGACGTGAAGGCGCCACCGCCGCCGCCCAAGTCCTGGGCCGCGAACCCGGACGCGGACGTGGCCATCTGGACGCTGAAGATGGAGCCGGGCGCGCGCTGGACGCTGCCGGCGGCGAAGCGCGGCACGAACCGGGTGCTCTACTTCTTCCTGGGCTCGGGCCTGAGCGTGGGGGGGCGCGCGGTGCCCGCGAGGAGCGCCGTCGAGCTGCGCGCGGACGTGGACGTGGTGCTGGAGAACGGCCCGGAGACGGCGGAGCTGCTGCTGCTCCAGGGCAAGCCCATTGGCGAGCCGGTCGTGCAGTACGGCCCGTTCGTGATGAACTCGCGGCAGGAGATCCAGCAGGCCTTCGCGGACTACCAGCGCACGGGCTTCGGCGGCTGGCCCTGGCCCAGCCACGACCCGGTGCACGCGCGCGAGGAGGGCCGCTTCGCGCGGCACGCGGACGGCAAGGTGGAGCGGCCGGCCTGAGCATGGCGCCAGCGAGGCGGGGATGGGCAGCGGCACGCCCACCATCCGCGCCGGAGGCTGCGCTGGAGCAGCGCCACCAAGGTCTTCGCGCCTTCGAAGGCCCTGGAGTCGCCCATGTACTTCCGCACCTGGCCGTCCGCCTTGAGGGCCTCCTTCTCCGGGAACCCGTCCAGCAGGGGCTCGGGTGCATGCGCGCCATGCTATGGCAGCCACGCCATGCGTTTCCGCACCTGCGTCGCGCTGCTGCTCCTCGTCGTCACGGCCTGCGCGACGACGGAGGCGCCCGTGTCCCAGAGCCACAGGCGCTCCAACCTCCAGCGCGCGGCGACGCTGCCCTGGAGGGACGAAGGACGGTGCGTGGTGCGGGAGGCGTCCCGGCCCTGGTCCGAAGTGGTAGAGCAGTGCTTTCCGGCGCTGGACACGCGGCGGGTCCGCTTCCGGGACGTCGCGCACCGGTGCCCCGTGGCCACGGCGGACGCGGCCAGCCTGGAGATGGTGGTCGGCGTCTGCCTGCTGACGCAGCCAGAGCTCGCGGTGGGGGCCGTGGTCGTCATTGGCGCAGTGGTGGTGGCGATCGCCATCAAAGAAGAGCTGGAAGCGTATGAGCTGCGGCATGCGTATCCGGATGAAGATGCGCCCCGGACGCGGCCTCTCAGGCGCCCCCTCATGGCGGAGCACAGCCCGGAGCCCGAGGGGAGTAGCTCCGGACGAGACTGGTTTCCTCCGCCAGGGCCTCCCAGCGCAATGGAGCCGAGAGAGCGGCGCCCGGAGTGCCGACCTCAGCCAGTGCCCCACCTGGGCGGCGATGCCCTGCACAACCAGTGCGCGGACCGGGTGCCGTCGAACGATTTCGCCGGGTCGGACGTGCTCATCAACGGCAAGCGCTTCGACGCGATGCAGCTCCATGCGGGTGTGCTGTGGGAGATCAAGACCGATAACTTCAACACGTTCACTCCTGCCCTCCGGAGAATCGTGATTGGAAAGCAGACGGACGCGCTGCGACGTGAACGCGAGATCGCGGAGGCTTGTGGCTACAAGTTCGTGGTCGGAGTCCGAAGCGCCGAGCACAGAGCCGCATTGCTCCCGCAGCTTCCGGGCCTCACCATCGTCGCCATGGACTGGTGCTGAGATGACGACTCCCTCCCTTCTGCTCATCGCCCATGCACCCGCGCTCGTTCCGGATGACGAACGACCAGCCCTGGCTGCTCGCGCCATGGAACAGGTGTTCCCGGCCCTGAACCTGTCATGGACGATCTCCGACGAGGGGCAGTTCATCCCGTTGCCGGAGCGCGATACCTGGATTGCCCAGGAGCTGCGGACAGGTGGAATCCATCTCGTGTGCAACGGAGACGAAGCATTCCTCGTGTCGCTGAGTGGCCAGGAAAGCTCTGCGGCTCTTTCCGCGGGTCGGCGAGCCCAGTACGAGGTTCACGCGGAATGGCCCTCGACTCCCTCCTCCCTTCCTCCGTCCGGGCCCGTGCTGTCAGCGGTGGCGGAAGTCACACGGGCCTTCTGGGGGCATGTGACCCCGCACGCCGCGGCGGTGGACATCGCGTTGCAGACAAGCCCGACGTTGGAAGGGCCACCCAGCCCCCCCAGAGGCCTGCCCCCGCTCAAGCTCCCCAGGGAACTCCGAGCGCCGGAGGTGCCGCATCACCTGGGCTGGATCAACTACTGGTCCGCCGCCGCCACGCGGCTCCTCGGGTTCCCGGACCCTTCTCGCGACGCGGAGCTGCTGACCCGTTCGCGCCGCACCCCGAGCGGTGGCTGGCTCGTCCAGCTCACCGACACGCCGCTGGACCTGGAAGACCCTGCCCACCTCGACGCCCTGCTGCGCGCCTACGCGCGCTTCGCGGAGATTGGCGGGCGCGACGCGCCTTGAGTAACTCAGGGCTCCTTCCGCTGGGCCGGACACCTTCCACGTGAGCGGCGAAGCCTTGGGGAGCGGGCGCGGCCGCGAGCAGCGCCACCATCACCCCGGGACTCAGGAGCATGCGCGGCATCCGGCCTGAGCTCCGGACCGCCGAGCGGTGGGCCCCGTTTGCCGCCAGCCCCGCGTCGCGGTAGCACCGGGCCGTGGGCTCCTCCGGCATCGTCTACGCGTCCTTCGATCGCTTCCCCGCGCCCAAGGGCGCCGCCGTGCACATCCGCGCCTTCGTGGAGGCCCTGGGCGCCGCGTTCGGCCCGGTGGACCTCGTGGCCATTGGCGACGCTCCGGACGCGCCCCCGCCGGCCCTGAGCCCCCACGTCACCTACCACCCGCTGGGCGCCCGCGGGAAAGACCTCATCGCCCAGGCGCTGACGTTCCGCTCGCACCTGGGCGCGTGGTGGCGGGGCCGGCCGCGCGCGAGGGCCGTCCACGTCCGCTCCATCTTCGAGGGCTACCCCATCGCCCGACGCAAGGCCGCCCTCACCGACGCGCTCGTCTACGAGGTCAACGGCCTGCCCTCCATCGAGCTCAAGTACCACCACCCCGACGTCGCCGATGACGCGGAGCTGATGCGCAAGCTGCTCGCCCAGGAGGAGGCCTGCCTCCAGGCCGCGGACCTGCTCGTCACGCCCAGCGCCGTCACCGCGGAGCACCTGGTGTCGCGCGGCGCGGAGCCGTCGCGCCTGCGCGTCATCCCCAACGGCGTGGACCTGGACGTGTTCCGCCACGCCCCGCCGCGCGCACCCGAGGCCGGCCGCCCCCTGCGCCTGCTCTACAGCGGCACCATGACCGCGTGGCAGGGCGTGCACCACGCCATCGAGGCCTGCCGCCTCCTGCGCCGCGACCTGGACGTGTCCCTCACCCTCGTGGGCCCGCTGCGCAAGCACGCGCGCCGCGCGCTCCTGGATCGCTGCGGCGACCTCGTGCTCCAGGGCGCGGTCCAGCTCCTCGAACCCCTGCCCCAGGAGGAGCTCGCCCGGCTGCACCACGCCTGCGACCTCGTGCTCGTGCCGCTGCCCGTGAACGACCGCAACTGCGTGCAGGGCTGCTGCCCCCTGAAGCTCCTGGAGGCCATGGCCACCGGGACGCCCGTCGTCGTCAGCGACCTGCCCGTGACCCGCGCGCTCGCGGAGGGCACCGAGGCCTACCGGATCCGCCCCGGCTCACCCAAGGCCATCGCCGAAGCCGTGAAGGACCTCGTCGCGAACCCCGCGCTCGGCGCCGCGCTGAGCGCCAACGCCCGCGCCCGCGTGGAGCGCGACTTCCCCTGGGGCCGCGCGCAGGAGGCCCTGGTGAACGCCTACGCGGACGACCTGGGCATCGCGCGCGTCAGCACCCGCGACAGCACCGCGGCCTCCGCGTCCGCCTGAAAGCCCGCCTCGATGCGCGCGCGCGCCGCCGCGCCCAGCGCCGCGCGCCTCGCCTCCGGCAGCCCCAGCACGTCCAGGCACGCCTGCCCCAGGTGGTTGAGCAGCGCCTTCTCCACGATGAAGCCATTCACCCCGGACTCCACCGCCTCCGGGATGCCGCCCGCATCGCTGGCGATGACCGGGAGCGCGCACGCCATCGCCTCCAGCAGCGCGTTGGGCATCCCCTCCCACAGCGACGGTTGCAGATACACCTCACACAGCCGCAGGTGCTCCGCGATGAGCGCCGGGGACTCCAGCGCGCCGGAGACGATGATGCGCGCCGCGTCCTCCGGATGCTCCGCGCGGTAGGCCACCAGGTGCTCCGCGTCCCGGGCCCGCACCTCGCCAATCACCAGCAGGCACGCGGGCCGCACGCGCCGCACCTCCGTGAGCGCGGACAGGAGGAACGGCAGCCCCTTCTTGTGGCGCAGCTCCCCGGAGAAGCCGAGCACCGCCTCGCCCGGCAGGATGCCCAGCCGCTCGCGCAGGGCGCCGTCCGCCGGCCCGGGTGAGAACAGCGCCGTGTCCACCGCGTTGGGGATGACCTCCACGCCCGGATCCCGGCCCAGCAGCATCGCCATCTTCCGGCCCAGGTCCGCGGAGGCCGCGGTGAGCACATCCGCCCGCTGCAACGTCCAGAGCAGGCGGGCGAAGTCCCCCGGCGGGAACATCAGCTGATCCACGTCGTTGCCCCGCGCGCTGAGGATGGACCTGAGCCCCGCGCTCTGCGCGAACACCACCGCGAGGAAGCCCGGCGGGTACAGGTAGTGCCCCCACACCAGGTCGTATCGCCTCCGCGAATGCAGGTGGCCGAGCACATCGAGCGTGTGCTGCATGGACAGGTCCGCGCTGCCGAACAGCCCCAGCCGGTGCAGCGTGACGCCCTTCGCGAAGGGCGACACATCCCCCGCGTCCGGCACCGTCTCCAGCGCCCCCGGCTGCGCCGTGCGCGTCCAGGCCACCACGTCCACGCGCGCGCCCAGCCGCACGAGCGCGCCCGCCGTGCGCGCGCCGCTTCGCGCGAGCCCCCCGATGTCAGGAGGAAAGCGCTCGGCGAGGAGGAGGACGCGGGGACCGGAAGCCATGCCCTGAATCTACCCGGCCGAGCACACCGGCAGGCGGGGAACCGCGCGGCGCCGCCCAGGAACACCGGCCACCGCCAACCGACAGTCCGCACGGCCCAGGGTCTGAGTTGAAAGCCCTCGGGCAGGTGCCGACTTTCCAGGAGCTTTCGCAGCGAGTGGGCGCCCGATGCGCCTCCAGTCCCGGGCTCCCGTCACCCCGGGGCGCCGCGAAGTGTCGTCGAGAGGGCACGGGCCTCAACGGTGGAGAGGGCTTCATCCATGGCGGGCAACGAGCGGTTGGGAGTGGCGAGGGTGGGCTTGGGCGGCGCGGTGGCGACCACGGCGGGGGCGGGGATGAAGCTCACGCGCCGCGGACGGGTGGAGCGCCTCCCGGAACGCAGCAGGAGCTGAAACCATGAACGCACCCGCGCATGCCGCGGCGACCCCCGGCCGGCTGGCGGAGCTCCGTCCGCTCCTGTCGGAGCTGGTGGACCTCAAACGCATCCACACCCCGGACCACCCGGACGGCCTCGCGGCGCACGGCTTCCGCCGCGCGTGGGCCGCGCTGGCCTCCGGCATGGATCCCCGCATCGTGGCGTTGCAGGAGACGGCGCGCGCGGTGGCGGCGGTGCGGCTGGGCGGCCTGGACATGGACGTCCTCCAGCGAGCGGGGCTGTCTCCGCTGGACGCGGCGCGAGCGCTGCACCGGAGCCTGGAGGCGGTGGCCGCGCCGCTGGAACCGCGCCTGCGGGAGCGGCTGTCCGTGGCGCTCTACCAGACACCCGAGGAGGCCTGTCACGTGCCGCCACCCTTGTTCGTGGAGCGGCTGGTGCGCCAGCCCCACGCCGGGGCCACGCTCCCGGGCCGGCCGCGCGACCTCCTCCCGCCGCGGGAGGGCCACGCGGACCACTGCTACGCGGTGGCGGTGGGCGCGGTGCTCGTCGCGCCGCGCTTCGGCGCGTCTCCGGCCCTGCCCTTCGTGGCGGGGCTCTCGCACCACCTCTTCAACGCGGTGCTGCCGGACGCGGGCCCCGGAGGGGAGGCGCTGCTGGGCGAGCTGCTGGAGCCCGTCAGGAGGCGCCTCACGGAGAAGGCCCTGGCCGCGCTGCCGGAGCGGCTGGCGGGCGTCGTGCGGCAGGCGCTGGCGCTCACCGGCAACGTGGACTCGGCGGAGGCGCGCGCCTTCAACGCCGCGGACGCGCTGGACCGGGCGCTGGAGCTGGAGGCCCACGCCCGCGCGGCGGGCCGCCCCCTGCCCCAGCCCCTGGAGGACCTGGCGCTCCTCCCCGCCGGGCCGCTCCAGACCTTCGGCGACGACGTCCTGCGCGAAGCCGCGGTGCGGCCCTGAACCTTCCTGGGAGAGGTGGTGACCATGTTCGAGGCGAAGTCGAAGGCCCGGAGCCTGGGCTGGGCGGTGGTGGGCTGTGGCCAGGTGGTGAGGGACTTCGTCATCCCCGCGCTCCAGGGCGCGAGCAACGCGCGGCTGGTGGCGTTGTGCGACGCGAGCGCGGAGGCGCTGATGCGCGCCCCCGCGAACGGCGTGAGCCGCTACACCGCGCTGGGGTCGGCGCTGGCGGACAAGGACGTGCAGGCCGTCTACATCGCCACGCCCAACGCCCTGCACGCGGCGATGACGGAGGCCTGCGCGGCGGCGGGCAAGCACGTGCTGTGTGAGACGCCCATGGCCCTCACGCCGCGCGACGGCCTGCGCATGGTGGCCGCGTGTCAGCGAGCGGGCGTGCACTACGCCACCGCGTTCGACCAGCGCCACCACGTGGCATACCGCCGGCTGCGCACGCTGGTGAAGGAGGGCGCGCTGGGCACCATCACCCAGGCGCGCATCCACTCCGCCTGCTGGCTGCCCGAGGACCCGGCGCCGGACGACTGGCGCCTCGACCCGGAGCAGGCCGGCGGCGGCGCGATGTTCAACCTGGCGCCGCACGGCCTGGACCTGCTGGAGGTGGTGCTGGGCGACGAGTGGGCGTCGCTCATGGCCCTGACGCAGCGGCGCGTGCACGGCTACTCCGTGGACGACGGCGCGGTGCTGGTGGGCCAGCTCAAGAGCGGCGCGCTGGGCGTGTTGCAGGTGGCCTACAACTGCCCGGACACCTACCCCCGGCGCACGCTGGAGATCATCGGCACGAAGGCGCGCGCGCTGGCGTCCAGGACGCCCGGCGTCCCCCTGTTCCTCACCGACGCGAGGACGGGCCAGGAGACGCGGATCATCCTCCCGCCAGAGGAGGACAGCAGCCCCTGCCTCCACCAGTTGGAGGCCTTCTCCGCGTGCGTGCTGGAGGGCCGTCCGCAGCCCTACGCGCCGGAGCGCGACGTGCGGCTCATGGGGCTGCTGACGCAGGCGACGCGGGGCGGGAGGGCGTTTCCGCCATGCCACTGACCCGCTACGCCTGCACCCACTGCGGCACGTGGCAGCCGGGCTTCCCGCGTGGGCAGCCCATGAGCTGCCCCACCTGCCTGGACGCGCGCAACGCGCTGCCGCGCGACGGCTGGGACTTCCAGACGGCGGGACAGGTGTCGGAGCGGCTCAGCACGCGCTGGGAGGAGACGCTGCCCGGCATCTGGGGCTTCACCTGCACGCCGCCCTTCGGCATGGGCTCCACGGGGTGGCTCCTGCGCAGGCCCGAAGGCAACGTGGGCTTCGAGGGCGCGCCCTGGTACTCGCGGTCCGCGCTGGAGTTCATCGAGGTGCAGGGCGGCCTCCCCGTGCTGTCCGCGTCGCACCCGCACGGCTTCGGGGCGCTGTGGCAGCTGCAGGAGCACTTCGACCCGCTGCTCGTGCTGCACCGGGACGCGGTGCCCTACAGCAAGGCCTTCCAGGTGCGCTGGCCGGTGGATGACGAGCACGCGCTGGCGCCGGACCTGACGCTGCACTGCGTGGGGGGCCACTACGAGGGCCAGACGGTGCTGTACGACGCGCGGACCCGCTCGCTGTTCTGCGGGGACGCGCTGAAGGTGGACCTGGACGCGCGGGGCAGGCCCACGGCGCTGTCGTGCCACAAGGGCCTCCACGCCGCGATCCCGCTGAGCCACGGCGAGCTGCGCCGCTACCGCGCGGTGCTCAAGCGGCTCCCGTTCGAGAACGTCTTCACCTCGTTCGAGTTCGCGCGCGGTGTCACCCGCGAGCACGCGCTGGCGCTGTTCGACCGGCTGCTCGCGGGCATGCCGCACACCCGCCCCCTTCCCCTGGAGGAGCTGTCATGAGCATTGCCCGAGCCCTGGATGCCTATCACCGCGCCATGACCACCGGCGCCCTGCAGCTGTTCCGCATCGACGCCATCGACCGGCTGGGGATCCCGGTGGCCTCCGCCAGCCTGCGCCTGGGGAACGAGCCGGGCGCGGTGCTGCACGGCAGCGGCTACGGCCGCACGGACGAGGAGGCGCGGGTGGGGGCGCTGGGCGGGCTGGTGGAGGGGACCTTCTGCGCGCTCGCCATGCATCGCATGCCCCGCGTTCACGGCAGCTACGCGGCGCTGGTGCGCGCGCGAGGCCCCACGGCGGTGGCGGATCCGCTCACGCTGGGGCTGCCCGCGGGCAGCCCGTATCAGCCGGACCTGCCGCTCGTCTGGGTGGAGATGCAGCGGCTGTCCACGGGCGAGCGGGTGCTGGTGCCGGAGGAGTACGTCGCCATCCATCCCGGGCAGCTCCAGGGGCGCGCGCCGCTCATCGCGCCCATCACCCACGGCCTGGGCGCGGGGCTGACGCGGCCCCAGGCGCTGGCGCACGGCCTGCTGGAGCTCATCCAGCGCGACGGCAACGGGCTGATGTCCCACGCCATGGACCAGGGCGTGGCGCTGGACCTGGAGGGTGTGGACCTGCCGCCGGACGTGCGCGAGCTGCTGGAGCGCTACCAGCGCGCGGGCGTGGAGGTGCTGGTGAAGCTGGCCAGCACGGACTTCGGCCTGGTGAACCTGTACGTGGTGGGCCGGGACCCGGGCGCGGGGCAGCGGCCGCTGATGGTGACGGCCTGCGGAGAGGCGGCCGACCCGGACCGGGACCGGGCGCTGCGCAAGGCGCTGCTGGAGTACGCCTGCTCGCGAGCGCGCAAGGTGTTCATGCACGGGCCGCTGAGCGAGGTGGCCCGGGTCGCGCCCCAGGAGTACATGGACCGCTTCGTGCCGCTGGTGGACCTGGAGGCGGAGGAGCCGCGCGCGCTGAACGCGATGGTGGAGTGGGCGCGGTTGCCGGCCTCCGAGCTGCGCGAGCTGACGGCGTGCACGCTGGGGGTCCGTCAGAAGGTGCGCTTCGAGGACCTGTCCCGAGCGCCCGCGCTGGAGGACCCGTCGCTGCGGTGCGACCACGTGGTGCGGCAGCTGCACGCGGCGGGCTTCGACATCCTGGTCGCGGACCTGTCGCCGCCGGGGCGGCAGGTGCACGTGCTGAAGGCGCTGGTGCCGGGCCTGGAGGCGGAGACGATGACGCACAGCCGCCTGGGCGAGCGCAACGTGGCGAGGCTCCTGGAGCGGAGGGATCCGCTGGTGGGCCTGGGAGCGCCGCCGCCAGGAGCGCGGCCGGTGCGGCTGACGCCGGAGGCCGAGCTGCGGCTGGGAGGACCGGTCTGGTTCAACGCGCGGCTGGCGGAGGCGCGCGTGGGGCGGCTGTATGCGCTTTATCGGGAGCCGGGCCGGCACGCGGTGCCAGCGGCGCTCGCGAGCCGCCGCTTCGGGGGACAGTGACCCACGACACGGGGCGCAGCGGGCCGGCGGCGCCGGGCATCAGCCAGCCCGGCCCCGCGGGTTCGTGCGCGAGGGCTGTCTCCCACTACACTGCTCCGAGGGCCGCGAGTGTCTCCCCCGGCCTCGGAGCAGCGATGACGTCGATCTCGGATGAAACCCACCAGCGCATCACGGACCTCTGCGCCCGGGGAGACTCCGCCGCGGGCGATGGCGACTTCGAGCAGGCCCTGAACCACTTCAAGGCCGCCCTCGCCCTGCTCCCCGAGCCGACCCACGACCACCCGCAGAACACCTGGGTGCGCGCCGCCATCGGCGACATGTACTTCCAGCTCGAACGCTTCGAGGAGTGCCGCGAGCACTTCCGCGAGGCCGTCCGCTCGCCGGGCGGGCTCGGCAATCCCTTCATCCACCTGCGGCTCGGCCAGTGCGCCTTCGAGCTGGGAGACGAGGCCCGCGCGGCCGACGAGCTGGCCCGCGCGTACATGGGAGGAGACGAGGAGATCTTCGAAGGCGACGACGCGAAGTACCTGGAGTTCATCCAGTCGCGTCTGCGGCCCCCCGAGGACGCCTGAGCATGCGTGCGGCACCAGCGGCCAGCGGAGGGCCGCCAGCGGCTCGGAGGCCTCCTCCGGGCGTGACGCCGGCCCCTCCGGCGCGGCGGCGGCGTCGCGCCCGGGTGGCCGGCACGGGATACTCCCCCGCTAGGCCCCGAAGCCGCCCAGCGCCGTGCGGCTGAAGCTGGCCGCGCCCTGGCTGACGCGCACCGCGGACTGGCTGAACACCTGGAACGCGGCGCGGATCTCCTGGGCGCTCTGCCCCGGCGTGAGAATCCAGCGGTCCGCGATGCCCATCTCCTGGAACACGCGCCGGAAGTCCGTCACCCCGTCGTCGATGCCCATCGCCGCGACGATGTGGTTCTCCACCCGGTGCAGGTCCTTCACCAGCGCCGCCACGTCCTGCGCCCGCGCCTTCTGGGAGGCCTGATCCGCGCCATCCGTGATGAGCAGCGTCACCGTGCGCACCGGCACCCCGTTGCCGCTGAACTCCTGCGCCTTCGCCAGCACCGTGCCCAGCAGCACCACCGCCTGGTCGTACAGCGGCGTCCCGTTGTCCGCCGAGTAGTTCTTGGAGTGCATCCGCACCACGTCCTCCAGCGGCCGGAAGGGATTGAGCACGTGGCCATTCAGGTAGCGCGTGTGGAACAGCACACCGTCCTTCTGCTGGCTCGCCAGCAGCGCATCCAGCACCAGGTTGTGCCCGTCGCACACCGTCTTCTCGTGCCCCGAGTGCGCGATGCTCCCGGAGTCATCCGGCATCACCGTCACCAGCACCACCTCGCTCGCCTGCACGTCGTCCACGTGGATGCCCAGGCCCGCCTGGATCTGCGCGCCCAGGTCCACCACCGTGAGCGTCTGAAGCGCCGCGGCGCTCAGCACGCCCTCCGCGTGCGCGTCCTCGAAGAGCTTCGTGACCCCCGTCCCGTTCGCCTTGCTCATGTCCGTGTCTCCCTTCGTGTGAGTGCCCAGGTCAGACGTCACGCCAGGTGCAGGTCCGGCCAGCTCGCGAGCGGGTCCGTCGACTTCACCAGGTGCATGCCCGCGTCCGCGAAGCGCTTGAGCGCCGCGTCCGCCTGCGGCGTGAAGTCCGCCGCGAAGCCGCCCTTGCCGTCCGGCACCGTCACCGACGACATGCAGTCCGTCAGCAGGTACACCTTGCGAGCCAGCGCCGCGTCCTGCGCGACGATCTCTCCCAGCAGGTCGTCGATGCTGCTCTTCACGCAGTGGCTGGCGGCCTGGCCGCCAATCACCACCGCGTCCGAGGTGAGCAGCGTCTTCAGGAACTGCGTGTTGCGCTGCGCGAGCGGCTGGCCGTCATGCCGCATCAGCACCTCCGGTCGCAGCACCGAGTAGTTCTCCGTCAGCGGGTTGCCGCCCTTCACCTCCACCCACGACTGCACGCCGCGCGCATACGAGTGGAACAGCCGCGCCTCCTGCACCACGCCCGACAGCGCGTGCCCGTCGCTGCCCAGCAGGCAGTGCGGCGGCCACAGGTAGAGGGTGTACTTCCCCGCGCGCTCCAGCTCCTCGCAGTAGAACTTCACCTGCTTGAGCAGCCACGGGTAGTTCCCGCCGCACAGCCACTTCGCCACCGCCGGGTTCGGCCTCGCCTGGCCGCGCTCGAGCTGCTCGCGAGTCACCTCGCGGTACGGCTGGAGCGGCTGGTCGTCCTGGTCCACCCAGAAGGACGGGAAGAAGATCTGGTAGGCGAAGTGCGTGTCCAGCGTCGCGGTGACGTTCGTCAGCGTCCCCAGGTTCCGGTAGATGAACTCCGCGATGCGGCGGTTGTCGTCGATGGCGCCCCGCCCGCTGCGCCCCGCCACGTACAGCGAGCCATCCGGGAAGCAGAAGTCCTTCTGCACGTCGATGAGCAGCAGGTGCAGGTTGAAGCGGTCCGTGGCCGCCGCCGTCACGCCCTGCGCCGCCTTCCACGCTCCGGCGTCGCGCTGGAGCTTCCCGGCGTTCGGGCCGTAGCCGTACTCCGCCGCGTGGTTGGAGTCGTAGAACCCGGGCAGCGGCAGTTCCTTCGCGGTCGTCTTCGTCATGTCCAGCCCCCTGTCTGTGTTTCAGTTCATCCGCAACACGGTGAGGTCCTGAGGCCCCACCACCGTCAAGCCCTCGCGCGACAGCAGCAGCCCGCAGCCCGCGTCCACGAACGGCTCCGCGTCCGGGAACTCGCGCGCCGCCTCCAGCCGGCCCTGCCGGTGCTCCACGCGCACGAGCCCCGCGTCCGTGGCGCAGAAGAGCGCGCCCCCCACGGCGCACTTCCCGCGCAGCGTCCCCAGCCACGAACCGTCCCCCGCGTCGGCCCGGGCGCTCGCGCGCACCGCGCCGGCCGGCCCCAGCAGCACCGCGTGGTGCACCGTGCGCCCGCCGGCCTCCTCCGCGAGCAGCAGCCACACGGTGTCCCCGTCGAACACCGCCTCCGCGTCCAGCAGCTGCCCGGAGGGCCACGGCAGCGCGAGCCCGTCCCGCAGGCCCTTGCGCTCCACGTTGAACAGGAAGGCGCCTCGCAGCCCCGCCGCGCGGTGGAACCCCAGGCCGAACCGGGGGCCCACGAACAGCCGCGTCTGGCCTTGCAGCACGTCGCCCCACCGCTCGGCGCCGTAGGTCCCGTCCCGCCACAGCCCGCCGCCCGCCGCCCAGAACCGGTGTCTGGCATTGGCCGCGAACACCGGCCGCTGGTCGCAGACATCCACGCCCAGGTACTCCGGCCCCTGGCCCGGCGGGAACACCGCCACGCGCCCCCGCTGTCCCAGCAGCGTCACGTCCCCCTGCACCTCCCAGCGCAGCGACGGGTCCAGGGCGCCGCGCATCACCGTGCGGCCGTCCTCGCGCCGGTACGCGCCGTCCGCGTGGTAGACGAAGCGCACCGTCCCGTCCTCCGCGCTCGCGTGCAGCAGCACGCCCCGGGTCGTGAACTTCCGCTTCGCGGTCACCTGCCCGCGCACCGCCGACACCGGCGTGGCCGCCACCGTCGCGTGCGGCTGGCACGTGGGGCACGAGGCCCGCGCGTGCTCCAGGCCGCACGACGCGCACGCCGTGAAGCGCAGCCCCTCCAGCACCGGCAGCGGGAAGGCGTCGCGCCGGTCCTCCACGAACACCTGGTGGAACAGGTGCAGCAGCGCGTCCGGCAGCGTGGCCCGGGGCAGCGCGGGCCTGGGGTACTGCACGTCCGGGTGGAGCACCGTGACGCGCTGGAGCAGCCGCCCCACCGCGTTCAGCCGCGCCGCCTGCGCCTTCGGCTTGTGGATGCCGCCCTGCGGCCCCACGCACAGCAGCGACTGCATCACGGTGACGGCGAAGGCATACCAATCACTCTCCACCGTCGCCGGCCGAGCGGGCGTCAGCGCCTGCGCGCCCGCGTCCAGCCGCAGCGGGTCCAGGAACCTCTCCGTGAACACCGGACACAGGAAGGCGCCGAACTGGAAGCTGTCCGCGTCGATGAGGTACGCGTCCGTGCCCACCGTCAGCACGTTCAGGTCGTTGAAGTCCCCCACCACCACGCCCGCCGCGTGCACCGCCCCCAGCACGCGGTGCAGCCCCGCCAGCACCGTCACCGCGTCGGCGGCCTTGCCTCCCGCGCGGCGGAACGCCGGCTCGCTCCAGCGGCGCAGCGGCGCCACGCCGTCCAGCTTGCGCATCGCGTAGCCCAGCACCTCCGCGCCCTTCTTGTCCGTGGCCAGGGCCTGCGGCGTCACCACGCGCGCCGGAAGGCCCGTGGGGAACGCGCGCAGCTTGCGCTGGTGCTCCGCGAGCCGGGCCTTCGCCGCGGCCTGCTCGGGCGCGAGGCCCTGGTAGTCCGGGTGCTCGGGCCGCTTGAAGACCTTGAGCGCGCGGCCATCCCCCAGGTCATACACATCCGCCTCGCCGCCCTTGCCCAGCGCCCGCTGCGGCTCCAACCGGACCTTCCTTCCCTCCAGCCAGACGTCCATGGCCTCACGCCCTCCCCATCCGGCGGCGCAGCACCACCAGCGTGGTGTCGTCCGTCAGCAGCCCCGGCGTGCGCAGCAGCCGCCGCTCCGCGAAGTCCGCGCGCACCGACTCGCGGTTGAGCTGCGCCAGCCGCCGCCGCACCGCGTCCGGGTTGGTGAAGTACCGGTCGTCCGTCCAGAACCGCGACAGCGGGCCCACCGGCTCGTCGCGCTCCGGCAGCCGCGCCCGCGAGAGGCCCAGCAGGTCCCCCACCCCGTCCGTGCCCACCAGCAGCGCGTGCACGTCGTCCGTGGGCACCAGCGCCCGGGGCTCCAGCCGCACGTCCTCTCCGCGCAGCAGCGCGTACGCGAGATACGGCGGCGCGTTGCCCGGGAACGGCCCCAGCGCGTGCACCTCGCCGTTGAGCATCCACACCCCGTCCCCCGACGAGAAGACGAGCGTGTGCGTTGTCGTCACCACCGCCCCCACCAGCGTGAAGAGCAGGTCCCCCAGCACGTCCCGCCCCAGCGTGGACGCCAGGCCCTCCATCAGCTCCAGCAGGTCCGCGCGCAGCCCCGGCAGGAAGTCAGCGCCGTCCACCGCCTCGCCCCGCTGAAGCCTCGCTTGCGCCGCCTGCGCCAGCCGCCGCGCGCCCAGCTGCGCCCCCAGCTCACTGCACGGCTGACTGCCACAGCCGTCCGCCACCACGACCACCAGCCCGTGCTCGCTCCGCCGGACGCAGGCCGCGTCCTGGTTGTTGCGCCCCGACCGCGCGTGCTCCCGGCCCTGCACCGAACCCACCGCGACATCGAAGGGCAGCGTGGACATGGCTCTCCCGTGGCCCTCGAAGGGCACGCACGACATGGGAACCTGCTGGCGAGCGGGCGGCCCGCGCCGCCCGTCTTCGTGTATCTACGACACCAACATAGTGTCCATATGACACGAAGTCAAGGTGACGTGGGACGGCCTGTCAGCGGGCGCCGAGGGCATGACGGGCGGTGGGGGGGTCAGAGCTCGAAGTTGAAGCCGGCCTTCTCGAGCTGCTTGTACTTCTTGTGGTCGAACCGGTAGAGGCGCGCGGCGCGGTGGGAGACGTCCTGCTCCACCTCGTCCAGCTCCTCCAGGAGGTCCATGGCGAGGATCTTCTTGCGGAAGTTGCGCTTGTCGAGCTCGCGCTCCAGCACCGTCTCGTACAGCCGCTGGAGCTGGGACAGCGTGAACTTGGGCGGCAGCAGCTCGAACCCGATGGGCTGGTAGCGCACCTTGCCCTTGAGCCGTTGCAGCGCGGTGGTCAGCACGTCCGCGTGGTCGAACGCGAGCTTCGGCGTGTCCCAGACGGAGAACCACGCCGCCTCGCGCGCGTCGGTGGACGCCTGGAGGTGGTGCTGCGACAGCTTCACCAGGGCGAAGTACGCCACGGTGATGACGCGGCCCCGCGGGTCCCGGTCCGGCGCGCCGAACGTGTAGAGCTGCTCCAGGTGGCTGGTGCGCAGGCCGGCCTCCTCCTCCAGCTCGCGGCGCGCGGCGTCCTCCAGGGACTCCTCCATGCGCACGAAGCCACCGGGCAGCGCCCACCGGCCCTGGTAGGGCTCCACGCCGCGCTGGATGAGCAGCACCTTGAGGTCCTCTTCATCCAGCCCGAAGACGACGCAGTCCACCGTCACCGCCGGGCGCGGGTACTCGTAGGTGTGGCTCACGCGGGGAAACCCTCCGGCCCGCATCGTGTCCAGAGGACACGGTGCCAGCAAGCGCCTTCGCGCGCGGAGGGTCCGGGGGACCGCGGCTAGACGGCGACGAGCCGGCCCAGGCGGCGCCAGTCGACCAGGTTGACGTTCTCCTCCGCCAGGTCGAACTCCAGCGAGCGGCGCATGCCCAGCACGTCGCCGCCCATCTGGAAGGGCACGTCGCGGTCGAAGTCCATCCGCAGGCGCTCCACGAAGAAGTCGTGCATGCGCGGCATGGGGTGCTCGCCGCGCCACAGGCGGAACATGTTGCGCGTGGCCTCCAGCACGCCCGCGCCGTACACGCGCACGGACAGCCGGTGCGGCACCGCCTGCGCGAACGGGAACGCCTTGAAGCCGAAGCCCCACTCCGGCGTCGTCGCCGCGCCCGCCACGCCCGCGGGGCCCTGGTACAGCAGCTGCCCCGCGCCGCCGTTGGGGATGGGCTTCACCGCGCCCGTCGCGTCGACGGTCAGCGCGGACGCGCCCAGGTTGTAGACGGAGACGTTCGGGTTGCCCTCGCCGAACAGGTGGCGCGGCACCGTGCGCGTGAACATGGCGCCCAGGTAGCCGCGCAGGCCGGACTGCGCGCTCTTGAGCGGACCGGCCGAGGCGAGCTGGTTCTTGAAGTCCTGGATCATCTCCGCGTCCCAGCCCGTGCCCGCGAAGGGCGCCACCTGGCCCTCCACCCGCACCAGGGAGAAGGGACGCAGGGGCGGCAGGCGCTCGCCGTACGCGGCGATCTGCTTCAGCGCCACCTGCGGACGCGGCGCCCCGGTGACGCGGGCCCAGGCGTTGCCCGTGCCCAGCGGCAGCACGCCGATGGCCGGCAGGGCCACCCCCTGCGAGCGCAGCTCGTTGAGCAGGCCGGTGATGGTGCCGTCCCCCCCACCCGCGAGCAGCAGGCTGGGCGGGTCGTGGCGGAGCTGGTCCACCCACTCCCGAGCCTCTTCCAGCGAACGGGTGAGGGCCACCCGGGCCCGGGGGAGCAGGTCTCGGACGAGCCCGCCCATCCCCTCGGTCCCTTTACGCGCACGCAGATTGACGAGGACGGCGATGTTCATGGCGGGCGCGACTCTTCCCCAGTTCATGTCATGGCCCCGTCACGGAGAAGCGCCCCGGCATGGGGACGCCCGTGGGAACATGGTCATCACGCCCCCAGGGCATGGGCCAGCCGCGCCTCCAGGTGGCGCTCGGCCGCACGCCGGCGCAGCGTCACCGCCGCGGCGGCCAGCCCGCCGGCCACCAGCAACCGCCGCAGCCATGTTTTTCCGGTGCCGTGGTAACCGCCGGACGCCGTGGCCCCCTCCGCCATGGGCCGGAAGACGTTGCCGGGGGTGGGGCCCTGCCGCGCGTCCTGGAAGTGCAGCGCGTCCGTTCCGACCCGCAGGGTGCGCTCGAACGCGCGGGGGAACAGGCCGTGCATGGCCGCGAAGCTCTTGCCGGCGGGGCCGACGATGACCTCGGCCTGGGGGTGGCGCAGCACGCGGAGGACGGTGCGGGCCACGCGCTCCGGCGTGTAGACGGGCTCCACGGGGCGGACGCGCCAGCCGGTGTAGTTGGCGGTGTGGCGCCACAGGGGCGTGTCGATGGCGGCGGGCAGCACCGTGCACACGTCGATGCCCGTCCCGAGCAGCTCCTGGCGCAGCGACGCGGAGAAGCCGCGCACCGCGAACTTGGAGGCCACGTAGGCGCTCAGGTACGGCGCGGGCACGGCGCCGAAGGTGGAGGACACGTTGACGAGCGTCCCGTAGCCCTGGCGGCGGAACTGGGCGAGCGCCACGCGCGCGCCGCTCACCGTGCCGAAGAAGTTGGTCTCCATGAGCTGACGGAACGCCTCGTCCGGCGTCTCCTCCAGGCTGCCCAGCATGTAGACGCCCGCGTTGTTCACCCAGCCGTCGAAGTGGCCGAAGGCCGCCACCGCGGCCTCCGCCAGCTTCCGCACGGCCGCCGCGTCCGCCACGTCCGTGGGCACCACGCGCGCCTGGACGCCGTGGGACTCGCACTCGGCCGCCAGCTCCTCCAGCGGGTCCTCCCGGCGCGCGGCGAGGACCACGTGGGCGCCCTTCTTCGACAGGAGCAGCGCGGTGGCCCGGCCGATGCCGCTGGAGGCGCCCGTGATGACGATGACCTTCTGCTTCCAGATGCGATCCATGGAGTGGGGTCCTTTGCTGGCGGGCCCGCCGGCCCGAACGTTCGACCTGGGTTCGTGGACGAAAAGGTGGGGATGACGCCCGGCGTCGCACCCGGGACGCCAGCGACTCACCCGGAGGGCAGCCGACGAGGCAGGGGCCCCGGAATCCGGACGGGCGTCCACGCGCGGGACCGCGGGGCAGGCGACGGGGCTCGCTGGCCTGGAGGGTGGGCAGTCCGGTAGAGGACGGAACGCGGCCTGCATCGCCGGTCCAGCCATCCCTTCCACACCCACGTGCCCATGCCCTTCCGTCCGAAGCCATCCGCGTTCGCGCTGATGCTGTGTCTGCTGTGCGCCACCGCCTCGCGGGCGGCGCCGCCCCACCGGCTGGTGGTCTCCAGCGGCGACTGCCGGGACGCGGAGCTGAGCGGCCAGTCCAAGGCGTTCTACGACGCCCTCCGCGCCCGCCCGGAGCAGCGCGTGCTGAGCGCCCCCGAGTTCGCCGAGCGCCTCTTCCCCGCCCCCTCGCGCTCCTTCGAGGACCTCCAGCGCCAGCTGGACGCCGCGCAGGACCAGTTCTACGAGGGCCGCAACGCCCGCGCGACCCAGCTCCTGGACGACGCGCTGAGCGACATCCGCCGCCTGCCGCCGGGCGAGCCGCGCTGGAAGCTCTTCGCGCACGCGCAGCTCCTGCACGGGCTCAACCACCGGGCGCTGGGGAAGACGAAGGACAGCGACGCGGCCTTCCTCCAGGTGCTGCGCCTCCAGCCGAGGTACCAGCTGGACCCGGACCAGTACGCCCCCTCCATCCGGCAGGCCTTCGAGAAGCTGCGCCGCGACCTGGCCCGGACGCCCAAGGTGAAGCTGTCCCTGAAGTCCACGCTGCCCGCGGCGGACGTGTACCTGGAGGGCCTGGGCATGGGGCAGACGCCGCTCACGCTGGAGCTGCCCGCCGGGGCGTACAACCTGACCCTGGTGAAGGGAGACACGGTGAGCTTCCCCCGGCAGGTGCAGGCGCAGGGGGCGGACACGCCGCTCCTGGTGGACCTGGCCTACGAGGGGTCGGTGACGGCCGCGCCCTTCCCGTGCCTGTCCGCGACGGACGGCAACGAGGAGCGCACCTGGAGCCACGCGGTGCGCCTGGGCGGCACGCTGGGGGTGGAGGAGGTCATCGTCGTGCGGCTGGAGCACCCGAGCAGCGGGCCCAAGTGGTTCGCCGCCACGGTGCTCAACGTCGACGGCGGGCAGAAGCTGCGCGAGGGCGGCTTCAAGACGCAGGGCCTGGACGCGCCCGGAGAGGCGCTCTCCGCGCTGGTGGACTTCGTGACCACGGGGCGCTCGCCCTCCAACCTCGTGGTGATGAACAGCGCCAACGGCAAGGCGCCCTGGGACGCGGGCAGCGCGCGGGGCACGGCGGCCCCGTCCGGCGCGGGCGTGGACCTCACCGCGCCCAACCTGCTGTCGGAGGACGGCGCCAGCGGCGCGGCCGCTCCCGGCAGGGGCCTGCGCACGGCGTCGTACGTGGCGGTGGGCGCGGGCGCGGCCGCGCTGGGCGGCGCGGGCGTGGTGCGGCTGCTGGCCCAGAAGGACCTGAACGGCCTGGAGGACCGCCGCGCGGCCAACGGCGGTCGGCTGGTGAGCACGGATGCCCGGGCCGTCGCGCTGCGCGACGCGCTGGTGGGCAAGAGCCACCTCATGACGGGGCTGCTCGTGGGCGGGGGCGCGGCGGTCGTCACCGGGGCGGTGCTCTACCTCGTGTCCTCCCCCGCGAAGGCGCCGCCCGTGGCGCTGGGGGTGACGGCGGACGGGACGGGCGCGGCGGCGAGCGTGTCCGGATCGTTCTGACCGTTGCTGGCCGGGAGGCGAGGGGCGCGTAGAGTCGCGCCTCATGCGCGCTTCCCTCCTGCTGTTGCTGCTCACGGCGAGCACCGCCCTCGCCGCGCCCCGGACGTTCCGCGTCGACTACTTCCACACCGGCAACGCCACCGAGGAGCGCTTCAGCCTGGAGCGGCTGGTGGTGGAGCCGCTGCCCTGGCCGGGCCACCCGGCGCGGGCCCTCGACGAGACGAACCTGGGCAAGTACCTCTTCGAGGTGAGGGAGCGGCAGACGAACCGGCTCCTGTACTCGCGCGGCTTCGCCTCCATCTTCGGCGAGTGGGAGCTGACGGACGAGGCGAAGCAGGCCCACCGCACGTTCAGTGAGTCGCTGCGCTTCCCCACGCCGGACCGCCCCGTCCAGGTCATCCTGAAGAAGCGCGACGAGCAGAACGCCTTCCGTGAAGTCTGGTCGCTGGTGGTGGATCCGAAGGACCCCTTCGTGGATCCGTCCTCGCCGCCCGCGCCGGGCCCGCTGCTCAAGCTGCTGGAGAACGGGCCGCCGCAGGACAAGGTGGACTTCCTCATCCTGGGAGACGGCTACACGGAGGCGGAGCGCGCCAAGTTCGAGAAGGACGCGCGCAAGCTGGTGGACACCCTCTTCAGCTTCTCCCCCTTCAAGGAGCGCAAGGCGGACTTCAACGTCTGGGGCCTGATGCCCGCGGCGGCCGAGTCCGGCATCTCGCGGCCCTCCACCGGCGTCCACCGCCGCCCGCCCCTGGGCTCCACCTACGACGCCTTCGGCGCGGAGCGCTACATCCTCACCTTCGACAACGCCGCGCTGCGCGACACCGCCGCCTTCGCGCCCTACGAGTTCATCGAAATCCTGTCCAACGGCAACACCTACGGCGGCGGAGGCATCTTCAACCTCTTCAGCACCGTGGCCTCCGACAGCCTCTGGGCCCCCTACGTCTTCGTCCACGAGTTCGGCCACCACTTCGCGGGGCTGGCGGACGAGTACTACACCTCCGCCCCCGTCTACGGCACCGCGCCCGCGGAGCGGGTGGAGCCCTGGGAGAAGAACGTCACCGCCCTCCACGACCCCGCCCAGCTCAAGTGGAAGGACCTGGTGGCCCCCGGCACCCCGCTGCCCACGCCCTGGAACCAGGCCACCTATGACGCGCATGCCCTGCAGGTGCAGCAACGCCGGCAGAAGATTCGCGCGGAGCGCAAACCCGAGGCGGAGATGGACGCGCTCTTCACGGAGCAGCGGAGCTGGGAGGAGAAGTTCCTGGGCACGCAGAAGGTCTCCGGGAAGGTGGGCGCCTTCGAGGGGGCCCACTACGAGGCCAAGGGTTATTTCCGCCCCCAGACGGACTGCGTGATGTTCACCCGGGACCGGGTGCCCTTCTGCGCGGTGTGTCAGCGCGGCATCAGCGAGGTCATCGACCTGTACGCGGGTCCACCGTCCAGGCCAGGTCCAGGGCGGAGGAGTCCCTGACTTTCTTTGATTTCCAGGCACCGCAATGTCCCGTCAAGTGACAGGGACGTGGCAGGTGGTCTGGCAAATGGACGCCCCTCTGTCTTCGGGTGTAAGGGGGACCGCACCTGCAATCTGGACCCCCATTTGGGAGGCATTCACATGCTGAAGCAGAGCCTGAAGCGGAGCTGGCTGCCGGCGCTCGTGACCACCGTGTTCGTCACGGTCGGCACGGGTTGCGGCGACGAGTGTGTTGATCAGTTTGACTGTCGGGACAAGGGCACGCCGCCCGCGGGCCAGGCGTATGCCTGCGTGGAGAACAAGTGTGAGCTGCGCACGGTGAACACGCCCCCGGAAGAGGACGGGGGCACTGAGACCGACGCGGGCACCGGGACGGACGCGGGCACGGAGACCGACGCCGGCACGGAGACGGACGCGGGCACGGAGACGGACGGCGGCACGGAGCCCCAGGCGTGCAGCCCGGCCTGCGCGCTGACCGAGTCCTGCAACATCGAGACGAACACCTGCGAGCCCTCCGGCGTCACCACGCCGCCGGCGGATACGAGCGCGCAGATCGCCGCGTTCATCGCGGCCCCGGCGGGCGCGCAGACCGCGCCGCTGCCCGTGAGCGGCGCGTTCGTGACCTTCATCAAGCCCGAGGTGGCGGGCAGCGCGGCCACGGAGGCCGCCGGCTTCTTCCTTCAGGCCGAGGCCAACGGCCCGGCGATGTTCGTGCGCGGCTCCGCGTCCCCCACGTCGGTCGCCGTGGGTGACCGCGTGACGCTGAACGTCACGGAGAAGGAGATCATCAGCGGCCTCAACGTGGCGAAGACCGTCACGGACCTGACCGTGGTGAGCAAGAACCACGGCGTGTGGAACCTGGACACCGCGACGCCCCCGGGCCTGAAGGTGGACGCGAACGCCGTCAGCACCTTCGAGGACGCCGGCACGACCGCCGCCTACGAGAGCCGCCTGGTCACCGTGTCCGGCAAGCTGGAGGCGGGCGCTGGCAGCGGCGCGGCCTTCACCGCCTTCCCGCTGGACACCGTGGGTGAGCCGACCGCCAGCCCCCTGCGCCTGCGGATGCCCACCACCCTGTCCACGGACCTGGACCTGGTCGCCGGCTGCGACGTGACCGTGCCCACCGGCATCGTCTGGCGCTTCACCGCCCAGCCCCAGGTGTCCGTGTTCGCGCCGGAGCAGCTCACCATCACCTCGTGCCCCGCGCCGAAGCTCACCGAGGCGCGTCCGCTGAGCTCCACGGAGGTGCGGCTGACGTTCGACCGGAAGCTCAACGCGGCCAGCGTGCAGGCGGAGGACTTCGGTCTCACGCCGTCCGTGGCCGTGTCGGCGGCGACCGCCACGGGCAACCAGGTCTCGCTGACCACGGCGGAGCTGACGGGTGGCACGGAGTACACGGTGACGGTCAACGGCGAGGTGACGGACCTGGCTGGCAAGGCCGTGGACGCGGCCGCCAAGACCGCGACGTTCACCGGCCTGACGCCTCCCCCGACGGGCCCGTCGCTGGTCATCAACGAGATCGACTACGACAACGTGGGCAGCGACAACGCGGAGTTCCTGGAGATCTACAACCGCGGCACCGAGGCGGCGGACCTGACCAACGTCGAGCTGCTGTTCGTGAACGGCGAAGCCCCCAGCAACGCGCGCAAGGAGTACCTGCGCTTCGAGCTGAAGAACACCAAGGACGCGGCTGGCAACACGGTCACGTCGCTGCCCGCGGGCGGCTACATCGTCGCGGCATCCGATCCGTTCTTCGCCTCGGCGAACCTGCCGGCGGGCACGCTGCGGCTGGTCCTCAAGTCGGCCTCCGGCGCGAACACCGACATCATCCAGAACGGCACCGGTGACGGTGCGGGCCTGCTCGACACCGTGGCGGGCACGCTCCTCGACAGCGTGTTCTACGAGGCGGGTGGCTCCCCCGTCCCGAGCGCCGTGTTCACCATCGCCACGGCGGCGGGTGACAAGACGCTGAACTTCGAGGAGGGCGCGCGCACCACCGCCGCGGACTCGAACGCCACCGTGGGCTCCCTGCAGCGGACCCCGAACGGCAATGACACGAACAACAACAACGCGGACTTCGCGTTCGTGACCACGGTGACCCCGGGCGGCCCGACGCCGTAATCGCCGCGCCAGAGCCCCTGCTGTGACAAGGGCCGCGTCCACTCCTGGTGGGCGCGGCCCTTCTTCTTGATGACAGGGGGATGTGTCACGCTTGGAGCCATGGGGATGCACCGCCCGTCATCGCGGTGGGCCGCGCTCCCTTTCCGGCACCTGGACCGGATGGCTTCCATGTCCCTCGCTCGCATCGTCGCGCCCGTCCTCGCCCTGCTGCTCGCCGCGTGTCCCAGCTCCACGCCCTCGGCTCCGAGCGGGACTCCTGACAGCGGCGTGTCCACCGACAGCGGCGTGCCTTCCGACGGCGGCATCCCCGACGATGGCGGGACACCTGACGCGGGTGACGAGTCCGTCGATAGCGGTGTGCCTGGCGACGCGGGGACACCCGAGGATGGCGGCACCTCCAGCGACGGCGGTGTGTCGAACGATGCCGGCTCGTCGGGTGACGGCGGCGTACCGGGCGACGGCGGTATGTCGAACGATGCCGGCTCGTCGAGTGACGGCGGTGTGTCGAACGATGGCGGTGTGTCGAACGATGCCGGCTCGTCGAGTGACGGCGGTGTATCGAACGATGGCGGCTCACCGTCCGATGGCGGCACGTCCACCGATGCGGGGGTGCCGGATGGTGGCGGCGTTCCGACGCTGACCGTGAGCACCCAGGGGCTCGGGGATGGGCGCGTGGGAGAGCCCTATGCCATGACGCTCACCGCCGCCGGCGGGCGGGCGCCGTTCACCTGGAGCTTCACCGGGACACTGGCCGCGGGGCTCACCCTCTCCGCGAACGGCGCGCTGTCCGGCACGCCCACCGCCGCGGGCTCGACGCTCTTCACCGCCATCGTGCGCGACGCGGACGGCCAGACCGCGTACGCGCGGCTGATCGTGAGGGTGCAGCCGCCCCTCTCGCTGTTCACCGTGGGCCACTGGAACCTGGAGTGGTTCGGCGCGCCCAACCAGGGCCCGGTGAACTCCACCTCCGACGGCGGCGTGCCCGACGACCTCCAGGTCGCGGGGGCCCGGGACGTCATCCTCGACGCGGGCGCCCACGTCTGGGGCCTGGTGGAGATGGTGGACACCGCGGACTTCAACACGCTCATCGCGGGGCTGCCCGGCAGCTACAGCGGCTTCCTCGCCAACAACACCACCTACGTCCTCAGCGGCACGTCGCAGTACTCCGCTGGCGAGCAGAAGCCCGGCATCCTCTACGACCGCTCGCTCACCTACCGCAGCGCCCAGGTCATCCTCACCGCGCAGGCCGCGGACTTCGGCGGACGCCCGCCGCTGCGCGTGGACTTCACCACCCGCATCCACGGCGAGGACGCGCCGCTGGTCGTCATCGTCACGCACATGAAGGCCTTCGAGGACCGGACGTCCTACGACCAGCGCCAGCGCTCCGCGGTCGCCCTCAAGAACTACCTGGACCAGTGGCTGCCCGAGGCCCGCGTGCTCGTCATCGGGGACTGGAACGACGACCTGGACCACTCCATCTCCAAGGAGAGCGGCGTCGCGCTGCCCTCGCCCTACCTGAACTTCCTGGACGACCCCACGCACTACACGTTCCTCACGCGGGAGCTGACCGACGCCAACGCCCGCACCACCACGGAGTACGACGACGTCATCGACCACACGCTCGTCACCGACGAGGTGGCCGTGCTCGCCGTGCCCGGCGGGGTCCAGGTGCTCCGGCCCGACACGTCCATCCCGGACTACGCGCGCACCGTCAGCGACCACTACCCCGTCCTCACCCGCTATGACCTGAGCGGCGTGCCCGGCCCGCGCGTGCGGCTCACCGCGCCGCTGAGCGGCACGTTCGTCGTGGGCTCCCCGCTGACGGTCACGTGGCGCTCGCTGGGCGTGGACACCGTGCGCATCGAGGCCACCTACGACAGCGGCGACACCTGGAAGGTCGTGGCCGCTTCGGTGCGCGCGGACGCGGGCACCTTCACCTGGACCGTGCCGGACGTGGAGAGCGACCTGGTGCGCGTGCGCGTGGTGGACACGGCCAACGCGTCGCGCTTCGACATGAGCCCCGGCCGCATCTGGTTCACCCGCACGGAGCCCCGCGTGCTCATCAACGAGCTGCTCGCCAACGAGCCCGCGCTCCCCGGCGGCACCGCGCACGAGTTCGTGGAGCTCTACAACGCGGGCGCCGTCCCGGTGGACCTGTCCGGCTGGAGCCTGTGGGACGCCCTGGCCCAGCGCCATGTCTTCGCCCCGGGCACGGTGCTCGCGCCGGGCCGGCCCCTGGTCGTCTTCGGCGGGCCGGAGGGCTTCGCGCCCGGCACGCCCGACACCGTCGCGGCCTCCACCGGGACGCTGGGCCTCAACAACACGTCGGACGTGGTGCGGCTCATGCGCACCGACGGCGGCAGCGTGGACAGCGTCGAGTACTTCAGCACCGTGGACGCGGTGTCCATCAACCGCTCCCCGGACCTGACGCCGGACGCGCGCTTCGTGCTGCACAACACGCTGACGCCCGGGTTGCGGTCCTCGCCTGGCCGGCGCGCGGATGGGGGCGCGTTCTAGTCAGCGCAGGGGCGGAGACTCGGGGTCGGGCCTGGGCGCCGGCTGCGCGGGCACCGCGTCCACGTCCCGGGCGATCCACTCCTGGCCCTGGTCCTCGTAGGTGACGCGGATCTCATCGCCCTCGGACATGTCGCGCAGCTGCGCGTTCGCGTCGCCGCGCTTGATCCGCGTGGCTTCGTCCACGCGGACCTCCTGCTCCTGACCGTGGCCGTCCACGAAGAGCAGCTCGTCGTCGCCCACCCAGGACACGCGGCCCGCGGCCCAGCCCATCGGACGCGACGGCTGACCGGAGCCCCCCGTTCCCTCCGAGGTCGGCGCTGGCGCCGTGCCCTTCGCCTCCGCGCCCGCGGCCTTCAGGGCCTTGGGGTCCACGTTCTCCCTGGAGGCCATCAGCCCTCGCAGCACCTCCGAGCGGCCCTCACGGTGCTTCGCGGAAGGGCCGCCGGGCCCCGGCTCGCCGTTGCACGCCCACAGCCCTCCGAGCCCCACCAGGCCCAGCACCAGCAGGCCCGCCGTCCCGCGCGTTCTCCGCATTGGCCACGTCCTCCCGCGTCGTGCGAAGGAGCCCGCTTCCCGACGGAGACCCCCTCCGTGGCGGCATGGGCTCGCTTTCCCCAAGGGAAAGATGGGGACACCCTGCCCCGCCGGGAACCACGACCGTCCGTGCCGGAGCCCGGCCGCGCGCCCTCACCTCCCTGGAGGGAGGACAGGCGGACGTGCGCTCCCTCCGCGCCCAGGTCCTTTGAAAGCGCCTATCCGGCCAGGAGCCAGTCGCGCACCGCGAGGAAGCGGGCCGTGGGTGCGGCGGCCCTGCGCCACGCGACGTAGAGCGTTCCCTGGGGGCGCCGCGCGGAGCGGCGGCCCGGCTCCGGCGTGAGCGTCACGACCCGCCTCTCCCGCACGGCGGGCGCCACGAGGTAGTCCGGCAGCACGGCCAGCCCCACGCCCGCCTCCACCAGGGCCAGCATCTCGTCCAGGTTCGCGACGCGGCACACCACCCGCGCGGGCAGGGGCTCCTTCGGCCCGAAGGCAGCGCGCCACCACGGCGCCAGCATGGCCAGGTCCGCGTCGAAGGCGATGAACCGGTGCGCACCATAGTCGCGCGCCCCGCGCGGCGTTCCCCACCGCTCCAGGTACGAGGGCGCTCCCACGGCGACGAACTCCTCCTGGGCCACCGGCCGGACCTCCAGGCCCGGGGCCTCCGGCAGCAGCCCGAGGATGCCCAGGTCCAGCGCGCCCTCCAGCAGCAGGCGGGACACGCGGCTGGGCACGTCGAAGCGCACGTCCAGCCGCAGCTCCGGGTGCCTCGCCAGGAGCCCCGGCAGGCGCGGCCGGAGCCAGTACCGGAAGAAGGGCCAGGGCCCACCCAGGGACACCTCGCCGCGCACCGCGCGCTGGGCCTCGGAGGCCTCCTCCACCGCGGCGTCCAGCGCGGGCAGGTGTTCGCCCAGCCGCGCGACGAGCGCCGCTCCCGCCGGGGTGAGCCGGGCCCGACGTCCCACCCGCTCGAACAACGCCACGCCGACGTGCCGCTCCAGCGCCTTGAGCTGCTGGCCCACGGCGGAGGCGGTGATGCCCAGGCGCGCGGCGGCGGCCGCGTGCGTGCCCGCGCGGCTCACCTCCCACAGCGTCCAGAGCGCTTCGCGATTGCCAAGCATGGCTTCAGCTTATGTGAAGGAGCCCTCGGTTTTCTTGGGGGCGGCCGGGACGTATGCCTCGCCCATCGCCCCGGGGAAGGGGCTCGAAAAGGAGGCGTCCCATGGAAGCGCTCACCGCCGTGAAGGTGCTGCTCATCGTCACCAGCCACTCGCAGTTCGGGAGCACCGGAGAGAAGACGGGCTTCTGGTTGGAGGAGCTCGCCGCGCCGTACGAGCAGTTCGTGAAGGCCGGGGCCCAGGTGGACATCGCCTCGCCGCTGGGCGGCAAGGCGCCCGTCGACCCGCGCAGCGAGAAGGCGCAGACGGAGGACACGCGCGCCTTCCTCGCGGACGCCGAGGCGACGAGGAAGCTGGCGAACACGCAGGTCCTCGCGCAGGTGAAGGACACCTACGACGCGTACTTCGTGGTGGGCGGGCACGGCGTGATGTGGGACCTGGCCCAGCACGCGCCCACGCACCAACTGCTCGCCGCGGGCTACGCGCGCGGCGCGGTGGTGGCGGCGGTGTGCCACGGCCCCGCGGCGCTGGTGGGCGTGAAGGGCCCGGACGGCAAGCCGCTGGTGGCGGGCAAGCGCGTGGCGGCCTTCAGCAACGCGGAGGAGCAGGCGGCGAAGTACGACGCCATCGTCCCCTTCCCGCTGGAGACCCGGATGCGCGAGCTGGGCGCCCGCTACGAGTCCGGTCCGCTGTGGAAGAGCTTCACGGTGCGCGACGGGCGGCTCATCACCGGGCAGAACCCGGCGTCCTCCGCCGCCACCGCGCGGGAGGTCCTCCAGGTCCTGCGCGAGAAGAAGGCCCCTGCCTCCAAGGGCTGAGGGCCCCTCTCGGCGTCAGCCGAACTGGAAGCCGGAGATGCGCGTCCCCATCATGGAGCCGGACCAGGCGGTGGTGCCCCGGTCCTCTCCGGCGGCGCCTGCGGCGACCATCAAGGGGAGCAGGTGCTCCTCGCGCGGATGGGCGAGCCGCGCGAACGGGGCCTGCGTCCACTGCGTGAGCTTCTCATCGCGCATGGCGGCGGGAGAGGTGGCGGCGTCCTGGACCCACGCGTCGAACTTCGCGGAGACCTCGTATGCGCGAGGGTCCCCGAAGGCGCGCAGGTTGTGGAACGTCATCCCGCTGCCGATGATGAACACGCCCTCGTCGCGAAGCGGCGCGAGCGCCCGCCCCATGGCCAGGTGCTCCGCGGGCTCCAACCCCTGCTTCAGCGACAGCTGGACGCAGGGGATGTCCGCCTCCGGGTACGTCAGCTTCAGCGGGATGAAGGTGCCGTGGTCGTAGCCGCGCGCGGGGTCCGCCGCCGAGGAGAAGCCCGCCGAGGCGAGCAGCTCCCGCACCCGCGCGGCGAGTCCCGGGTGGCCCGGCGCCGGCCAGGGGATGCGGTACGACTCCGGTGGGAAGCCGTAATAGTCATACAGGATGGGCGGCGCGGCGGACGTCATCACCGTGGGCACGGGCTCCTCCCAGTGGGCGGAGATGACGAGCAGCGCCTTGGGCGGCGTCGCGAGGCGCTGGCCCACCTGACTCAAGTACGTCGCGAGGGCCTGGACCTCCGCCTTCGGAAGGCCCAGCTCCACGAATGGCCAGGGACCACCGCCGTGCGGGATGAAGACGACGGGCAGGCGCGAGGAGGACTTCGGGGAAGCGCTGGAGGTATCGGCGGCGGTCGTCATGGGGCCCTCGACGCCATTCAACTCCACGGGCGGGCCCGGGCACCACCGCGCTCCGGATGGAGACGCGAGGTCTTCTGTTATGAACCAGCGCGAGGGACAGAGGGGCGGTCCCGCCGCGATGGGGGATGCATGAAGAGCATCATCGGGGGACTGCTGGCCGCATTCGGCATCGTGGGCGTCGGCGTGGAGCTCGACCACCTGCGCGAGGGCACGGCGCGGAGCTCGGTCACAGGGTTCCTGCTCGCCGCCCTCTTCATCCTCGGGGGACTGGCCCTCATCCGCTCCGCGAGGCGCGCGAAGCAGCCCCCCGGGTTGGGGGAGTCGGCGCGGCCGGCCCTGAGCGGGCGTGACCTCGAACGCATGGTGCTCACCTGCGCGCAGGCGCGCGGCGGCCGCGTCACCATCGCCGAGGTGGCGGCGAGCACGCAGCTCTCGTTCACTGAAGCCAAGGAGGTGCTCGAAGGGTTGTCCCGCGCGGGCGCCTGCACCGTGGACGTCACGGAGAACGGTGCGTTCATCTACGAGTTCAGCGGCTTGATGCCGCGCGAGCCCTGAGCTTCCGAGCTGCCATCGCCTGAAGGGCACATCGCCGGCCCGCGCGACGCGCTCCGGATGGGGCTCCGCGAAGTTGCTGCCCGGGCAGACGCCTCACGCGGCATGCAGCCCGGGCTCCGTGCCTGCGGCGCCGCGGAACGCCCCGCCGCCACTGCCAGCCGGCAAGCCCGGGGGCGGCCGCTCACGCCCGCCTACCGTCCCAGCTTGAGGGTCACGGCCGCGGAGTCCTCCACCGTCCCCTTCAGCGTGAAGCGCAGCTCCCAGGCTCCGGGCATGAAGAGGTCCATGTCGGACACCTCGAAGGTCCCGGGGGCTCGCGCGGTGACGCGTGGGACGTCGGAGACGCCGTGGCCCATGGCGGGCATCCAGGGCTGGACGGACAGCACGACTCCAGACACCGGCTTCCCCGACGCGGCGTCGGTGACCCGCACCTGAAACACCTGAACACCTCTTCGCAGGGGTGTCATCGGAGAGAGGACCTCGACGCGGAGCCGGCCGGATGCACTCACCACCGTGCCGACACTGACAGCCGCGCTCACCTGCCCCGCATCGCTCCCAGCAGCTGGCGCGGCGGAGAGCGTCGCGCCCAGCAACAGCATTCCCATCAGCAGTGTCTTCATCACCGCCGTGTAGCGGAAGAGACCGGTCAGGGTTCTGCGACAAGGTGTCGCATCGCGCAGGCGCTCTGGATGCGAGAGGGTGCACCTGCAATGACCGCCCATCCCTCCGCTTCAGCGCAGCCCCGCTCATGGGTGTTCGGGGTGCTGGGAGCCGCGGGGCTGACCGTGTCCGTGCTCGCGTGCGCGGCGCTCGTCCTGGTGCTGGACTTCGCCTGGTCGGAGGCGCCCTCCACGAACGCCTCGTGGGAGCTGGAGGTACCGCCTCCTGTGTATGGCCCACTGCCCGCGCTCACACTTCACGGTGACCGAGGTCAGCCGCTGGAGACCGGAGCGCTTCATGGACAGCTCACCCTGATCCAGTTCGCGTTGGCGCCGGAGGCGCAGCGTCTCCCATTCCTGGGGCAGGTCCAGGCACAACTGGAGGCTGACGGCGTCCCGGTTCGGCTCGTCCTCGCGACGCCGAGCACCTCCACGATGCTCCACCCGGATTGGCGGCGGCTTGGGGACAGCGGGCGCCTCCTGTTGCTGGTGGATCAACGCCTCCAGGTCCGAGGCGTCTACGACTCGAATCAAAGCCCCTCTCCCTCTGAACGCATCGTCACGGACGCGCGCTGTCTCCGCTCCTGCCGCCTCCCATGAAGCCCATGTCCACCCCTGTCTCCGCATCACGCAGGCCCATCTCCTGGCTCGCGCTCGCGGTGGCGCTGAGCTTCGCGCTGCTGTTCATCGCGTGGCCGCTCGCTCAACGCGAACGCGCGCGCATCGCCGCGCGGAACCTGCCCCTGTATGGGCCGCTCCCGCGCTTCGAGCTGACCGCCCAGACGGGGCGTCCCTTCTCCGACGCCGACATGCGGGGCCACCTCTACGTGGCGGACTTCTTCTTCACCCGCTGCCCCACCGTCTGCCCGCTGCTCACGGAGAAGATGCTGAAGGTGCAGCGGCAGGCCCGGGAACAGGGCCTGGACCTGCGCTTCGCCTCATTCAGCGTGGACCCGCGCTACGACACGCCGGAGCGGCTGACCGCCTACGCGCGCGACCACCGCATCGACACGTCCAACTGGACGCTCTTGACGGGACCACTGGATCAGGTGGAGACGACGGTGCTGGAGGGCTTCCGGGTGATGATGGGCCGCGACGCCGACGCGGGCGAGGACGACTTCTTCAGCGTCTTCCACGGCGAGCACTTCGTGCTCGTGGACGCCCGAGGACAGCTTCGCGGCTACTATCGGGTCACCGAGGGCGAGGGAGGCTTGGAAGCCCTGCTCCGGGATGTGGAGCTGCTGGCAGCGGCGGAGGATTAACGGTCCCGTCTCAGCAAAGGCGGTGAGCATGTCGTCACCACATTCGCGGACCCGCTCATATATAGGCGGGCATTCCAGCTCCTTTGCCACGAACGGCCGTCGGTCATCGGCTTCCCCCTTTGTTGAGTTCTGCGGGACGAAGCGGCGACGTCGCAACGTGGCGCTCCGTCTCGCCAACTGGCGGGTTTACCCGCTGTCGGTCAGGCTTCTTCGTCGGGGAGAAGCGTCCGGAGAAGATTGTCGTCGGGGCCGAGTGGACGCCAGCCAGCAGGGGGCGGATTGGCGAGGAGCGACGTCCTGCATTGGCGTGCGCGCTCCTTATGCGTGTCTGGAGTAAAGGCAATCCAGGGGCCAAGTGCCTTGGCAACCTTGAAGCGGTTGTCGTCATCCAGCACGGCTGGCCAACCCTCAGGGATGCTCCCCCACAGCTCGCGCACAAGTTGTCCACGTACCAAGCGGGTCACTCGTTTGCTTCGCACTGCTTCAGCTACCAATCCGTCGTACACCTGAATTCCGGCAACGTCGTCCGGACCCAGCTCCTCGGCCAGCGCCACCAACGATGCGGTGGGACGGGCCTCGGCAAAAGCCGTGAGTGAGTCGTAGCCCCGCTCGCGGATGCGCTCATACAAGCGGGCCTTCCAGTTCTCCCGCCATGAACGTCCGTCGTTCATCGGCTGCTCCCTTTCGTGAACGCGATTGGGACTTTGTAGACCTTCATACGCTCCACGACGATGTCCAGGACCTGATTCCGCGTCAACCTCCGACCTGCCGTGATCTCAGCTTCGTGCAGAGCCTCCATGATCATCCGGTTCCACTCACCGGGCCACATGCGTCCCAGCTTCCAGTTCCCCCCGCCGTGAATCGCCTCGTGGTGGGCCTGCTCCAACCGGACGCAGAACTGGTCGATGTCCATGTCGCCCGTGAAGCCGCGCTGCTCGAACCACTCGCGGTGCTCTTGCGGCAACACGTGGTGCTTGGGCGCGTCGGACATGCCCGCCCCGGCCCTGCCCGTCACCTGCATGCCGCGCACCTCGGGGCTGTCCCCCAGCGCGTCGCGCACGCCCTTGGGCAGGTCCTGATGCGCCTGGGCCATCGTGACCTGTCCGCCGTGAATGAGGACGGCCGCGCCGACGGCAGGAACGGAGATGACTCCCGCCTGCACGAGCCTTCGCATCAGCTCCACCCACTCGGCGGAGACCACCAGCCGCGAGCCTGCCATCACCCCACCCGAGCTCATCACGAGGCCGACGCCGAGCGTCGCAGGGGCCGAGGGTGGCACGCGCGGTAGGGCCATCTTCATGGTGGAAATCATGGTGACCATCTCCACCGCCTGCATCGCCGCGATGACCTGCCCGCCGAGCTTCAGGGTCGAGCGGGTCTCTCGCTGGAGCGTGTCGAACTCACGCGTCAGCTTCCCCATCAGCTCGGGCATCGCGAGGGTCGCGGCCTCGACCCGCTCCGGGTCCAGGGAAGCGAGGTCCGTCAGCGTGGGCTCCATGAGTCCCTGCACGCGGTGCAGGTCCGTGAAGAGCTTCTCGACGCTGCACATCGGGCAGTTTCGGAGAATGGCGTCCGCGAGGTGGAGGAAGTCCACCCAGGTGGCCAGGAGGAGGGTCCCGAATTGGGCCGCCTGGAGCCTTGGCCCCGCCATGCGGAGGAGGCCCAGTTCCATGTCCGTGTCATCGACTTCCGAGGCCGCATCCGTGAACGCAGTGGCGCTCCCGAGCGCACCCTTCATCCACTTCACCTGGCCGGAACCATGGTCGAGGTAGCGCGTGAAGGCGCCAGTGAGGCTGAAGCCCCAAAGGTCCGAAGGACGAGCCGCCAGCCTGGAGAGCGCAGCCTCGACGTCGCGCAGGGAGCCCTTCATCTCGTCCGTGGCATCGAGGACCGCTTGCCGCGTCGATGCAGCGCGCAGGGCCTTGCCCCCGACCGCGCTGTTTCCCACGGCGGTCACGTCGTCGCGGGGCCCCTGGCGACGCAACATCCGTTGGGACGTCTCGGGGCCCGAGATGGCGGACGGTGGAGAGTTCCGGGCGCGCGGGGACGCACCGCTCGGAGCCTCCACCCACGCGGGCGTAGGAGCCGCACGCGGCGCGTAGCTCAAGCTCCGACGACTCCCAGGCGCGTGCGGCACGGAGGCACATCCCGTGGCCAGCAACGCCACGGCCAGCAACAGGGCGTCAGCGCGCATTGTCCACCCCCAGGCCCACCGAGGCGAAAGCCCCCGGCCGCAGCGTCCCTTCCGACGTGGGGAGCAGCAGGGTGCCGCCCGTCCCCAGCGCGGAGAGCTTCCCGCCCAGGAATCGCCAGCGGACCTCGGTGGCCCCCAGGTAGCGCGCCCCGGGCTGTCCCATGCCCACTCCGAGCCCCTTCAACACCACTTCCAGGCTGCGCGCGAAGAGCTGCACCGCCACGCGCCCATCCACGTCGAAGCGCCCCCACGAGAAGGCCTCCACTCCCAGCGACAGCTTCAGGTGCTTGGAGAGGCCGCCGTAGCGGACCGCGTCCCACCCCACCTCCGCCTCGCCATAAGCCGAGTACCCGTCCGGGAAGGGCGCCTCCGCCAGCGGCACTCTCTCCGGCCCTGCGGCCCGGAAGCGCGCCAGCTCGTAGTCCGGACCGAAGAAGCCCTGTCGGAAGCCGCCGTGCTGCCTGCGCACCTCAAAGCGCAGCCGCATGTCCAGCGTGGGCGTCAACGCATCCGCGCCCGCGCCCACCACGGCTCCCCATGCGCCGCCCGCACCTGGCCGCCCGCCCCAACCAGCAATCAGGTGTGCCTCGAAGTCCGGCCGCACCACCACCACGGCGGTGCCGTCCAGGTGCGCCAGCGTCACCGAGGGGGCGCGCCCTCCGGCCCGCCCCCAGTCATGCACGGCGGAGAGCGCCAGCGTGTAGCGGCCCGGCTCGCGGGGCTGGCCGAAGAGGACGTGCTGCACGTCCAGCGCGACCTCCGCGCCCACGAGGCGCGCCCCCAGCACGTCCGAAGCAAAGGCTTGCGTGTAGAGAGGCCCCAGGGTGCCGGTGAGGAAGCCTCCGGCCGGGTGGTAGTCAGGATTGCTTCGGTTGGAGTAGCGCCGCACGAGGTGTCCCGACAGCAGGCTGTAGGACTCCAGCCCGCCGAACCAGACGCCCACGGACGCGTTGTCCGAGCCCAGCTTGAGGCCGCGCACCACCTGCCCGAAGTCCGAGAGGCTGTCCCAGTCCTCCCGCCGCACGAGGCCCGTGTCCTCCCCTCCACCCCACAGCCGCAGCCGCACCGGGGCGCCCAGGTTGAGGCCGAACTCCGCGCCTCCGTCGAGAATGAGCGTCGGCTCCACCTGGAGGAAGCCCTCGTCCGAGCCGATACCCGCGCGCGGCAGCAGGGCCCACGTCGTCGCGTCCAGCCGCAGCAGCGAGCGCCACGCAGTGGCCTGCTGGCGCTGCTGCTCCTCCACGGGCTGCACTTCCGGGACGTCCTCGGCCCATGCGGCCACCGGCAACAGCAACCACAGCCATACCGCCCGACTTCGTGTCATTCGCACACACGCCTCCCCGCAATGTCTCCAGCGAGGGGAGCAAAGGACACACGTCTGACGTTCCGCTCGGTTTGGGCTGGCCGCGGGTCGCTGCTCAGGGATGAGGAGAAAAGGGGGCCGGCCGCCTCGGACCAGCGAGTGCTAATGCCGCGTCAGGCGCAGGGCGCCAGAGCCCGGCTCCGTCGTCGTCTCGTCCGCGCTGCGCCTCGGGAAGGGCTCCGTATAGATGTCATCCGGGTTTCGAGGGTGTTCAGGCTGAAACCCTCGACGTGCTCCAGGACGGCGCCCAGGCCGCGCTTCATTTCACCAGGACCTTGCCCCGGTAGCAGTTGGGCGTCCGAGGATGCGCGAAGAGAACACGCTCGCCGCTCCGGCCGGTGCCCAGGTCCTGGAAGAGCTCGTAGGCCGTGTCTCCATCGCAAAAGAGAACCGCCCTCCGGCGAGCCAGGAGTCAGCACCACTGGACATGACGATGCGGCACGCCCACCTCTTGCCAGAGACAAAGGAACTCGACGCGCCCGCTTCACAGCATCGCGCCGCTCTGGCCTGACCGCGCCAGAGGGGCGCATGGGGGCACATGACAGCCCCCCACCAACGCAGCACCCCGGCAAGCCGTTGAGATGGCTGGCCTTGGAATGGCAGTAGCTACTGGATCGCGAAGATGAGCGTCACCTTCGCTAGGGCGGCAGGAAACCTCACGCAGGACGCGCAGTTACCCGTCTGTCGCCCTGGTTTCGCTCGGGCCGCCATCCCGTGCTGTTCCGGGGAGTTCCCTGGTGTGCCCCCTCAATCCACGCTGGAGGGGCACACTGGGGGCACATGGCAGCCCTGAGTCAGGAGGTGAGGACAGAGCGCAACAGGCCAGCCCTGGCCAGCAGTTCACTCACGCGCCTCGCCAGCGCGATGTGCTCGGGATTGCTCGCGGTCAAAGTTGTAGGGGTAAGGATGACGATCGCGCCCCTGTCCTCAACTGGCTCGATGCGAACAGGGGCAGGGAGCGGTGGCACCGTTCCGCGATGCCGCGACAGGTACGTGACCCATCCCACGAAGGTTCCCGTCGAGCCATTCTCCGACAGAACGTCACGAAAGTTCGTTGACGTAGCCACGGCCCAATCAGGCGCCCATGCAACCTCCATCATTCGGAGCAGAGCGGCCATCATCGGTGCGGTCAGGAGGCGTTCCGCATTGGGGCCCTTACGTGGCAGCTTCAGGACACATGAATTGGGCGTAGCCCCGCAGTAGTCCCCGCACTTGATGCGTAGCTCCGCGCTGTCGGCCCCCATTCCCCCATTGCCGAACCAGAAGCTGAAACCGAGATCCTCGAAAGCAGGTCCACCCTTCTCTCGATTAACTCCGCTTCGGAATGACTCCGTGAGCGTGGCCAAGTCGGGAGGCATGAGCGGATACTGGTGCGCATCCTTCTTAGACCTTGTGGGCTTGTACCAGCGCGACAGGAATGGGTCGCTCAGCGCCAACAGGTTGAGAAATGTTGCCGTCCGCTCGGCGCATCCTCGGGGTGATTCTTTCCGAGCTCCCCAGTACGCGCCGACGTAGTAACTGTCCGCGAAGGTTTCCATTTTATCGGACACGATGACCTTCCCCTCAGTGAGCCGGAGTGTGAAGAACTTTCACGCCTTCAACTCCCGCTTCCCGTAGTAGCGAGCGAATAGCAGCGGCGGCTTTCTCCTCCGCGACATGCCACTCGATCCAGCCCCCTGATCCCCGTGCCTTCTTGCTCTGTCGATCTGCCTGCTCGATAAGGTCCTTGGCCCCAGAGTGGCGGAACCAATCCTTGGGCTCCAGTCCCTCGAAGAACTTCGCATAGCCTGGCCCCTTGGCCTCCAGCAGCACCCCATCCTTGAACCCATCGAACTTCACGCCTCCACTCTTCGGGCCCACGCCACCGACCCAGTACGCCTCATCCGCCGAATGCCCGGTGATTTGCTCCTGGTAGCGCCGGGCGCGCGCGGACATCGACTCGCTCGCGGGCCCCCACTGCCCAGGCCCCTGGGCAGGCGCTCCTCCCTTCGAGGCGGTGTTGGCCCTCTGAAGGATGATGGCCGCCCCGGGCCCGCCGCTCAACACCGATGCTGCGCGCCCTGCTGGCACCGCGACGCGCTCCAGTACCAGCACGCCCTCCGCTGACAGCGAGAGCACCGGCACCGTGGCCTCCGCCCCCACCGCCAGCCCCTTCACGGCCAGCTCCACGTTGCGGTGAAGCAGTTGCACACCGAGGCGCCAGTCCGCGTCCAGGCGGCCCCAGCTGAAAGCCTCCACGCCCACCGTCATGCGAAGGTGACGGTGCAGCACCTCGTCCAGCAGCTCCGCGTCCCAGGCCACCGAGGCCTCCGTCTGCACGGAGTACCCGTCCGGGAAGGGCGCCTCCGCCAGCGGCAGGCCGGAGGTGCCCGCCGCCTGGAAGCGCGCCAACTCGTAGTCCGCGCCGAAGTAGCCCTGACGGAAGCCGCCGTGTTGCCGGCGCACCTCCAGCCGTGCCAGCAAGTCCAGCTGCGGCGTCACCACGTCCAGGCCGATGCCCGCCACCGCGCCCCAGGCCCCACCTTCTCCCGGACGCCCGCCCCACCCGGCGACGACGTGCACCTCGCGGCCCTTGCGCAGCCACAGCACCGCCGTGCCGTCCAGGTGCGCCAGCAGCGGCCGGCGCGACGTCTCGGACACCCGCGCGAAGTCATGGGCGACGGACAGCGACAGCGTGTAGTGCTTGCGCTTGCGCGGCTTGCCGAAGAGGACGTGCTGCACGTCCACCTCTACCTCCGCCGCCATGAGGCGCGCGGCCAGCACGTCCGAGGCGAAGCCCTCCACGTACAGCGGGCCCGCCATGGCCGTGAGGAGGGCGCCCGCTGGGTGGTAGTCCGGATTCGTCAGGTTGGAGTAGCGCCGCACCAGGTGCCCGGACAGCAGGTGGAAGCCCTCCATCTGCCCCACCCACAACGCCACGGGCGACGAGTCGGCCCCCAGCTTCAGCGCCCTCACCAGTTGCCCGAAGTCCGAGAGGGTGTCCCAGTCCTCTTTCCGCACCCGCCCCGCGCCTTCGCCGCCCCGGAGGCGAAAGCGCACCGGGCCTCCGAGGTTCGCGCCGAACTTCTCTCCGCCGTCCAGCACCAGCATCGGCTCCACCTGCATGAAGCCCTCGGCTTCGCCCCCGCGCTGGGGCCACAGCGCCCACGGCCCCGCCTCCACGCGCGTGAGGTAGTTCCAGGGCCGCTCCTGGGACGACGTCCGGGACACCTCCTCCGGAGTCGGAAAGGAGATGTCTTCGCCAGGAGGCGCGTCTTCCTCCACGGGCGGCACCTCTGGGACGTCCTCCGCCCACGCGGACACGGGCCACAGCAACCACAGCCATACCGCCCAACGTCTCGTCATTCGCATACACGCCTCCCAGCAATGCCCCCAGCGAAGGGAGCAAAGGACACACGTCTGACGTTCAGCCCGGCTTGAGGCCGGCCGCGCGTCATGACTCAGGATTGAAGGGAATGGGAGCCGGCCGCCTCGGGCCAGCGGGTGCTAATGCCTCGTCAGGCGCAGGGCGCCCGGTTGCGGCTCCGTCGTCGTCTCGTCCGCGCTACGCAGGGGTCGGGGCTCCGTGCGGATGTCGTCCTGACTCAGCGGTGGGAAGGCGGGGACGATGCCGCCCTCGTCCTCCATCAAGTCCAACTCCTCCAACTCCTCACCCCCCTCCATCATCGCCTCCTGGACTTCCTTCACCGCGTCCGCTCCCGAGTACGGCCCCAGCCGCGCCAGTTGCGCCCGCAGCTCCACCTCCAGCGCCGCCGCCGTCGGGTAGCGGGAAGCAGGGTTACGGCTCAAGAGCCGCAGGAAGACGGTGCGCAGGGGCTTGGACAACCCGCAGGCCGCCGCCTTCACGTCCTCCACCCGGTAGGCCATGGCGCACCGGAGCATGTCCTCCATGAAGGGCAGAGGGTGCG
>NZ_JAYESI010000023.1:0-143798 GCF_041903675.1 Corallococcus sp. RDP092CA | reverse complement strand
TCGCGGGGCTGCGCCACCTCCCGGCCGGCTTGGCGGCCCTCATCTCCTCGTCGCCTGCGTACTGGGAGCGCTTCCAGTTCATGACGCAGGGCGAGCAGATTCGCGAGGTGGCGCGGCTGGCGACGAGTGTGTTCGCCACCTGGGGCGCGGCCTCGACGACGACGCGCTCCCTGAAGGGACTGGCGGTGGGGGCGGAGGCCACGGTGCCGGTGCTCTCGCTGTCAGCGGAGGGCGTGCTGGCGCTGGAGCGCGTCGCGGTGCCAGCAGGGCGCGCGGCGTCGGTGTTGAGCGGAGGGCCCGGGGCGGCCATCATCCTTCAGCGGGCCAACACCGCCTCGAAGGGAGGAGCGCCTGCCCAGGGGCCTGGGCAGTGGGGGCCCGCGAGCGAGTCGATGTCCGCGCGTGCCCGGCGCTACCAGGAGCAAATCACCGGGCATTCTGCGGATGAGGCGTACTGGGTTGGTGGCGTGGGCCCCAACAGTGGAGGCGTGAAGTTCGATGGGTTCAAGGATGGGGTGCTGCTGGAGGCCAAGGGGCCGGGCTATGCGAACAAGTTCCTGGATAACCTGACTCCAAAGATCTGGTTCGAGAGGTCGGGAGCAAAGAGCCTAGTGGATCAGGCGCTACGGCAGACGACAAAAGCCCCAGCGGGTGTTCCCATCAGGTGGTACATCGCCGAGGAGAAGACTGCCGAAGCCATCCAGCTCCTGTTTCAAAAAGAGGGTGTTCTCGGAATTGAAGTGATCTTTGCTCCCCCTTTGTAGAAAGGAGCGTCGCGAATGCTCAAGGCTACCCAACGAGAAGAGACGTATTTTGCTGGCGCCTATTGGGGTGCTCGAAAGGAGTCGCCGGAGGAGTGTGCACGGCGAGCGGAGTCATTCTTGACCGCTCTCCCAATCATCGATCCGTCATTTTCCCGGTGGTTTCAGCAAGGCAAGTCTCGCAAGGATGCACTGGCGCGGCCCATCGAGCCCACCTGTGCAGAGTTGGCGAAAATCGTCCGTAAAGGCAAGGACCGAGTCGTCGAGGAGATTGGGTTTCGCTTCGGCGCGTGGAACGGTGCGTCTGATGACTATGATGGCACTGCATTCAGAGTGACATGCGGCGGCTACTCCGAACGGGTGAGCAACGTCTGTCTACTCGACCTTCCCAGTCGAGGGCCGAATGCGGAACGGGTGTTGACCGCGCCCATACTTTCCGGAGTTGTGAGAAGTATGGTGATTGCTTGGGAGCCAGACTCGGCTGTGGTCATGTCATCCCCGCAGTTACAAGCGGGCGCGAAAGGGGATCCCCCCTCGCGATGGATCGGATGGATAACCTACGTTGCTCGGCATCGAGGCGCTGTGCCATCGCTGCCTGCCCCAGTTCACATCGAACCCGTGGAGGACAAAGGAACCCTCATCGTCCTCACGCCTGAGCGCTTCACGGTCCGCAACCCGGAGCATGTGGCGCTTGCAGAGCGAGTGCGGGAGTTACTGGAGCAAGGCGGGCTGCTGAAGCCCCTTTCGTCAACGTAGGCGTCAGTTCTTCCTGTCTGCATGCAGCAGTCGGCTGCGGGGACTGTTGCATGCAGCGCGCGGCGCTTTTGTCGGCAGAGAGAGCGATAGCCCTGTCCCAGTGTCCCGAATGCGGGCTCGGGGGACGGAGACCTGCCCCATCAAGGGGCAATGCAGCTTCTGCGAAGGGGGGCTCCTTCGCCCCGGGCATTCTGAATCTCGCCTCGACGTAACAACGAAATGACAACGGTGCGCGGCCGGAACCGGACTTCTGCGGCCAGTTGGAGCCCGCCAACTCCGCGATTTGACAGGGCCTCGACGGGATGTGGGGACTTGCTTCCTGCTACTTGAACCTGTGGATGGCCCGCGCCACCGGACCTTCATGCGCGAATGGCGCCCACGCCCGGCTGAACGGCGGTGGCACCGTCCGGCAGCGGGGACAGGTGTTCCCCGGGAACGCACCCGGCTCCGCGCACGTCCGGCAACACGCCGGCGGCAGCCGCTCCAGCGCCGTGTCACATGGCTCGCAGAACACCGCGCCCACGCCCGGCAGCACCTTCGCGCAGGCCAGGCACATGGGCGGATAGAGCAAGTCCAACAGGGCCTTCCACATCACCGGGACTCCCAGGGGCAGCGCTTCTTCGCGCCCCTCGTGCGAGCCCCGTGCCGCTCACTCCGCCGCGCGGCCGCGCGTCTTGTACGTGAGCACCGGCGCCAGCGTCGCCACCACCCGCACCAGCCCCGCCTCCACCAGGTCCGTCACCACGCGGTCGATGGCCTTGTACGCCGGGGGCGCCTCCTCGAAGAGCAGGTCCCGGTCCTCGCACACCACGTGGCTCTTGAAGGACGTGCGCGTCAGCGACTCCGCCGTGAAGCGCTCCTTCACCCGCTCCCGCGCCGCCGAGCGCGTCCACTTGCGGCCCGCGCCGTGCGCCAGGCTGTACGCGCTCTGCTCGCCCGTGCCCACGGGCAACACCAGATAGCTCAGCGCGCCTCGGCTGCCGGGGATCACCACCGGCCCCTCGTCCCAGGGCGCCGCGCCCTTGCGGTGCAACCACCCCACGCGCCCGCCCGCATGTCTCGCGGTCACGCTGTTGTGGCACACGTCCAACACCCGCCGCCCCGTCGCCCCAATCCCATCCAACGTCCGCTGCGCCACCAGCGCCCGGTTCGCCTTCGCCCACAGCACCGCGCCGTCGTGCCGTGCGAGGTACGCGCGCGCCTCGTCCGAGTCCGCCGCCAGGCCTCCCGCCGCGTGCCGATCCACGTGCGTGCGCAGGATGGCCTCTCCCAGCCCTCGCGAGCCCGAATGCACGAGCAGGAGCAACCGCTCCTCCCGCAGGCCCAGCGCCTCGAAGACGCGTGCGTCGTGCACCTCCTCCACCCGCTGCACCTCCGCGAAGTGGTTGCCGCCGCCCACCGTGCCCAGCGCCGCCTCGAAGCCCGTGCTCTTCGCGCCGTGCTCCGCGAGGACCGCGTCCGTGTCCCCCTCCCACGGCCCCTCCAGGTCCAGCTTCGCCGCCCACCGCTCCGCCTTCGCCTTGCGCGCCAGCAGGTCCACGTCCCACAACCCCATGCCACAGCCGATGTCGCTGCCCACGAGATAGGGATGGAGGAAGCCCTCGGACTCGAAGGCCGCGCCCACCGGAGCGCCCTTGCCGGGGTGCAGGTCCGGCAGTCCCACCGCGAGCCGCATGCCCGGCAGGCGCGACACGGCCTCCAGTTGTCGGACGGCCTCGCCCTCCACCCAGGACTGGGGCGAGGCGATGATGCGCACGGTGGCGGCCGTGGAGGGTTCAGAAGAGGGCGTGTTCATGATGGGCGCTCCCGACGCGAGCGCTTCCCGCGCCCTGACGCCCCGGCCCCGGCGCCTCGGGTGGCCTGCCCGGTTGCCTACTTGTGGTAGGGCTCGCCCTTCAGGATGGTGAACGCGCGGTAGAGCTGCTCGATGAGCACCACCCGCGCCAGCCGGTGGGGCAGCGTCATCCGCGACAGCGACATCACCTGATGCGCCGCGCCGCGCACCGAGTCGTTCAGCCCCTCGTCCCCGCCGATGACGAAGAGCAGGTCCCTGGCGCCCGTCTGCGCCTTGGCGACGTAGCGGCTGAGCTCCACGGAGTCCAGCAGCGTGCCGCGCTCGTCCAGCGCCACCAGCCAGTCCTGCGGCTTGCGCTTGCCGAGGATGGCGGTGGCCTCCGCGGACTTCGCCTCGCCGGGCTTGAGCTTGCGGCCCGACGCCTCGCTCAGCTCCACCAGCTCGAAGCGCGTGTAGTGCTCGAGCCGCCGCGCGTACTCCTGCACGGCGGGCTCGAACAGTCCGGAGCGGTCCTTGCCGATGGAGAGGAGGCGGACCTTCACGGGACTAGGACAGCTTCTCCCGCGGCGCGTCCGCCCACAGGCCGTCCAGGTCGTAGAAGGCGCGCACCTCGCCGTTGAACAGGTGGGCCACGACGTCGTCGTAGTCCAGGAGCACCCACTGGCCCGTCTCCAGGCCTTCCGTGCTGATGGGGCGCAGGGGCTGCGGGGCCTGCTTGAGCTGCACCTGGACGTTCTCCGCCATGGCGCTCACCTGGCGGTCGCTCTCTCCGGAGGCGATGACGATGTAGTCCGCGTAGGACGTCATCCCGCGCATGTCGAGGATGACGACGTCCGTGGCCTTCTTGTCCAGCAGCAGGTTGCCGATGCGGCGCGCCAGCTCGCGCGCCTTCGCGTTCTCCGCGAGCTTGGGCGGCGCGGGCGGAGCGGCGACCTTCGCGGCCTTCTTGCGCGCGGGGGCCTTCTTGCGCGCCGGCGGACGCAGGCTGGACTTCGCGGCCTTCTTCGCGGCCGTCTTCTTGCGGGCCGGAGCCCGGGTGCCGCTCTTCGCCTTCGCCTTGGATACAGGGGTCTTCTTCTTCGTGGCCATGTGACGGCTACCCTAGCGCACCCTTGGCAAGCTTCCAGCGCTCCTCTAAGGGGTTCCGTCCATGAGCGACGCCCGCCTGGAACAATTCAAGAAGATGACGGCCCAGTTCCCCGACGCCCCCATGGCCTGGTTCTCCCTGGGGAAGCTTCACCTGGAGCGCAAGGAGTACGACAGCGCCATCCAGAGCCTGGAGACCGCCGTCCGCCTGGATCCGAAGTACGCCGCCGCCCTCGTCTCCCTGGGGGACGCCTACGCGGGGGCCGGCAGGACGGACAAGGCGAAGGAGGTGCTCACCACCGCCCGGGACCACGCGCTCGCCCAGCAGCACCCCAGCCTGGCGGAGGAGATCGACGAGCGCATCGCCGACCTGGACTGAGACGGCCTCCCGCGCCGGGGCGGCCCCGTCAGTCCTGGTCCCGCCAGGTGACGCCCACGCCGAACACCTGGCGCGTGTAGCGCAAGTCATTGCGCGGCAGGCGCGTGCTCCAGATGCCCCAGGACAGCTCCAGGTCCACGCGGGCGGAGACGGGCCGGGCCAGCCTGAGGGACAGCGAGTTCTGCCCCTCGTCCTCCTCCACCAGGATGATCTCCGGCGACAGGTAGATGCCGTCCGGGTAGCGCGAGAGGCCCAGCGTCCCCTGCGCCAGCAGCGTCACCCGCCAGGGCAGCCGCACCCCGGCGCTGCCGATGAGCCGGTGGCGCAGCACCGTCTCCCCGAAGCTGTTGGAGCTCACCTCCTGGAAGGCGTAGCTCAGCGACAGCTTCACCGGCCCCCGGTACGCCCAGCCCACCCCCGCCACCAGCGCGCCGTCCTGCCTGCGCCCGGGGGACGCGCTGACGCCCGGGAAGGGACGGGCGAGGGGGCCGTAGCGGCGCGAGCCCCATTCGCCAAACACACTCAGCGTGTGGCGTGGCGTCAGCCGGTAGCGGCCCAGCGCTCCCAGCTCCAGCCCGCCGAAGTCGGCCGTGTGGTCCGGGCGGTACACGAAGCGGCGGGCGCCCCCGCGCAGGCGCAGGGCCAGGCGCACGTCCGGGGCGTACTCGGCGAAGAGGCTCGCGCCCAGGTCCGAGTACGCGCGGCTGCCGCCCCGCCGGTCCTTGGCGTGCCCTTCCGCGCCCACGCCCCACTCGGTGCCCAGGGCGAGCGAGCCCTCCAGCGCGCCCGCCTGCACCAGCGTGTCCTCGGTGGCGTAGTCCACGTACTTGCGCGCGCCCAGCTCGTAGCGGCCCACCACCTGGGCGCGCTCGCCGGTGCCCCGTCCTTCCGCCACGCCCAGCACGCTCAGCGCCAGGTCCGAGCCGGGGCCGGCCGCGGCGCCGTCGGTGAAGTCTCGCGGGGCGTTGCTGTCCACCAGCAGCCGGCCGGTGCCCCGGAGCGAGCCCTGCCACTCGGCCGCGAGCGCACCCTTGCCGCAGGGCAAGGCGAGGGCGACGAGGAGCGGGAGGAGGCGGCGGTCCAAGACGCGCGCACCATACCCCGGCCCGTGGGCATCCCCACGCTCGCAAGTGCCCCGCCCGGCCGCGTCGTCCCGGGGACACCCGGGGGCGCCCACGGTCGGTGACGCCACACCCGGCCGCCCGGTACATTGCGGCCATGTCTTACGCGTCCTTCCTCGCGGTGGCGGCCGGCCTGTCGCTCACCGCCTGCTCCCCGTCGTCCTTCACCACGGAGGTCCAGGGCGAGGCGACCGTGCCCGCGAGCCCCGCCGGCACCACCACGCTGCTCAACGCCTTCCCCGCCATCAGCAGCTTCTCCGCGCTGGACTTCAACGAGAACCAGGACTTCAAGAACCGCGACGTCACCAAGGACGAGGTGACGCGCGTGCAGGTGACGAAGATGACCCTCAAGGTCCTCAGCCCCAACGACCAGGACCTCGGCTTCCTGGACTCGCTGGAGGCCGTGGCCCGCGCGGGCAACAGCGAGTCGCGCTTCGCGTCCCGAGAGGGCATCGCGGGGCTCGGCCTGAGCCCGCCCAACCCCACGGTGGGGCTGAGCACGGACGGCAGCGTGGACCTGAGGCCCTACGTGGCCGCGCCCAGCATGGCCATCATCCTGCGCGGCACGGGGCGCCTGCCGGAGCGCGAGGTGCGCGTGCGGGCCACGGTGGTGCTGGAGGTGGAGGGCGGCGTGCTGTAGCGGGCCGCCGGGCGCGGCGCTCAGGGCGCCAGCGTCTTCGCGCGGCGCTCCAGGGAGTCCGCGCGCCCGTCCAGCTCGCGCGCCAGGGACTCCAGCCGCGCGGCCTCCTGCTCCATCAGGCCCAGGTCCTCCGCGCCGCCCGCGGCCAGCGCCTGGGCGCGCACCGGGTCCACCTGGGGACGGCGGTCGCTGGCGGTGACGAGCGGCGTCGGCCCGCCCGCGGAGGGATTGCCCCCGACCCCCGGAGCGGGAGTGGGGTCGCCCGCGTAGTCCGGCGAGTTCGCCTCGGAGTCGCCCGCGGTCACCCACGGCAGGTGGCCACCGCCCCGCTGGGTGGGCGCCACCTGGAGGCCCCGGTCGCCCGAGGTGCGCAGGCGCAGGCGGCGGTCCTGGTCGTCGAACATGGACTCCTCGCCCAGGAAGTCGTTCATGCGGCGGTCCAGGTCGCGCTCCTCGCGCACCTCGGTGATGCGCGCCTTCAGCGCCTGGAGCCGCTGGCGCACCTTGTCCTGGGTGTCGCGCAGCGCGTCCGCCTGCGCGAGCAGGTCCTCTGGATCATCCCCGCGCGCCGCGCCCTCCAGCGCCGGCACCTGCGAGGCGGGCAGCGCCGCGCGCACGGCCTCCCGCTCGCTCCGCACGGAGCGCATCTGCTCCAGCAGCCGCGCCCGCCCCGCCCGGTCCGTCGTCTCGTCCCACGCCGCGCGCAGCCGCGTCAGCTCCTGGGACAGCGCGCCGTGCAGCGCCAGGTGCGCGCGCTCCACCTCGCCGTCCGCGCCGGACACCGACTGGGCCAGCCCCGTCAGCTCCCCGCTCAGCTCCTGCGAGCGGCGCAGCGCGGCCTCCAACTCGCCGCCCGGCGTGAGCTTCCCCTGGCGCTGCGCCTTGAGGGCCTCGATGCGCGCGGCCAGCCCGTTGAGCTCGTCGCGCAGCCCCTGCTGCCGCGTGCGCAGGCCGCGTGCCTCCGTGCGCGCCGCCTGGGCCTTCGCGCGCGCCTGCTCCAGGCCGGACGTCGCCCCGGCGGGAGCGGCCACGAGCAGGCACAGGAGGAGGGGGAGGACACGCGACATCATCGGGGGATACCGTCAGCAAGGCGGATGCCAGTCCTTCCCTCCTACCCCGTTCCCGGGTCCGACGGAAAGCGCCCTGGTTCCGGGCACCTGCACGGGCAGGGTGGGGTGGGGTGGGTGGGCCGGACGGTGGAAAGTCACGGGGCCCGGGCGCGGGTGACGGATTTCCGAGGCCCCGGGGCGCCGGGGCCCGCGCGCGCCTCGCGTGTGCCTACGCCTCCTCGGGGCGCTCGCCGCGGGGCAGGAAGCCGTACTTCTCCAGCTTGTAGTACAGCGCGGAGGTCTTGATGCCCAGCAGGCGGGCGGTCTCCGTCTTCACGCCGCCGGCCTTCTCGTAGGCGCGGGCGATGAGCTGGCGCTCCAGGTCCTCCAGGATCTCCGGCAGGGGGCGGTCGCCCTGGGGCACGGGCAGCCCCGCGTCCATGCGCGGCGTCTGGCCGGCCAGGTGCGGGGGCAGGTCCTGTGGGGTGAGCGTGTCGCCCTCGGCGAAGACGAGCGCCTGCTCCATCACGTTCTCCAACTCGCGCACGTTGCCGGGCCACGCGTGGCGGGCCAGGGCGTGCAGCGCCGCGTCGTCGATGCCGGTGACGCGCCGGTTGACCCGGGGCGCGTGCTTGGCGACGAAGTGGCGCGCGAGCGCGGGCAGGTCCTCGGGGCGCTCGCGCAGGGGCGGCAGGGTGAGCGGGACGATGTGCAGCCGGTAGTAGAGGTCCTCGCGGAAGCGGCCCGCCTTCACCTCCGCCTGGAGGTCGCGGTGCGTGGCGCTCACCACGCGCACGTCCACCTTGAGCGTCTCCTCGCCGCCCACGCGCTGAAGCTCCTTCTCCTGGAGCACGCGCAGGAGCTTCGTCTGCACGGAGGCGGGAATCTCTCCAATCTCGTCCAGGAAGAGGGTGCCGCCGTCGGCCAGCTCGAAGCGGCCCAGCTTGCGCTTCACCGCGCCGGTGAAGGCGCCGCGCTCGTGGCCGAACAGCTCGCTCTCCAGCAGCGTCTCCGCCAGCGCCGCGCAGTGCACCACGACGAAGGGGCCGTCCTTGCGTGGGGAGCGCTGGTGGATCATCCGGGCGACCAGCTCCTTGCCGGTGCCGCTCTCGCCGCGCACCAGCACGGTGGCGTCGCTCGCGGCCACCTTGCGCACCTGGGCGAGCAGCTTCTGCATGGGCTCGCTGTCGCCCACGAGGTCGCGGTGGGTGAGGGCGGCGTCGGCGTCGTGCGCGTCCGTGCGGGCGGTGAGGCGCTCCACCTGGCGGCGCGTGGCGGACAGCTCCAGCCCCTTGTCCACCTTGGCGCGCAGCACCTCCGGCGGGAAGGGCTTGGTGATGAAGTCGTAGGCGCCCTCCTGCATGGCCTGCACGGCCGTCTCGATGGTGCCGAACGCGGTCACCACCATGACGACGGCGCCAGGGTCCGCCTGCTTGAGGGCGCGCGTCACGGCGATGCCGTCCATGCCGTCCATCTTCAGGTCCGTGACCACCAGGTCGAAGGGGCCCTTCTTGTACGCGGCGAGCCCGTCCACCCCGCTCCTCACCGCGGCCACGGTGTGGCCGGAGCGGGTGAGGGTGACGGTCATGCCCTCGCGGAGGGTGTCGTGGTCGTCGATGACGAGGATGCGGGCCATGCGCCTGCTCGGGGAGGAAGGGTGGGGTGCCGCGGCTGGGTTGGCGGCGGAGTGCACACGCCGGGCCACCCTACACCGGACCCGAGGGGACGCACGTGGGGGCCCCGTGAAAGCGCTGGCGTCCAGGGCCGGGCGGGTGTCTATCCCGGCGCATGGCCCCCGCCCCCGCTGCCCTCGTAGCCCTGCTCGCGCGCCACGTCCCCACGGACGACAAGGAGCGCGAGGACCTGGCGCGCATGCGCCACTTCGCCGCGTCGCTGGAGGCGCCGTTCTCCCGTTCCCAGGCGGAGGCGCACTTCACCGGCAGCGCGGTGGTGGTGGACGCGGCGGGAGGACGGGTGGCGCTGCTGCACCACGCGAAGCTCCAGCGCTGGTTGCAGCCCGGCGGACACGCGGAGGCCGGGGACGGCGGCGACATGGAGGCCACCGCGCTGCGCGAGGCCCGCGAGGAGACGGGCTGCCGCGTGCACCTGCACCCCACCGCGCCGCGACCGCTGGACGTGGACGTTCACGTCATCCCCGCGCGCAAGGACGAGCCCGAGCACCGGCACCTGGATGTCCGCTACCTGGTGGTGGCGGAAGACCCGGAGGCGCTCGCGCATGATCCGGCGGAGTCGTTCGGCATCCAGTGGCTGGGCTGGGACGAAGCGCTGACGCGCGCGGACGAGGCACCGCTGCGCCGCATGCTGCTCAAGGCCCGCGCCCTGGGTCAGCCGGGGGGCCAATGACGCTCACGGTGTGAGGGGCGAGCGCGCCGGGGCTGGAGCGGCGGATGTCACGGCTCGGCGCCCAGGGCTCGGAGCCCCTCAGCGTGCCAGTGCCGCCGCCGCAGGCTCGGGAGCAGGGCAGGGCAGCGACAGGGTGAAGACGGTCTCGCCGGGCGTGGAGCGCAGGGACAGCTCGCCGCCGTGGGCGCGGACGATCTTTCGCGCGAGCGGCAGCCCCAGGCCGGTGCCCTGCTCGCGGGTGGTGAAGAAGGGCTCGAAGATGCGCTCGCGCTCGGCTTCGGGCACGCCCGGGCCCGCGTCCTGGACGTCGATGGTGTAGCGCCCGTCGCGCGCCTCGCCGCGAACGCGCACGTGGCTGCCGGCGGGCGCGGCCTGCACGGCGTTCTTCACCAGGTTCACGAGCGCGGCGGTCAGCAGGCTGCCGTCCGCCTCCAGGTGCGCGGGCGCGGCGGTCACGTCCAGGGCCACGCCCTTGGTTCGCGCCTCCGCGGAGAGCAGCTCGCACGCGTTGGAGACCAGGTCCGGCGCCTCCATGGGCGCGCGCGCCAGCGGCTGCTCACGGGCGAAGGCGAGGAAGTCCTCGACGATGCGCTGGAGGTAGGCGACCTCGCGCTGGATGCGCTCCACGTGGCCGCGCGCGTCCGCGTGAGCGCCCGCGCGCAGGTCCTCCTGGAGGAGGCCGGAGAAGAGCGCGATGCCGCCCAGCGGGTTTCGCACCTCGTGGGCCACGCCCGCGAGCATGAGCTTGAGCTGCCGGTCCCGGCTCTCCAGCGCGCCGCGCATGACCTCCAGTTCGCGCGCGAGCACGCCGATCTCACGGGTGGGCTCCGGCGGCACGGGGGTGGTCAGGTCGCCCCGGCCAATGCGCAGCGCGGAGTCCATCAGCCGCCGCAGCGGACCGGCCAGCCCCCGGGCGGTGATGACGGCGATGATGGCGAGCACGGCGAGCGCCACGGCGCTGGCCATGACGAACGTCCGCCACAGCCGGCGCAGGGGGCCGAAGAAGGCCGCGCTGCCCTCCACGCCGATGGCGCCCACCACCTGTCCGTCCTGGACCACGGGCGCGTAGCCCGTCTTGTAGAGCAGCCCGTCGGAGCCGGTGAAGAGCACCTGGCTGGCGGCGCGCCTGCCGGCGAGGACGCGCGTCAGCTCCAGCCGGTCGCGCGCGAGGTCCGGGACCTCGGTGCCCACGGGCAGGTTGCCGCCCGCGTCCGCGCGCACGCGGCCCCGCGTGTCCACGGCGTACACCCGGCGCACGCCGCTCGCGGTGCGCACGCCGTCCAGCAGGCGCACGAGGTTGCGCCATGTGCGGGTGCCGGACACGTCGTCGCCGGGCTCGATGGTGAGCATGCGCTCGCCGCTGACCTGGCTGGCGGTGGCGGCGGCGAGGGCGGACAGGCTCGCGCCCAGCTCGTCCTCCAGGCTCGCGCGGGCGAGCGCGTACACGGAGGCGCCCGCGAGCGTGAGGAAGAGCAGCGTGGGCAGGAGGAACGCCAGCAGCAGCCGGGCGGACAGCGAGCCCAGCGCGTCCCGCAGACGGGAGGAATGAGGGCGTTGCTTCATCCGGGCGGTGCTCCTCGCACCCCCGCATCAAACGGCATGCCCCCGGTCCTGGCCAGTCCTCGTTCCGCGCCCGGGCGGCGCCCCCGGACTCAGGTGTCACGTGCGTCAGGACGGGGCGCACGAAGCGCGTCAGACCCGGTTGCTAGATGTAAGGGATTGAGGGGGCGCGTCATGCAGACAGGATGGCTGGGAAGACTCAGCGCGGGGCTGGTGGGGGTCGTGTCGCTCACGGCCTGCGGGACGCCGGGCTCGCGGGCCCTGCCGGTGGGGATGCACGGCTACGGGCGCTATCACAGCGCTTCACCGGCTTCGTTCACGCGCGACACCCCGTGGAGGCGAGCGGGGTCGAGCGGCGCCGTCGGTGGAGAGGAGTTGGGGCGCTACCTCTCGTTCATCCGCGAGAAGCGGGCCGCCCTGAAGCGGGCCCCCGTGCTGGAGACGGAGCGTCAGGTGGGCCATGCCGCGCTCAATGACCTCCTGCTCTGGGCCTCCGCGCGGACGGAGGAGGAGCTCGCGAAGGACGAGCCGCTGGAGGTGTACCTGCGGCTGAAGGCCCGGCACGCGGAGGCCCTGCTCGAGGCCGGCAAGCGCTCCGCGCGGGCGGAGGCGAAGCTGGAGGAGTTCCACCGCTGGGCGGACGCGCGTCGCCAGGTCCTGGCGGACGCGCACTTCCGGCGGCTCGGGAGCGACGGGCTGCTCGCCGAGCGCGCGCTCTACGAGGAGACGCAGCAGGCCTTGCTGGACGCGGTGCTGGACTGGGCCGCCGCGCACAAGGAGGACCCGGACCTTCCGAGCAAGAGCCCCGGCGAGGTGGAGCTCTACCTGCTGGCGCGCGCCAGCTTCCTGGCGTCGGCGGTGGAGGCCGTCCGCTCCTCGTCCCCCATCTGGGACCCGGCCCGCGAGCCCCCGGGCATTCCGCCGGAGGAGCGGGTGCTGGAGATCGCGCTGGGCCTGCTGCCCGTCAACGGCGAGGTGGCGGACGTGAGCGGCGGGGGACTGGCAAAGAGCCTCTTGGGGGATCCGCTGACGGACGGCGAGCGGCTGCTGTGCGCGGTGAGCGTGGCGCTGCCGGTGGTGTCGGGGCGCCTGTTGTCGGAGGGCGCGCAGGGCGTGGAGCAGGTGGCGCTCCTGACGGGCCGGAGCCTGCGCGCGGTGCAGGCGTTGCAGCGGGTGTCGCGGCACCTGTCGCCGCGGGAGGCGCAGGAGGTGCGCCAGGTGCTGCGAGCGGCGGGACGCGGTGAGACCGTGTCCGCGGCGGAGGTGGAGAAGCTGCGGGCGCTGGCGAGGCGATTGGAGGTGCCGCTCGCGGAGGCGGGCCGGGTGCTGGCCCAGGGCAAGCGCGTGGCGCTGCCGGGCTCACGGGACGCGGCGGAGGGCGCGAGGCGGACGCCGGGCAGCGCGGAGCACCTGGCGCTGGCCTGGGTGGACTACCAGTTCCGTCACCCGGGCAGGTATCCGCGCTTCAGCTACGCCGTGGATCCAGAGTGGGAGCGGCGCTACCAGACGGTGATCAAGAACAAGGGCGCGGACGGTGCGTTCGAGCCGTCCGTGCTCCAGGGCCGGAAGCTGCCGAAGAACACGGACCTCCTGCTGCCGCCCCCGGGCAGTATGGCCCAGGGCTTCGTCCCGGATGCCGTGACGGGGCACGCGGGGGAGCTGGTCTGGGGCCGCCCCTACGACTTCGTGGAGGTGACGGAGCGCGCGGAGTTGGCGCTCACGGGGAACCTCAAGGCCATGCTGGAGTACGTGAAGCAGTACGGGGGCTCCCTCGAGCTCTGGATCCGCTCCGCCAGACATCCCGAGGGCGCTACCCGGTTGACCGGGCCGCTTCATGGGGAGCTTGAAGCGCTCAAGCGGTCAGGCCAGGCCGACATCCAGTCCTTTCCTTGAGCACCAGGCCACCCTGGGCGGTGCGGCCCTCTTCGACCTGCCCACCCCCACCAGGCCCCCGCGCGTTCCGGACGCGTCCTGGATGCCGCGCAAGCGCTGACGTCCCCACCGTCAGTCGAACATCGCCGCCAGCGCCTCGCTCAGGGTCTCCACGCCCACCACCTGGAGCTTCGTCGCCTCCACGCGCCGCGCGCTGCCCGCGGGCAGCACCACCCGCTGGAAGCCCATCTTCGCGGCCTCCGCGAGCCTCGGCTCCACCTGGCCCACCGCGCGCACCTCGCCCGCGAGCCCCACCTCTCCCAGCACCAGCGTCTTCGCGTCCAACGGCCGGTTCTGCAGGCTGCTCACCAGCGCCGCGCACACCGCCAGGTCGCACGCCGGCTCGCTCAACTGCATGCCGCCCGCCACGTTCACGAACAGGTCGCAGCCCACCAGCGGGATCTCCTCCTTCTTCTCCAGCACCGCCGCCAGCAGCGCCACGCGGTTGCCGTCCACGCCGATCGCCGTGCGCCGCGCGGTGCCGTAGCCCGTGGGCGCCACCAGCGCCTGCACCTCCACCAGCAGCGGCCGCGTGCCGTTGAGCGTGCTGGTCACCACGCTGCCGGACTTGCCCTGCGGACGCTCGGAGAGGAACAGCGCGGACGGGTCCGCCACCTCCACCAGCCCCGCGCCCTTCATCTCGAAGACGCCAATCTCGTTGGTGCTGCCGAAGCGGTTCTTGTGCGCTCGCAGCAGCCGGAACGGGTGGCCCCGTTCGCCCTCGAAGTAGAGGACCGTGTCCACCATGTGCTCCAGCACCCGGGGACCCGCGATGGAGCCCTCCTTCGTCACGTGCCCCACCAGGAACGTGGGCACCCCGCTGCGCTTGGCGAACGCCATCAGCCGGCCCGCCACCTCGCGCACCTGGGTGATGCTGCCCGGCGCGTTGCCCAGCTCTGGCAGGTACATGGTCTGGATGGAGTCCACCACCAGCGCCTGCGGCTTCAGCGCCTCCGCCGCCTGGAGCACCCGCTCCGCGTCCGTCTCCGCGAACAGGTGGATGGCGTCACCCTCCACCCGCAGGCGCTCCGCGCGCATCTTCGTCTGCCGCAGGCTCTCTTCACCCGACACGTAGAGCACCGGCCCGTGCCGCGACAGCTTGTCCAGCGCCGCGAGGAGCAGCGTGGACTTGCCGATGCCCGGGTCGCCTCCCAGCAGCACCAGCGAGCCGCCCACCACGCCGCCGCCCAGCACGCGGTCGAACTCCGTGATGCCCGTCCTCCGGCGCACCTCCGTCTCCGCCGTCACGTCCTGTAGCTTCACCGGCCGGGAGGAGCCCCCCGCTGCGCCCCACGCCGGGCGCTTGTCGTCCACCTTCGCTTCGGTCTCCTCCAGGAGCGAGCTCCAGGCCCCGCAGTCCGGACACTTCCCGAGCCACTTCGCCGTCTGGTAGCCGCAGGCCTGACAGGTGTAGTGCGTCTTCGCCTTCGCCATGGGTTGGAGTGTCTACCCCAGACCCCTGACGTTTCGCCGCCTCATGCGCGCGCCATGCCCGCCAGGCAGGCAGGCGTCATGCCGTGGATCAGGTAGCGAGTTGCCCCACAGGGAGGGGCAGCCCACTTTCTGGACCACGGGCGACGCGACACCGCGCGCCCCCCACACAGGGAGAGTGTCATGGGGATTATCGCGTTTCTGGTGATTGGTCTGGTCGCGGGGCTGATCGCCCGGGCCATCATGCCGGGCAACCAGTCGATGGGGCTCATCGCCACCACGCTGCTGGGCATCGCCGGCTCGTTCGTGGGCGGCTTCGTCGGCTCGCTGTTCTCCAGTGACGGCCGGGTCTTCGACCTGCACCCCACGGGCCTGCTGTTCTCCGTCCTGGGCGCGCTGGTCGTGCTGTTCCTCGTGGGGCTCGCGGGCCGCGGCCGGCGCGTCCACGTCTAGCCGCACCGGGCCTTCCGACCGATGAGGCGGGAGACAGCCAGGGGACGTCCGTCACGCGCGGACGTCCCTTTCTGTTTTCACGGGCCTTCCGGAGGGGTGCCCAGAGGGGGAGGGGGCTTGTCAACCCAACCGCGCGATGGCGTTGACAATGGCCTCCGGGCCACGCACCGTCGGCCCCCTGACGCCTCCCCAAGGAGCCCGCATGTCCGACACCGCCGAGTCCTTCCACGGCCACGCCCACCACGCCGCCCCCGTCCCGGAAGGGGTGACGGTGCGGCACGACTGGTCGCTCGCGGAGGTGAAGGCGCTGTACCAGCTGCCGCTCCTGGACCTGGTGCACCAGGCGCAGACGGTGCACCGGCGGGTGTTCGTGGAGAACAAGGTGCAGCTGTGCTCGCTGCTCTCCATCAAGACGGGCGGCTGTCCGGAGGACTGCGCGTACTGCCCGCAGGCGGCGCGCTACAAGACGGGCGTGAAGGCGGAGAAGCTGATGGCGGTGCCGGACGTGCTGGCCGCCGCGTCCCAGGCGCGGGCCGCCGGCGCCACCCGGTTCTGCATGGGCGCCGCGTGGCGCGAGGTGAAGGACGGCCCGCAGTTCGACAGCGTGCTGGAGATGGTGCGCGGCGTGCGGGCCCTGGGCATGGAGGCGTGCGCCACGCTGGGCATGCTCACCGACAGCCAGGCGAAGCGCCTGCGCGAGGCGGGCCTGTCCGCGTACAACCACAACCTGGACACGTCCTCGGAGCACTACGGGGACATCATCTCCACCCGCACCTATGACGACCGGCTGAAGACGCTCAACCGGGTGCGCGACGCGGGCATCTCCGTGTGCTGCGGCGGCATCATCGGCATGGGCGAGTCCGTGGACGACCGCTGCAACCTGCTGCGCACGCTGGCCAACCAGGAGGTGCACCCGGAGTCGGTGCCCATCAACGCGCTCGTGGCCGTGGAGGGCACGCCGCTGTCCCAGCAGCAGCGCGTGGAGACGGTGGACATGGTGCGCACCATCGCCACCGCGCGCCTGCTCATGCCGCGGTCCATGGTGCGCCTGTCCGCGGGCCGCATGCAGATGAACGAGGAGGCGCAGCTCCTGTGCATGATGGCCGGCGCCAACTCGCTCTTCTTCGGGGAGAAGCTGCTCACCACCGGCAACCCCGAGTACACCCAGGACATGGCGCTCCTGGAGAAGGCGGGCATCCGTCCCCTGGAGCCCCGGCAGGACCGGTGAGGCCCGTCACCCCCGTCGCGGACCGCTGGGCGCGCGAGGACCTGGAGGCCCTGTCCGCGAAGGGGCTCCGCCGCGCGCTGGAGCCGCTCGATTCCCCCCAGGGCGCGGAGGTGCGCGTGGGGGAGGAGCGGCTCGTCAACTTCTCCTCGAATGACTACCTGGGGCTCGCGGCGTCGCCCGCCGTGCGCGCCGCCGCCGCGGCCGCGCTGGAGCGCTACGGCGTGGGCACCGGCGCCAGCCGCCTGGTGGTGGGGGACATGGTGCCGCACCAGCGGCTGGAGGCGCGGCTCGCCCGCTTCGAGCGCGCGGAGGCCGTGCGCCTCTTCAACTCCGGCTACGCGGCCAACACCGGCATCCTGCCCGCGCTGGTGGGCCCCGGCGACGCGGTGTTCTCCGACGCCCTCAACCACGCCTCGCTGGTGGACGGCTGCCGGCTGTCGCGCGCGCGCGTCGTCGTCTACCCGCACGCGGACGTGGCCGCGCTCACCCGCGCGCTCGCGGAGACGCCCGCGCGGCGCAAGCTGGTGGTCACCGACAGCGTCTTCTCCATGGACGGGGACGTGGCCCCGCTGCGCGAGCTGGTGGCCGCGTGCGAGGCCCACGGCGCCGCGCTGCTGGTGGACGAGGCGCACGCCACCGGCGTCCTGGGCGCGCGCGGCGCGGGGCTGTGCGAGGCGCTGGGCGTGGAGGGCCGGGTGGACCTGCGCATGGGCACGCTGAGCAAGGCGCTGGGCGGGCTGGGGGCGTACGTGGCCACCTCGCGCGCGGTGGCGGACCTGCTGGTGAGCCGCGCGCGGCCGTTCGTCTACTCCACCGCGCTGCCCGCGGCCCTGTGCGCCGCCGCCGCGTGCGCCGTGGACCTGGTGGAGCACGACCCCGCCCCGCGCGAGCGGCTGTGGGACCACATCCACCGCTTCACCGACGGTCTGCGCGCGCTGGGGCTTCCCGCCGAACCCCGGAGCGCCATCTTCCCAGTCATCCTGGGCGAGCCCTCGCGCGCGCTGGACGCGGCGAAGCGCCTGCGCGAGGCGGGCCTGCTGGTGAAGGCCATCCGCCCGCCCACCGTGCCGGACGGCACCAGCCGGCTCCGCTTCTGTCTGTCCGCGGCCCACTCGACGGGCCACATCGACCTGGCGCTGGAGGCGCTGCGCCGGGTGGGAGTCTCTCATGGTCCCTGAGCCGCCGCGGTTCTTCGTCACCGGCACGGACACCGGCGTGGGCAAGACGCAGGTGTCGTGCGCGCTGCTGTCGCTCCTGAAGGACGCGGGCCACGCGCCCCAGGGCTTCAAGCCCTACGAGAGCGGCTGCGCGTCCCTGGAGGCCCCGGCGGACGCGCTGGCCATGCGCGAGGCCGCGGGCAGCACCCTGCCGGTGGACGCCGTGTGCCCGCACCGCTTCAAGGCCCCGCTGGCCCCGGGCATCGCCGCGGCCCGGCTGGGGCGGGCGCCGGACTTCCGCGCGACGCTCGCGGCGTGGATGCGGCTGAAGGGCGGGGCCGTGGTGGTGGAGGGGGCAGGGGGCCTGTTCGTGCCGGTGGACGCGAAGCGCGACGTGGTGGACCTGATCCAGCGCTTCCGCCTGCCGGTGGTGCTGGTGGCGCGCGCGGGGCTGGGCACGCTCAACCATGTGGCGCTGTCGCTGGAGGCGCTCGCGGCGCGCGAGGTGTCCGTGCGCGCGGTGGTGCTGTCGCGCGGGGTGCCCGGACGTGACCTGGCGGAGCGGGACAACCGGCGCTACCTGGAGGCCCGCCACGGCGTGGAGGTGCTGGGGCCGGTGCCCTTCGTGGAGGATCCGGCGAGGCGCCGGCAGGCCTTCCGGCGCGCGCTGGCGCCGCTGGTGCCCGAACGCGCGCGGGCCCGATAAATCGGCCTCCGGAGCGCTCGCCACCCGGGTGGTGTGCTACAGGTCGCGCAAGTTTTCGCGTGGTGGTGGCCGTGATCTGGACGTGACATTTGTTCCGCGCGAGAACGCCTGCCACGAATGGCGGACATCATCGACATCACGCTCCTCGCGGACGTCCGGCGCTTCTTCCAGAAGCTCATCGAAAAGCGCGGGCTGTCCTACTTCCTCCAGAAAGACGGTCCGCGGCTGTTCCAGATTGAGCCGGCGAAGGTCGAGCTGGTCCTGCGCACCGCGCTCCGCACCCGGGACGCGGAGCTTCCCCCGCCCCACGAGAAGGCCATCGAGCACTGCCGCCTGGAGCTGCGCCGCGAGCTGATCCGCCGCGTGGCCAGCGCCATGCTCCAGACGGGGCTGTGAGCCGCTTCTCGCTCCGCACCGCCTTCCCGCGCACCCCCAACCCTCTCTCCCAGGCCGTCGCCGAGCGCCAGGCGCGCGGGCTGCCCCTGCTGGACCTGGCGGAGACCAACCCCACGCGCGTGGGGCTGCCCCTCCCCGGCGCGGAGCTCCTGCTGGCGGGCGCGGCCGCTCCACTCGCTGCTCCCCCTCCACTCGCGCCCGCCTCCGGGCGCGGCGGCCCGACGCCGTCGGAGGCCCGCGGCGTCGCCCCGTCGGCGCCGACAGGCGAGGGCGTCGCCCCGTTGGCGCCGACAGGCGAGGGTGGCGCCCCGTTAGCGCCGACAGGCGAGGGTGGCGCCCCGTTGGCGCCGACAGGCGAGGGCGGCGCCTCGTTGGCTCCGACAGGCGAGGGTGGCGGCGCCGCGCCCTCGCCCTTCGTCTACGCGCCGGAGCCCTTCGGTCTTGAGTCCGCGCGCGCGTCCGTGGCCGCGTACCTGTCCCGGGCGGACGCGCCCGTGGAGGCCGCGCACGTCGTCCTCTCCGCCAGCACCAGCGAGGCCTACGGCTGGCTCCTGAAGCTCCTGTGCGACCCGGGGGACACCGTCCTCGTGCCCGCGCCGGGCTACCCGCTGGTGGACGTCCTGGCGCGCCTGGAGGCCATCCAGACGCGCCCCTACCGCCTGCCCGCCGTGCACGGCTTCGGCCTGGACGCGGCCCGCGTGGAGGCCGCCGTGGACGCCCGCACGCGCGCGGTGGTGGTGGTGAACCCCGGCAACCCCACCGGCCACTTCCTGCACGAGGACGAGCTCCACGCGCTCGCGGACGTGTGCGCGCGGCACGGCCTGGCGCTCGTCTGCGACGAGGTGTTCTCCGACTTCGCGTGGGACGAGGCGCCCGGGCGCGTGACGCGCGTGGCGGGGCGGAGGCTGCCGTGCCTGACGTTCTGCCTCTCCGGCCTGTCCAAGGTGGCGGGCCTGCCCGGCATGAAGCTGGCGTGGCTGCACGTGGGCGGCCCCGCGCACGCGCGCGACGAGGCCCTGGCCCGGCTGGAGGACGTGGCGGACGCGGCGCTGTCGGTGGCCACGCCCGTGCAGCTCGCGCTGCCCGCGCTCCTCGCGCACGCGCCGCGCTTCCAGCGGGCCCTGCTGGCGCGGGTGCGGGGCAACCGGGCGCGGCTGCTGCGAGCGCGCCCGGCGGACGCCGCGTGGGACGTGGTGCCCGCGCACGGCGGCTGGAGCGCGGTGCTGCGCATCCCCCATCACCCCGGAGAGGAGGCCACCTGCCTGCGGCTCCTGGAGGAGGGGGTGCGCGTGCAGCCGGGGTACTTCCACGACTTCGGCGGCGGCGCGTACCTCGTGCTGTCGCTCCTGCCGACGCCCGAGGTCTTCACCGCCGCCCTGGAGCCGCTGGCGCGCGTGCTCAGTCCGTCGGCGGGTCGATGAGCTGGATGGTCTTGAAGGTGGTGCCCGTCACCTTGAACAGCTCGTAGGGGGAGGCCGCCTCGCCCGTCTCGTTGTTGAAGTTCAGCTCGCCGCTGGCGCCCTTGACGTCGATGACCGTGCCCGCGCGCAGCGCCTCGCGCGCCGCGGTGAACTGCGTGGGGCCCAGGGGGTAGCTGGTCGCCGTCTGGCCGGCCGCGGGCGTCAGCTTCGTGAGCCCCTCCGCGATGCGCGGGCCGGTCACCGGCTGCGGGTTGTTGGTGTCATTGCCCACCGCGTACGCCGAGCCCAGCGCCACGAGGTACATGGCGTCGTACGCGTGCGTGGTGAAGGAGTACTGCCCGGGGTCCGTGCTGTAGGCCGTGATGAAGCGGTCCGCGAAGAGCTTGTAGGTGGCGTCGTTGGGACGCGCGGACGCGGGGGCCGTGCCGTACGTGCCCGAGAGCTCCGTCTCGACCTCCTTCCGGGAGGTCAGCAGGGTGCGGTCCTTGCTGGCGTCCGTGAGGAACCAGCGGTTGCCGTTGGCCATGCCCACCTGCTTGTCCATGGCCTCCAGCAGCAGGCGCGAGTTGTCCTCGGGGAAGCCCGCCAGCACCGTCATGTCCGGCTTGAAGGACACCAGCCGGCTCACCGCGCCGCTCACGGACTCGTTGCGGGTGTACTGCGCGCCCGTGACGTTGTCCTTGTCCGGGATGCGGCTCTGGATGGCGTCGAACAGGCCGGTGCCGTACGAGTCGCTCACGTACGCCACGCCCACCTTGGTCGGCGGGGTGAACGTCACGCCCGGGTCGTTGATGGCCGTGACGCCCTGGAGCACGTTCGCGATGACGCGGCCCTGGAGCACGTCCGAGGGCGTGGTGCGCCAGACCAGCCCCACGGCGCCGCCGTTCTTGTCCGACAGCGTGGTGAACGCGGAGCTCGTGGCCGTGTGGCTCATCAGGAGCACGTTCTTGGGGGTGGTGACCTCATGGATGGCGAGCGTCTGCGCGCTGCCCGCGCTGAACATCGCCACCACGCCCTTGTCGTTCACCATCCAGCTGGCCTGCCGCACCGCCTTGTCCGTGTCCGCCCCGGTGTCGCAGACGTACATGATGAACTGGCGGCCGCCCACGCCCTGCGCCTGGTTCACCTCGTCCAGGGCCAGCTTCAGGCCGTTGTAGCGCTGCTGTTCGATCTCCGCGTTGCCGCTCGCGTTGGTGAGCGGCAGCGCCGCGCCCAGCACGATGGGGTTGGCCGCGGACGTGGCGCCCACCACCTGGTCGCACCCCTCCGGCTGCGGCAGGCAGAAGCCGGACGTGCAGACGCTGTTGGCGCCGCAGTCGCTGCTCGTCGTGCACTCGGACAGGCCGCCCGCCGTGGTGAAGCTGCACCCGGACGAAAGCAGCGCCATGCCCAACGTCATCATTCCCAGCGCGCGCATCAGAAATGTCCCTCCATGCCGACCCCGGCGCCGCGCGGCGCGAACGTCACGCGGACCTCGCCCTGCGCGGGAGGGCCTTCCTTGGGATACAGGATGATGGCGGTGATGGCCCCCGCGAGCCCCACGCCGAAGCCGATGTCCGCGAGCAGCGCCTTGCTCTTGGTGCTGTCCGACAGCCGCTCCTTGTCGTCGAGCGTCTTCGCGTTGTCGAACTGCTCGCGCTGGTCGCGCGCCTGCAGGCCGAAGAGCACGCCCGCGCCCACGCCCAGCACCGCCACGCCGCCCGTGGCGAACGCCGCGATGCGCTGGTTGCGGTAGGACTTGATGGCGCGGTTCAGCTCCGCCTGGCGCTGGCGCTCGCTCTCCTCCTGCGCGCGCCGGGCCGTGGCCTGCTCCTCCTCCGCCTGCTGCCGCGCGGCGTCCGCCTCCGCCTCCAGGCGCCTCTTCTCCGCGTCCGCCGCCGCCGCGGCCTGGTCCTCGCGGTCCAGCTGCACGCGGAGCCGGTCGATGGCGCGGTTGCTGTTCTTCAGCAGGGTGGGGTCGGTGTCCTCGCTGGAGGACGTGACGTACTGGCGGTAGTAGCTCATCGCCTCGCGGGGCTCGCCCGCGTACTCCAGCGCCACGGCGATGTTGTAGACGAGCCGCGGGTGCGGCTGCGCCTCGTTGGCCTGCTTCAGCGCCTCCGCCGCCTCGCGGTACTTGCCCGCGTCGTAGAGGCGCTTTCCCTCTTTCAAGAGGGCCTGCACGTTGACCTTGGAGCCACCCCGCTGCGCCAGGGCGGACCCCGGCGCCAGCGCAAGCGCCAGCGACAACACGAAAACCAGTCTCATGGGGCAGGAAGCCTACCGCTGAACACTCCGGCCGTCGAAGCGCTGGACCCCTGAAAAAGCGCAGGGGCCACCCCCACCCCTGTAGCACCAGGGGAGGAAGCGGCCCCGGACGGGCCTTTCCGGGCGTCAGGCGGCGATCAGCCGTCCAGGCGCGCGATGAGCAGCTTGCGCTGGAGCATCAGCGCCTCGGGGGCCTTGGTGCCCAGCTGCTCGAAGAAGACCTCCTGGCTCTTGAGCTCGGACTTCCACTCGTCCTCCTTGATGGAGGTGGCCTCCTGGACGGCCTCCGCGGGCAGGTCCAGGCCCTTCAGGTTGAGGCCCTGGTCCTGGCGCGGCACCCAGCCCAGCAGCGTCTCCTGGGTGGGGACGCGGCCCTGGACGCGGTTCACGATCCACTCCAGGACGCGCATGTTCTCGCCGTAGCCCGGCCAGATGAACTTGCCGTTCTTGTCCTGGCGGAACCAGTTGACCTGGAAGATCTTCGGCAGCTGCGGGATGGACTTCTGCATGTCCAGCCAGTGCTGGAGGTAGTCGCCCATGTGGTAGCCGCAGAAGGGCAGCATGGCCATGGGGTCGCGGCGCACGACGCCCACCTTGCCGGTGGCCGCGGCGGTGGTCTCCGAGCCCATGGTGGCGCCCAGGAACACGCCGTGGGTCCAGTTGAAGGCCTGGATGACCAGGGGGACGGTGTTGGAGCGGCGGCCGCCGAAGATGATGGCGCTGATGGGGACGCCCATGGGGTCGTTCGCCTTGGGCGACAGCACCGGGTTGTTGCTCATGGGCGAGGTGAAGCGGCTGTTCGGGTGCGCCGCCTTCTCCGGGCTGCCCTTCTTCCAGGGGCGGCCCTGCCAGTCGGTGAGCTCCTCGGGGACCTCGCCGTCCTTGCCCTCCCACCAGACGTCGCCGTCGGGCGTGAGCGCCACGTTCGTGAAGAGCGTGTCCTTGGAGATGGTCGCCATGGCGTTGGGGTTGGTCTTGTTGTTGGTGCCGGGCACCACGCCGAAGTAGCCGGCCTCCGGGTTGATGGCGTACAGGCGGCCATCCGGGCCCGGGCGCATCCAGGCGATGTCGTCGCCCACGGTCTCGATCTTCCAGCCCGCGTACTCCTTGGGCGGGATCATCATGGCGAAGTTCGTCTTGCCGCACGCGGACGGGAAGGCGGCGGCGACGTAGGTCGTCTCACCCTGGGGGCTGGTGACGCCCAGGATGAGCATGTGCTCGGCGAGCCAGCCCTCCTCGCGGCCCAGGTAGCTGCCGATGCGCAGCGCGAGGCACTTCTTGCCCAGCAGCACGTTGCCGCCATAGCCGGAGCCGAAGCTCCAGATGGTGTTGTCCTGGGGGAAGTGGCAGATGTAGCGGCGGTCCGGGTTCACGTCGCCCGTGGAGTGCAGGCCGCGGTTGAAGTCGTCGCTGTCGCCCAGCATGTCCAGCGCGGCCTTCCCCATGCGGGTCATGATCCGCATGTTGAGGACCACGTAGTCGCTGTCCGTCAGCTCCACGCCGATCTTGGTGAAGGGGCTGCCCAGCGGGCCCATGGCGTAGGGCACCACGTACATGGTGCGGCCCTTCATGCAGCCTTCGAACAGGTGGCCCAGCTTCGTGTAGGCCTCCTCCGGGTCCATCCAGTTGTTGGTGGGGCCCGCGTCCGTCTTGTTCGGCGTGCAGATGAACGTGAGGTGCTCGACGCGCGCCACGTCGTTGGGGTTGGAGCGGTGCAGGTAGCAGCCCGGGCGCTTCTGGGGGTTGAGCGGGATGAGCGTGCCGTCCTTCACCGCCTGCTCGGTGAGGCGCTGCTTCTCCGCCTCGGAGCCGTCACACCAGACGATGCGGTCCGGCTGGGTCATCGCGGCCATCTTGGCCACCCACGCCAGCAGGGTGGGGTTCTTCGTGGGCGCCTGCTCGGTGGCGGCGGCCGCTTGCGTCGAAGCCATGGAGATCTCCTCGGGGTGTTTCGTGCGTGGGGTTTCCCGCGTTCCCGCTTCCTTGCGAAAGGGCAGGACCCTACAGCGGAAGGAACACCAAACCTTCTGGAGCCAGGGCGCAAAAGCAACTGACGTCCGGCAGTCAACCGGACTTTCGACCCCTTTGGCCTAATTCCACTTATCAGCGCCCGGTCGCCCATCAGTAAACGGCGCGGTGCGGCACATGCTGGCAGCGCGCCGCGCCGTGCCCAGGTTGAGGGGGCGCATCCGCACTTATGTCCATCGCCCTCGTCCTGGCCGTCGTCGTCGTCGCGCTGGTCCTCTTTTCCCTGGATTCCATCCCCATCGAGTTCACCTCGCTGGTGGTGGTGTGCCTGCTGTCGCTCGCCGGGGTGCTGACGCCGGCGCAGGCGTTCGAGGGCTTCAGCGACGACACGGTCGTCTTCATCTTCACGCTGTTGGCGATGACCCAGGGGCTCGCCTCCACGGGCGTGGTGCAGATGGTGGGGCAGCGGATGGCGTTCTTCGCGCGCTTCGGCCACCAGGCGTTCGTCCTGGCGATGATGGGCGTGGTGGCGGTGTTCTCGTCGTTCATCTCCAACACGGTGACGACGGCGGCCTTCCTGCCGGTGGCCATTGGCGCCGCGCAGCGGGCGAAGGTGCCGCGCAGCAAGGTGCTGCTGCCGCTGGCGTACGCGTCCATGCTGGGGGGCACGGTGCTGCTCTTCGGCACGTCCACGAACCTGGTGGTGTCCGCGGCGCTGAAGCGGCACGGGATGGCGCCCATCGGCGTGACGGAGCTGGCGCCGGTGGGGCTGCCGGTGGTGCTGCTGGGCATCGCCGTGGTGGTGCTCCTGGGGCGGTGGCTGCTGCCCTCGCGCGAGGGCAAGCCGGGCACCGAGGGCTTCGCGCTGCGCGACTACCTCACGGAGGCCGTGCTGCCCGGGGACTCGCGCTACGTGGGCCAGCCCCTGGCGGAGCTCACGGAGGGGCTGGGGCTGCGCGTGATTGGCGTGGTGCTCGGCGGCGAGACGCTCGACGCGAAGCCGTCCTACGTGCTGACGGGCCAGGAGCGGCTGCTGGTGGAGGGCAAGCGCGAGGACGTCATGCGGGTGAAGGACCTGCGGGGCCTCGCGCTGCGGCCGGACGTGCGGCTGTCGGACGCGGAGCTGGAGGGGCCGGAGTCGATGCTCGTGGAGGCGAGCGTGCCGCCCGACAGCCCGCTGGTGGGGCGCAGCCTGCGGGAGACGCTGTTCGTGGAGCGCTTCGGGCTGCTGGCGCTGGGGCTGCACCGCCGGCCCGCCATCCAGCGGCTCACCAAGCTGCAGCTCCTGGGGCGCGCGTGGGACGAGCACTCGATGTCCACGCTGCCCCTGTCCGTGGGGGACGTGCTGCTCCTGCGCGGCCCGCGTCAGAAGGTGGCGGAGCTGGAGCCGGGCCACACGCTGATGGTGCTGGAGGGCCACGAGTACGAGCCGCCGCGCTACGCGAAGGCGCTGCTCGCGGTGCTCATCTTCCTGGGCTCGCTGACGGTGGGCTCGCTGGGCTGGGCGCCGCTGTCGCTGGCGGGGCTCACCGGCATGCTGCTGATGATCGCCACCGGGTGCATGGACGCGCGCACCGCGTTCCGCGTGGACTGGCGGGTGGTGCTGCTCATCGGCGCGATGATGGCGCTGGGGCTGGCCATGGAGGTGAGCGGCGCGGGGAAGCTCATCGGAGACCACGTGGCCCGGCTGGGCGCGTACGGCGGGCCGCGCGCGGTGCTGGCGCTGCTGATGGTGCTGACCATCCTGCTGTCCGCGCCCATGAGCAACCAGGCCGCGGCGCTGGTGGTGCTGCCGGTGGCGCTCAACGCGGCCTCCCAGCTGGGCGTGGACGTGCGCCCCTTCGCCATGGGCGTCACGCTGGCGGCGAGCTGCTCCTTCATCACGCCGCTGGAGCCCAGCTGCGTGCTCGTCTACGGGCCCGGCCACTACCGCTTCACCGACTTCTTCCGGCTGGGCACGCCGCTGACCGCGGTGCTGGTGGTGTTCCTCGTCTTCGCCGTGCCCTGGGTGTGGCCGTTCCACGGGGCCGCGTGAGGCTCAGTGGATGGCGGCGCGCAGCCCCACGTCCGCGAGCACGCGCGCCTCCTGCGCGAGCAGGTGCTGGAGGCGCGCGTCCACGGCGGCCGCGTCCCCGTCGGACGCGGTGACGGCCAGGCGGTGGAAGAGGGACTGGTGGCCGTCCTCGGACTGGGCCAGCTCCCCGTAGAAGCGCGCGAGCGCCGGGTCGGTGAGCCCCTCCGCGAGCAGGGACAGCCGCTCGCACGAGCGCGCTTCGATGATGGCGGCGACGAGCAGGCGGTCCACGCGCCGCTCCAGGGCGGGCGTGCGCACGTGCTTCTGCAGGCCCTGCGCGTACGGGTCTCCGGCGTCCTTGGTGAGGGTGAGGCCGCGCGCGGCCATCAGGTCCAGCACGCGCGCCAGGTGGGCGCTCTCCTCGCGCGCCAGGCGGGCCATCTGCGACGGCAGGCCCGGCAGGTCCGGGTAGGCCTGGAGCATGGACAGCGCGTTGGCGGCGGCCTTCTTCTCACAGTGGGCGTGGTCCACCAGCACCGCGTCGAAGTTCGCGAGCGCCAGCGGGAGCCAGCCGGGGTCGGTGGGCGCGTGGAGGATGACGGGGCCCGCTCCGGAGAGGGGGCGGCGGGAGGGCGTGGGGCGGCTGCTCATTTCAAGGGCTCGATTACTCCACCAGCACGAGCCGCTGGGCGCGGCCGGCGTGGTAGCCCACCTTGCGCGCGATGCGGGCGGTGCTCTCGTCGCGCTCGTCCACGCGCATGGCGAGCCGGGGCAGCGAGGACAGGAGGTGCCGGGAAATCTGCCCCAGGCACAGCGTGGCGTGGCCCTGGCGGCGGCGGGACGGGGGCGTGTACATGCCCTCCAGCTCCGCGCCGAACTGCGAGCGGCAGCCGATGTCCACCTTGAACACGAGCTCGCCGCCCTCCTCCAGCACGTAGGTGCGGCGCTGGCGCACGCGCTGGAGGACGCGGGCCTCGTAGTGGGCCGGGTCCTCGGCCAGCGGATCCCGCTCGAGGATTTCGCGCACGTAGCCCTGGGCCAGGGGCAGCAGGCGGGGCACGTCCTCCTCGCGGGCCAGGCGCAGGGTGGGGTTGGTGAAGGGGCCCAGGTCGTCCGCGGAGACGCTGAACAGCCGCTGGGTGCGCGACAGGCGCGGCTTGCCTTCACAGAGGCTGCGCACCAGCGCGTCCACGGCGGCCTTGTCCCCCACGGTGGCGCGCAGCTTGAGGCTGGTGGCGAGCGCGTCCGCGATGACGCCGGCGGCGCTGGCGTCGCTGGCGCTGGGCACCACCAGCCCGCCCTCGCCGCCCACGAAGACGGCCGCGGTGAGGACGCCGTTGTCGAAGCGGCCGTGGAAGGAGAAGGCGGCCTGGCGCTCCGGCGCGGCGATGCCGAACTCCTCCAGCAACCCCAGGAGGTAGAGGTTGTGGACGGGGTCCTTCGCCAGGAGCGCGCGCAGGGCGTCCGCGTGGGAAGGCGCGAGCTGTTCGACGGTGACGGGCATGCGCGCGGGGGAAGAAAGGGGCCTGAACCTTACGCGCAACCCCACCTCACGGGCCAGCGTCCCCAGGCGCGGCGAAACGGAATGGGTAGAGCACCGTCGCGGCGCCGCCCAGGCGGGGCGCCGGGAAGCGCGCGTCCAGCAGCGAGTCCAGCACGCACGCCTGCACCATGGGGTCCGGGATGGTGCTGGAGACGAGCTCGCCCCGGTTCATCTTCCCCTCGGAGCCCTCGCCCTCCACGGTGAAGCGCAGCTTCACTTCCTGTGTGCCCCGGTTGCGCTGTGCCGCGTCCTGGAAACATTGCTGCACGAGCGGAGTCACGGCCTGGAGGGCCAGGCGCAGGTCCTCCGCGTCGATGCGGCCGGAGGAGGCCTCCACCACCGGCTCCACCACCTCCACGCGGCGCGGATCCGGCGCGTCGAAGTCGAGGGCGTCGCGGGGCGGCGGCGCTCGCACCGGCGCGGCGGGGCGCGGCGGGGGCGCGGCGGGGGCGGCGGCCCGGGGGCGCGCGGGCGCGCTGGGGGCGGGCCCTCGTGGGGGCGTGGCGCGCGGCGGAGGGGCGGCGGGCTCGGATGGCTCCGGCGCGTCCGTGAAGCGCGTCAGCCACGCGGCCCCCAGCGTGAACAACAGGAACAGGCCCAGGCTCAGGCCGGGGATGAGGAGCCAGCGGACGACGGTGGGGTGCGAGGACGCCATGGGCCGGGAGCCCGCGTGTCATACCCGCCTCACGGGGGGACGTGAAGCGGGGATGCACGCGAGCGCCCGAGGCTACGGGTACACCTCGCGCCGCGACGTGGGCGTGGGCGTCGTCGGGGGCGTCACCACCGCGCCCTCGGCCCGGATGCGCTGCCTGCGGCTGACCCCCAGCGTGGCGCCGAGCACCGCCGCGACGAGCCCCAGCAGGAGCCCCGCGAAGATGCCCCAGAACACGCGGCCGGAGCGATCCGCCACCTTCAGCGCGCCCTGCTGCGCCTGCTGGCCCACCTCGCTGGCCTTGGCCTTGGCCTGGTCCACCTGCTGCTGCACGCGGTCGGCCACCCCTTCCGCGTCCTGGCGCGACAGGTTGGTGTTCTGCGCGATGTTGCTCACCAGCAGCTCACGGTCCATGCGGCCCTGGCGCACGCCCTCGGTGACGATGTCCTTGGTCGCGGCCTCCAGCTGGTTCGCGGTGATGGCGGGCTTGCCCTCCTGCCGCAGGCGCTGGTTCACCGGCCCGAGCGCGTCGTTGGCGTCCAGGCCGAACGCCTTCGCGGCGTTGCCGCCGCCCGCCACGGCGCCCACGGCCGCGGTGCCGCCCGCGCCCACCGCCGCCTTGCCCACGTTGAGCACGGCGCCCAGCACGTTCGACACCAGCATGCCCACCACCATGACGCCGACGAGCGTCGTCAGGCCCCAGAGCACCGCGCCGTGCAGCGCGCCTCCCCCCTTGTCCACGATGCCCGCGCTGCGCGCGGCCACCATGCCGCCCACGAAGAGGGCCACGAGCGGGACGATGACGCTCCAGATGCCGGTGAAGATGCCCGCGGACTTCGCGCTCGCCGCGTTGGCGGGGTTCACCGAAGACAGGCCCAGCGCCAGCCCCAGCGTGTAGAGCAGGATCCAGACGCCCAGCGCGACGAAGGTGCCACCGAAGATGGCGCCCCAGCTCAGCTTGTACGCACTGCCCGGCACCGCTGGGATGATGCCGGCGCGTTCGCTCTCGACAATGGCTGCCATAGGACTTCACCCTCGCTTCCCGTGTGCCGTCCGGCCGCGCTCGGGCACGGCTGGGACGGACGTGTCTGGAGGGAAGGTGTGCACGGTGCACGGCCCTTCTTTCCACCGCCTCACGGTCGCTCCACCCCGGAGGGTGGGGTGGACGGCCGGGGCGCCTCAGCGCAGGCCGAGCGCGTCGAGGAGCAGTGCCTCGCGCGCCACCACCGGCGCGCGAGGCAGCGCGTCCGTGCGGTAGCGCGCGACGAGCGCGGGCAGGGTCACCGGGCCGCCGTCGCCCAGGCCGCTCCAGGCGGCGAGCAGGCCCAGGACCTGCTCGGGAGGCCGGCCGCGCGCCCGCAGCTCCGCGAGCGCGAACGCCCCGTCGCGCTTCGCCAGCCGCTTGCCGTCCTCGCCCAGCACCAGCGGCACGTGGAGGAACGCGGGCGCGGGCAGGCCCAGCGCGGCGTAGAGCTGGAGCTGCCGGGGCGTGGAGGGCAGCAGGTCGTCCCCGCGCAGCACGTGGGTGATGCCGCTGGCCGCGTCGTCCACCACCACCGCCAGCTGGTAGCTGGCCACGCCGTCGTTGCGGCGCACCACGAAGTCCCCCACCAGCGCCCGCACGTCCTGGACGTAGGGGCCCATCAGCTCGTCCACGAAGCGCACCTCGCCTTCGCGCGCGCGGAAGCGGTACGCGGGGGGGCGCGTGCGGGCGCGCTCCGAGGCCTGCGCGGCGGTGAGGCGCGCGCAGGTGCCCGGGTAGCGCGGGCCCTCGTCGGACAGGCCGTGGGGGGCGCTCGCCGCGCGGGCGATCTCCGCGCGCGTGCAGAAGCACGGGTAGATGAGCCCCTCTCGCGCGAGCTGCTCCTGGGCCTCGCGGTAGACGCCGTCGCGCTCGCTCTGGATGAGCGGCGGCTCGTCCCAGTCCAGGCCCAGCCAGCGCAGGTCCTCGTAGAGGTCCTGGAGGAACTGGGGGCGGCAGCGCGCGCGGTCCAGGTCCTCGATGCGCAGGAGGAACGCGCCGCCCGCGGCCCGCGCCTGGAGCCAGCCCAGCAGCGCGCTTCTCACGTTGCCCAGGTGCATGCGGCCGGTGGGGCTGGGGGCGAAGCGTCCTCGCATCGTGGCGGGGACCATAACGTCCCCGCCCGCGGGGCAGGGAGAGAATGCCCCGTTGCTTCCCTCCGTTGCTTGGGGTGTGACTCCCTCCATGCGCTTCCTGCACTGCTCCGATGTCCACATCACCGAGGACTACTTCGCCCTGCCGCTGCGCAAGCTGGGCTGGCGCCGCTGGGTGGCGCTCGTCGAGCTGACGGCGGGGGGCCGGGCGAAGGCCTACCGGAACGCGCGGGCCACGCTGTCCACCATCGCCCGCGAGGCGGGCGCGCACGGCGTGGACCACTTCATCCTCTCCGGCGACCTCACCGCCTACGCCCTGGAGGGCGAGTTCCGCGCCGCCCGCGTCGCGCTCTCGCCCCTGGCGCCCACGCCCGCGCGCTGCACCGTCATCCCCGGCAACCACGACGTCTTCACCCCCGGCGCCGCCCGCGAGGGCCGCTTCGCCCGGCACTTCGGGGACCTGCTCCAGAGCGACCTGCCGGAGTACCGCCGCGAGGGCGCGTTCCCCTTCGTGCGCCTGGTGGGCGAGGGCGCCGCGGTGGTGGGGCTGTGCTCCGCGCGCCCGCTGCCCACGCCGGGCCTGTCCTACGGCACCGTGGGCCCCGCGCAGCTCGAGGGCCTGGCGGCCCTGCTGAAGGACGCCCGGCTGGACGGCCGCGCCATCCTGGTGGTGGTGCACCACGCGCCCCGGAGCTCCGCGAACCACGCGGACGGCTGGCACCACGGCCTGCATGACGCGGACGCCCTCCTGAAGCTCCTGCCGGGCCCGCGCTTCGCGGTGCTCCACGGCCACATCCACCAGCGCTACCACCACCCGGCCACGCGGGACCGGCCCCACCTGTTCGGCGCGGGCTCCTCCACCCAGGCGGGGAAGGAGGGCTACTGGCTCATCGAGGTCGAGGGCGGCGTCGTGGTGGGCGGCACCCAGCACGTCCCGGCGCTGTGACAGTTCCCCCGGGCGGCGGTACAAGGGGCGCACATGACCCCGGCGCCCACGTCCCCACCCGCTGAGCTGTCCCTGGAGGAGCACCGCTTCCTGCGCGAGCTGGGCCGCGTCACGGACGACCTCCTGGAGGAGAGCCTCCGGGAGCGCGAGACGCTCACCCAGTGCTTCCGGCGCTGCTTCCCCACGCTGCTCTCGCGCCTGGGCGCGCGCGCCATCGCCCTCACCACGCGCGACGAGGAGCTGGTGGAGCAGACCTGGGGCGAGGGCGACTGGGGCGGCGTCTTCCCCGGCGGGCTGCTGGCGGGGCCCGTGGGGCAGCGCGTCCACGACACGGGCACGCTCATCACCCAGACGCTGGACGTGGCGGGCTCACCGGTGGGCACGCTGGGCGTGCTCTACGCGGGGCCGCCCGGCGATGCGGGCACCACCGCGGGGCGCCTGCGCGCGCTGGACGTGGTGGCGGAGGAGCTGGACACGGTGCTGATGCTGGTCCACACCGCGTCGGAGAAGCACCAGCTCATCCTCCAGTGCAACGAGCACCTGGCCAACCCCGTCTTCGAGGCGGGCATGGACCACGCGGTGCGCACGCTGTCGCAGCGGGTGCGGCTGCCGGGCTTCCTGCTCCTGTACCGCGACGCCGTGCAGCCGCAGGTGCTGCACTACCGCACGTACCGCCACGGGCAGCTGGAGTACGAGAGCGGAGAGCAGCCCAGCGCCCCGCTGGAGACGCTGCTGCACCAGCACGGCACGCGGCTGCTGCACGGGGACGCGGGCGTGCTCAAGCGCCTGTTCGACGGGCGCACCACGGAGGCGGTGCTCATCTCCGCGGCCGCGCGCAGCGAGCCCCTGGGCAAGATCATCGTCTGGAGCAACGAGGGCTTCTCCGCGTACGCGATGGACCTCATCCGCGTGCTGGCCTCCACGCTGAGCCAGCGCCTGCTGGACTACAACCGCGAGCGCATCCACCTGTCGCAGTTCTTCCCCACGGTGGCCATCGACGCGCTCCTGGAGGACCCGGACTACGCGCGGCACCTGCGCGCGCAGGAGCAGGAGGTGGGCATCCTGTTCGCGGACATCAACGGCTTCACCCGCATCTGCGAGCAGGGCTTCGACAGCCCGCGCAGCATCGGCCGCTTCGTGGACGAGTGGAGCGCGCGCGCCGTGGACCGCATCTGGGCGCACGGCGGCGTCTTCGACAAGATGGTGGGCGACTGCGTCATCGGCCTCTTCGGCCCGCCCTTCTTCCAGACGGACCGCGTGCGCCGCGCGGAGGCCGCCGTGCGCGCCGCGCAGGACATCCAGGCCTTCACCGCGGAGCTGAGCGGACGCGAGGAGGTGGCCGCGCTGTGCCGGCGGGTGAAGCTGCCGGGGCTGGGCGTGGCGGTGGGCGTGAACCTGGCCACCGCGAACTGCGGCCTCTTCGGGCCCAACCGCAACTACACCGCGTTCTCCAGCGGCATGAACCAGACCGCGCGCCTGCAGTCGCTGGCGGGCTTCCGTGAGACGCTGGTGATGGAGAGCGTGCACGAGGCGCTGAAGCAGTCCCAGGAGCCCTTCGTGCGCAAGCTCCACTTTGGCCCCCTCACGGAATCGCCGGTGAAGAACGTGGCCCAGCCGCTGCGGCACTACCGGCTGCTGCCGTAGCGCGCGCGGGCCGCTTCAGGCGAGCAGGTGCGTGCCCGCGTAGCGGCGGGAGAAGTGGATCCACCGGCGCTCGTCCACCTCCACCTGCCACTCGCTGTTGGGCGTCAGCGGCAGGCGCTGCTTGAGGAAGTTCTCCAGGTGGTCCGCCGCCTTGAGCGGCGTGAGCCCCGGCGCGCGGAAGGCGATGTGCAGCACCACGTCCAGGGACGGGGCCACGTCCACCGACGCACAGATGCGCAGCGGGCCCACGCGGCGCTGGTACTGGGTGTCCTGCGCCGGCCACGCGGCGGAGCCCTCGGGCTGCGCGGGCGCCTGCTCGAGCCAGTTGTCGGGGATCAGGATGAAGTCGAGCAGCTCGCTGCTCGCCTCTTCCACCGTGCCGTGCTCCTGGATGGAAAGCATTGCCCACCTCCGCCGGAGAAGCCGTTGGGGTTGCGTGGAAGCCGTCGTCAAAGAATGTGCCCACGAGCCCATGCCACGCAAGGGCCCACGAACATCCGCGTCCCGCACACACCTCGTGACGCACGTGCGGGCGGGGCGGACGCTAGCGCTTCAGGGTGACATGGCGGGGCGGGGGTGTGCCATGCGACCCCGCACGCTGCTCAGGAAGCGACGGGGAGGGAGCGGCGGGGCTTGCGCTCCACGGCGGCCTTGAGCTGGCCGCAGCCCGCGTCGATGTCGATGCCCCGACGCTGGCGCACGGTGCTGGGCACGCCGTGCGACGTGAGCACGGCCTGGAACGCGCGCACCGCGTCAGGGACGCTGGGCCCGCCGTCATAGCCCACCGTGGGGTTGAGCGGGATGACGTTCACGTGCGCGTCCATCCCCTGGAGCAGCCGCCCCAGGTGGTGCGCGTGCTCCGCGGTGTCGTTGCGGCCGGCGATGAGCGTCCACTCGAAGAAGATGCGGCGCCTGCGCCTGGCCACGTAGTAGCGGCACGCGTCCATCAGCTCCTGGAGCGGCCAGCGGCGGCCCGCGGGCACCAGCGCGGCGCGCTCGGCGTCCGTCGCGCCGTGGAGGCTCACCGCGAGCTGCACCGGGCGGGCCTCGTCCGCGAGCCGGAGGATGCCGGGCACCACGCCCACGGTGGACAGGGTGATGAAGCGCGGCGCGAGCGCCAGGCCCTTGGGGTCCACGAGGATGTCCACCGCGGCCATGGTGTGCTCGTAGTTGTGCAGGGGCTCGCCCATGCCCATGAGCACGATGTTGCGCAAGGACTCCCCTCGCGCGCGCAGCAGGCGCGTGACGTGGAGCACCTGTCCCACGATCTCTCCCGGCGTCAGGTGGCGCGACAGGCCCATCTGTCCGGTGGCGCAGAAGACGCAGCCCATGGCGCACCCGGCCTGCGTGCTCACGCACACGGTGGCGCGGCCCTTGAAGCGCATCAGCACCGTCTCGATGGTCTGCGCGTCGCGCAGGCGCAGGAGCAGCTTGTGGGTGAGCCCGTCGCTGCTGAAGCTCTCGTGGTGCGTGCCGAGCGCGCCCAGGTGCGCGCGCTCCTGGAGCGCGGCCTGGAGGTCCGGGCGCAGGCCCGCCACGTCGCCCAGCGCGGTGACGCCGTCGCGGTACAGGCCCGTCCACACGCGCTCGCGGTACTGGGGGCTGAAGCCCCAGCCGGCGAGCCGCGCGTCCAGCGCGGGGCGGGGCAGGTCGTAGAGGTTGACGGTGGCGTCCGGCATGACGGGACCTGGGATAACACACCCGACGCCCGCGCACCCGGGTCCGCCGGCCTGGGGGGCGGCCGGGGGAGCGCGGAGGCCGGGCGCGTCCCCGTGGAACGTGGCGGCGTCCAGCGGGTGACACCTCGCGTGCCAGCGCGCCGCGCCGTGCCAATCGTGGAGGGCCTATGGGTCTGGCCATCCAGCAGGAGGCGTTCACGCCGGAGGAGCACGAGCGGTTCGTGGCGCGGCTCGCGGAGAGCCTGGAGGCGCTGCGGCAGGTGCTCGTGCGTCCCGGCTTCGGTGCGGGGCCCGCGACGCTGGGCGCGGAGCTGGAGGTGGCGCTGGTGGACGGCGCGGGCTCGCCGCTGCCGGTGAACCAGCAGGTGCTGGCGCGGTCGAGGGACGACCGGCTGACGCTGGAGCTCGACCGCTTCAACATGGAGATGAACCTGCGCCCCTCGCCGCTGGCGGGGCGGCCGTTCACCGGGCTCCAGGCCCAGCTGGAGGACGTGCTGACGGAGCTCCGGCGCGCGGCGGCGACGGAGGGCGCGCGCGTGGCGGCGGTGGGCATCCTGCCCACGCTGCGGCAGGCGGACCTGGGCAAGAACGCGCTCACGCCGCGGCCGCGCTACCGGGCGCTGTCCGCGGCCATCCGCAAGCGGCGCGACGGGCCCTTCCAGGTGGCCATCGCGGGCGACGACACGCTCAACCTCGCCTGGGAGGACGTGACGCTGGAGGGGGCGAACACGTCGCTCCAGCTCCACCTGCGCGTGGCCCCGGAGGACTTCGCGCGCGTCTACAACGCCGCGCAGCTGGCCACCGCGCCGGTGCTGGCCGCGTGCGGCAACTCGCCGGTGTTCCTGGGCAAGCGGCTGTGGGAGGAGACGCGCGTGGCGCTCTTCCAGCAGGCCACCGACGACCGGAGCGAGAGCGACGAGGCCGCGCACCTGCACCCGCGCGTGACGTTCGGACACGGCTGGGTGCGCGAGGGGCCGCTCGAGCTGTTCGCGGAGGCCGTGGCGCTCTACCCCGCGCTGCTGCCGGTGCTGGGGCGGGAGTCCCCGCTGGAGGTGGTGGCCGCGGGCGGCCTGCCGAAGCTGGAGGAGCTGCGGCTGCACCAGGGGACCGTCTGGTCGTGGAACCGGGCCATCTATGATCCGCACGGAGCGGGCCACGTGCGCATCGAGTTCCGCGCGCTGCCCTCGGGCCCCACGCCGGTGGACATGGTGGCCAACGGCGCGTTCCTGCTGGGGCTGACGCTGGGGCTGGCGGAGCGCGTGGACGCGCTGTTGCCGGCGCTGCCGTTCTGGCAGGCGCGGCGCAACTTCAAGCAGGCGGCGCATCACGGCCTGGGCGCGACGCTGCTCTGGCCCGCGGAGACCGCGCCCAGCCCGCGGGTGATGCCGGCGGTGGAGCTGGTGAAGCAGCTGCTGCCGGTGGCGCGGCGCGGGCTGGTGGGGGCAGGGGTGGAGGCCTCGGAGGCGGAGGCGCTGCTGGACCTCATCGCCCAGCGCGTGGCGCTCCGGCGCACGGGGGCTCGCTGGCAGCGGGCGGTGCTGGAGCGGCTGGAGGCCCACATGCCCCGCCAGGACGCGCTGGCGGCCATGCTGGAGCGCTACCTGGAGCTGTCGGAGGAGGGGCTGCCGGTGCACACCTGGCCGGTGGAGCGCTGACGGCCCGGGGGCCTTGTCGGGACGGGGCGGTCGCGGTGAATAATCGCGGCCAGCCGTGGGTCAGCCTGCGGTGCCTCGCGCCTCGCGCTGAAGGGTGCCGTTCCCGTGATTGCTTCGCTCCTCGCTTCGTTCCGCTCCGGCGCGCGCCGGAGGCCCCTCCTCGCGCCCGCGCTCCTGTGCGCGGGCCTGCTGTCCGCGTGCTCGACCCTCCGGGGCAAGGCCAACGACCTGGCGGAGAAGGGCCGCTTCGTCGAGGCGGCCGAGGTCTACGTGAAGCTGGTGCAGGACGAGCCCAACAACCCGGAGTACCGCGCGTCGCTGGCGGACCTGCGCTGGCGCGGCCTGTCACAGCTGCTCACCCAGGCCCGCCAGGCGCGCGTGGAGGGGCGGGACGAGGACGCGGAGAGGGACCTGGAGCAGTTCTTCTCCTACAAGGTGAAGTGGAGCTCCAAGCTGGATGGCGGCATGGAGAGCTCGCTGCTGGAGGAGATGGCGGGCACGCACCAGCACCTGCGCCAGCTCATCATCGAGCCCGCGAGGCAGGGCCACGCGCTGACGGCGGAGTCGCACCTGGCGCGCAAGCGCGCGCTGCTGGCGAACCCGGAGATGGCGCCCATCCGCCGCGACGTGGAGGAGGCGGTGGCGCAGGGCGGCGTGGAGACGTGCGCGAAGCTGAAGCAGTCGCTGTCCGGCGGCGCGCAGCACTGGGCGGAGCTGGTGGCCCGCTACTGCGGGCACTACCAGCAGCCCGCGCCTCGCGCGGACATGTTCCCGGAGGCGCTGGGCGTGCCCACGTGGCAGGTGTCCGTGGAGGGCATCAGCGACGACGTGGTGCGGTACCTGACGACGCGGCTGTCGGGCGCGTTCGAGGCCTCGCCCTGGTACTCGGAGGCGTCCCCGCGCCACGCGCCGCTGACCATCGCCGGCAGCCTGAGCGAGCGGCGCATCAGCGAGCCGGTGACGCTGACGGCGCCGTGGACGGAGCAGGTCCCGTACACGGACCACGAGGACCGCACCGCGACGGCGGAGGTGCCGTACACGGTGGAGGAGTCCTACGAAGAGCAGGGCGTGATGAAGAAGCGCCTCGTCCGCCAGACGAAGACGGTGGAGTACAAGACGACGGTGGAGGTGACGCGGTACCGCGACGTGTCGCGCTCGTTCGACTACCACGCGCAGCTGCGGGGCGTGGAGTACCACTTCGCGGTGGTGGCCCAGGGCCTCCTCCAGGAGCGGCACGCGCCGCTGGCGGTGAAGGCCGAGCGGTCCCTGGCGGCCTCCGGCTACGAGCACGACATCACCTTCGAGCCCGGCGGCGTGCGGCCGCAGCGCTTCGAGCGGCCCGACAAGGAGGGCTGGCTGGACGGCCAGCTGCGCGGCTACGAGCAGACCTTCTTCGCGTCGCTCATCGAGCGCTGGCGGGACGCGTACTGCAAGGCGCCCACCTTCGCCGTGGAGGAGGCGGCCCGCTGCGCGCGCGGCGGCGTGGAGCTGCCCGGCCCCGCGAAGCTGGCCCTGATGGACGCGCTGGGCGACGACGCGGCGCAGGTGCACCGGCTGTTCGTCTGGAACTGAGGTGCGCGGCGCCGAGGGTGGGGCGCTCGCGGCGCCCGCCTCTCCGGTGCTGGCGCCGCCTTGGCTGGGGCCGCGAGAGGTGCTTGAGCAGGACGCCCGCGAGAGGGCTGCCGCATCGTGCGGGCCGGACTCGGCTCGGGTCCTCCGGGCCCGTGCGCGGGCCCCGGGGCAGCTGGCTCCCACGCCCCGCGGGTGCCCGCACCTCGGCTTTCGCTCTCGGGGCCCGTGCGCAGGCCCCGCGACATCCGGTTCCCGCGCTCCACGGGCGCCTGCACCTCAGCCTTCGTCCTCCGCGCCCTTGCGCAGGCCCCGCGACATCCGGTTCCCATGCTCTGCGGGCGCCTGCACCTCAGCCTTCGTCCTCCGCGCCCTTGCGCAGGCCCAGCATGCGGCGCAGCTCGCGCGCGGACTGACGGCTCACCTCCACCGCGTGACCTCTCGCCGTGCGCGCCAGGTAGCCGCCCGTCTCCAGCGGCTCCAGCCGGGTCACGTGCGCCAGGTTGAGCAGCGCGCGGCGGTGCACGCGGTGGAAGTGCTCCGCGGGCAGCTTGTCCGCCAGCTCGTTGAGCGTGAAGTCGGTGAGGAAGTCGCCCTGCGCGGTGAACACCGTCACCAGCTCGTCCTCCAGCGACGCGTGCGAGATGGCGTCCGGCGACACCAGCACCAGCCCCTGCCGCGTCGGGATGGGCAGCCGCGTCAGGGCCGGCTTCTCCGCCGCTGTCGCCACCGGCGCCGTCACCGGGACGGGCTTCAGCCGCGAAGGCAGCCGCGCCCGCGCGCGCTCCAGCGCCTTCTGCAAGCGCGCCGCCTCCACGGGCTTGAGGACGTAGTCCACCGCGCCGTGCTCGAAGGCGTTCACCGCGTGCTCCGCGTGGGCGGTGCAGAAGATGACGTGCGGCCCGCCTTCCGGCAGCAGCGCCATCGCGTCCAGCCCGCTCAGGCCCGGCATGTGGATGTCCAGCAGCACCACGTCAACGCCGCCCGCGCGCACCGCCGCGAGCACCGAGTCCCCATCCACCGCCTCGCCACAGACGCTCACGTCCGGCAGCGCGGCCAGCAGGCGCGTCAGGCGCTTGCGGGCCAGCAGCTCATCGTCGGCGATGAGGACGCGCAGGGGCTCTCTCACGTGAGGACTCCGGGTTGGGGGCCCTGGCGGGGCAGGGTGACGGTGACGCGGGTGCGCCCGTCGGCGCTCTCCAGGGACAGGAGCGCGCGGCCGCCATAGGCCAGCGCCAGCCGCCGCTCCACGGTGGGCAGGCCCACGCTGCCCTCGCGCGGACCCCTGGACGCCCCCGGGTTGTCGATGGAGACGACGACCGCCCCCTCGCGCGCGGCCACGTCCACGCTGAGTGCGCCCCGGTGGCCGGCCGCCGGGCCGTGCTTCACCGCGTTCTCCGCCAGGGGCAGCAGCACCAGCGGCGGCACGGGCACGTCCGAGAGGCCGTCCGCCACGTCCACGCGCAAGTGGAACAGGTCCGGGTCGCGCAAGAGGTGCAGGTCGAAGAGCGTGCGCATCAGCTCCAGCTCCTGCGACAGCGGCCAGGAGACGCTGCGCACGCCCGCGAGCACCGAGCGGAGCATCGTGGACAGCCGCAGCACGGCGGCCTCGGCGACGGCGCCGTCCTCGCGGCACCACTCCGCGATGGCGTTGAGCGTGTTGAAGAGGAAGTGCGGATCCAGGTGGCTGCGCAGCGCCAGCAGCTGCGCCTGCTCCGCCTCCCAGGCGAAGCGGGTGGCGCGGGCCCGCTCGCGGGCCAGCGTCTCCTCGAAGCCGATGTCCCGCCCCAGCCCCCAGCCCGCCACGAGGAACAGGCCGCCGCAGATGGCCAGGTTGTACGGCTCCGACAGGAACGTGGGCTGCATCTGCGTGACGCGCGGCAGGGCGTAGCCCACGGACAGCACCACGCCGCTGCCCACCGCCGCGTAGAGCAGCAGGCGGATGCCGCCATGGCTCAGGTCCAGCCCCTCGGGGAACAGCACCCGGTACGACACGGGCGCGACCGCGACGCACAGGAGGCACAGCAGGAGCCCGATCCAGATCGCGCGAGGATCCACGCTCCAGCGCACCTGCGCCGCGAGCAGCGGCAGCGACACCAGGACGATGGGGACCAGCCGCCACGGCGCGACGAGGGCGCGCAGCGTGGCGCGAACGATGGAGCCTTCCGACGGCGTCTCGGGCATGCGGAAGGCGGAGGCTACACCGTCCCGCGTCCTAGCGCCGGGGGACGGGCGCGGGGACGAGCTCCAGGACGAGCGTTCCGGCGAGGAGCGCGGGGAAGAAGACGACGGCGAGCATGGACAGGAGCGGCGAGTGAAGTGAGAACATGGGGGGCGCCTCCGGTGTCCATGAAACATGCCCACGCACTCTGCCGGCGACCCAGGGGCCTTTCGGGGAGGGAGGCCCCCGGCCGTCGCGGGGCCTGGGTGAGCGGTCGCTCAGGCGCTCCGGGTGGTTGCCGCCGCGGGCCCTCCCAGCACCTCCGCCAGCCGCGACGCCTCCCGGATGCAGTCGTTGACGCCCACGCCCCGGTACGCGTTGCCGGCGAGGTGCAGGCCGGGCCAGCGCTTCAGCCGCGCCTCCATCGCGGACAGGCGCTCCAGGTGTCCCACGGTGTACTGCGGGATCCCGAGCGGCCAGCGGATGACCTCCGTCAGCTCCGGCGTCGCGGTGAGGCCCGCCATCGCCTTCAGCTCCTCGCGCGCCAGCGCCACCAGCGCGGCCTCGTCCCACGCCACGAGGTCTGGCCGGCGCGCGCCGCCCATCAGGCACGTGAGCAGCACGCGCCCGCCCTCCGCGCGGAAGGGGAACGTGGTGGAGACGTGGATGGTGCCCAGCACCGCCTTGCCCTCCGCCGCCGGCACCAGGAACCCGAACCCGTCCGGCGTCGGCACCGTGCCCGGCGCGAAGCCCAGGTGCACCACGGCGATGGGCGCGTAGGGGATGGCGTCCGCCTTCGCCGCCAGCTCCGCGTCCAGCGGGCGCACCAGCGACGCCGCCACGGGCGCGGGCACCGCCAGCACCACGTGCGACGCGCTCAGCTCCGCCGGCTGGCCGCGCTCCAGGAAGCGCACCCTCCAGCCGTCGGCCGAGCGCTCCAGTCCCTCCACCTTCGCGTCCGTGCGCACCACGTCGCCCAGCGCCTTCGCCAGCGCGTCCACCAGCACGCCCAGGCCGCCGTCGAACGTGCTCATCTGCCCGCTGAGCCGGGGGCCCGCCTCCACCGCGCCCGAGGCCCTCGCCCGGCGCGCCGCTCGCTGCGCGCGGATGGCGCCGAGGATGAGGCTGCGGTGCTCGCGCTCGAGCTTCACGAGCTGCGGGAACGTGGCCTCCGCGCTGAGCTGCTCCATGTCTCCCGCGTAGGTGCCGGTCTGCATCGCGTCCAGCAGCACCGACGTCGCCTCACGTCCCAGGTGGCGCCGCCCCAGCTGCGCCAGCGACTCGTCCGCACCCGTGGGGTTGCGTCCGCTGAGCAGCTCCCCGACCACCCGCGCGCGGGAAGCAAGGGGGAGGATGTCGGATTTCAGGAACGCGGGGGGGGACGTGGGCAGGGTCCGCAGCGCGCCGCGCGTGAAGACGTAGCGGTTTTTTGCCGCTGCATCCGCCGGACGAATGCGAGCTGACACTCCCAGCGACTCCGCCAGTTCACGCATCGTGGGTTCGCGGTCCAGGAAACTGTTGGGTCCCGCCTCCAGCACGTAGCCCTCGCGTGCGTGGGTTTGCACGTTTCCACCCACGCGTGACGTCGACTCCAGCACCACGGCATCAGTACCGCGAGCCCGCAATCGATAGGCCAATGCGAGCCCGGTGATGCCTCCTCCAATGACCGCGACCGTCATGTCGTTCGACTCCTGCCGACGTCCTGGGTAATTCCTACCCGTGTCCTGGGGTGAGCATGTCCGGGCGCCTGGGTGCGAAGGCAAGAGCTTTGCCAAGGAGCGCCACCCGGCGCGTTAATACAGGCATGCGCTATGTCATCACGGGAGCGAGCCGTGGCATCGGTTTCGAGTTCGTGCAGCAGCTGCTGCGGCGGGGAGAAACGGTGGACGCGGGTGTGCGAGCTCCGGAGCTGGCGCGCCGGCTGGAGCCGCTGCTCCTGGAGGCCGGCAACCGCCTGAGGATCCACACGCTGGACGTCACCCACGGGGACAGCGTGCGGGCCTTCGCGGAGCGCGTCTGCCGTGAGCCGGTGGACGTGCTGATCAACAACGCCGGGGTGGCCGGCCAGTGGGTGGGGCTGCACGAGCTGGACTACGAGGACCTGGCGCGCACCATCGAGGTGAACGCGCTCGGGCCGCTGCGGATCACCTCCGCGCTCCTGCCCGCGCTGCGCCAGGGAATGGGGCGCAAGGTGGCGAACGTCACCTCGCGCATGGGGTCGCTCTCCAGCAACACGGAGGGCGGCGCGTATGCCTACCGCATGTCCAAGGCCGCGCTGAACATGGGCGTGCGCTCCATGTCCAACGACCTGCGACGCGAGGGCCTGGCGTTCGTGCTGCTGCATCCGGGTTGGGTGCAGACGGACATGGGCGGCCAGGACGCGCCGCTGCCGGCGGAGGAGTCCGTGCGCGGGATGCTGCAGGTGATCGACAGCATCTCGCTGGAGCACTCCGGCCGGTTCTTCGACTACGAGGGCGCGGAGGTGCCCTGGTAGTGATCCGCGGGACAGGGTCACTGTCGTCCGCGGCGCGCGCGCCTGCCCCTGGGGACAGGCAGGCAGCGGCCCCCGGGGACGAGGCCCGCGCTGGCGCTTGACCGCCCTCGTCCCCGGCTCGTCGTGCGCGGCGGTGGAGGGCGGAGGGCTACACCCAGGTCCGCTTCAGGTGGGTGTTGTCCATCACCCGGGTGGACAGCAGCCGGAGGCGGAGCAGCTTCGCGAGCTGGGCCTCGGCCTCGCCGGCGTGGGTGGCGGTGACGTCGATGCCGCGCATGACGAACCGGTACCACTTGAGGATCGTCTTGAGCTCCTTGTACTGCACGACGTTGAGCTCGCTGTCGCTGGTGGGCGTGGCCACGTCGTAGCCGCCCAGGGACATGGAGGCGGAAGGGGACATGGGCCACTTCCCCGCCCACAGCGCCTTCACCGGGGAGGTGTGGAACTTGGGGGGCGCCTGGTTCTTCAGGGTCGTGTCGAACTGATCCCAGCGGTCGGCCTTGTCCGCGTCGACGACATCCCAGCCCCCGCGCGGGTTCTCCTGGTAGCCCGTCTTGCGCTCGATGTACCGCGCCTCGCTCTCCCCGGTGTGGAAGTTCGAGCCGAGGATGAGGCTCCAGGTATAGGACTTGTCGTTGCCGTACTTGACCTCGTTCTCCACCAGGTCGAGCAGCATCAGGCCCACGCCATAGGAGCGGGGGTTGCGGGCCGTCTCCGCGCCCAGCATGGCCAGCGCGGCCTCCATCTCGATGTCGTCCACGCCGGTGAGGTCGCCGGTGAGCACCTTGCGGATGCCCTTCGCCCGGTCCTTCGCGCTCTTCACCAGGGCGAGGCCGTCACCCAGGTCGTTGTAGCGCGTGGCCCGGTCCGTGCGCCCGACCTTGACCCAGAGCTTCTCCTCGATGAAGTGCGGCTTGGTGCCGTTGATCTGCACCTGTCCGATACAGGGAAAGCTCTCGCCCGAGACCTTCGCGGGCTTGTCCCGCCTGTCCTGTGAGGCGTACAGGTCCTTCCACGCGAGCTTCGCCCACGCGGTCAGCCAGCCGTCCCGCGTGGGGTGCGTGTCCACCTGCACCAGGTGCTTGTTTCGCGGGATGGCGGGCTTGTGCGCGTCCTCGTAGAACAGCTTGAGCGTGTCCTTCACCACGGCGATGTAGACCGCCAGCACGCGGTGGCCCGGCAGCGTCACGGTGCTGTTGATCTTCAGCGCCGGGCTCTTGACGCTCCGCGAGTCCTCTTCCTGGTCGTCGTAGAACTTGAGGGTGGCCTGATACTTCTTGCGCTGGACCCACCCCCGGAACGCGGACTGGATGACGGTGGCGCTGTCGTTGCGCAGCTTCTCCTCCTTCAGCCGCGCGAGCTCACGCCGGGCCTCCCAGGCCCGCAGCTGGGCCTGGAGCTTCACCGTGGCGGTCTTCAGCTCCTGGAACTCCTTGCGCGCCTGATAGGACCGCACGAGCGCTTGGAGCTTCGTCGCGGCGTCCCGCTGCTCCTGGAGCTCCTTGCGCGCCTGATGCCCGCGGACGAGCGCTTGGATCTTCGTCGCGGCCTCGCGCTGGGCCTCCAGTTCCTTGCGCGCCTGATGCCCGCGGACGAGCGCTTGGATCTTCGTCGCGGCCTCGCGCTGGGCCTCCAGCTCCTTGCGCGCCTGATGCCCGCGCACGGCGCTCTGGATGACGGTGGCCGCCTGTTCCTGGCGCTCCAGCTCCCGGCGGGCCAGCCAGCCGCGGACGGCGGCCTGCACGGTGATGGCGGCCTGTCGCTGGGCCTCGCGCACGGCGTCCTGGATGTACTGGCCGAACAGCGCGGCCCGGTCCTCCGCGATGCACTGGACGTACATCTCCAGCCAGGCGACGGTCTCCTCCTCGCCGTCCCGCTCCACGCGCTCCAGGGCTTCCTGTACCAGGGCCTCCGCGCCCTCTTCCTCCAGGCCCGCGGCCCACGCGGCCAGCCTCGCCACCATGTCCATGTCCAGCATGGCGGCATGCTACGGGGAAGCGGCGAGCGCCTGGAAGCCAGGGCCTCCCGGTCCCCTGCTCAGGGAAAGAGCAGCTGCGTCTTCCAGCCCGCGCCGTCGCGCAGGTACACGTTGCGCTCGTGCAGCCGGCTGGGGCGGGCGTGCCAGAACTCGATGCGGTCCGGCACCACGCGGAAGCCGCTCCAGTGCGGCGGGCGCTCCACCGGGCGACCCTGGAAGCGCGCCTCGACCTCCGCCACGCGCTGATCCAATAGTTCGCGTGAGGGCAGCTCCTCGCTCTGGAGGCTGGCCCACGCGCCAATCTGGCTGCCGCGCGGACGGCTCTGGAAGTACGCGTCCGCCTCCGCGTCCGACACCTGCTCCACGCGGCCCTCGATGCGCACCTGCTGCTCCAGGGGCTGCCAGTGGAAGCACAGGGCCGCGAACGGGTGCGCGGTGAGCTGACGCCCCTTGCGGCTGTGGAGGTTGGTGAAGAAGACGAAGCCGCGCGCATCGAAGTCCTTGAGCAGGACCACGCGTGAGCTGGGGCGGCCCTGGTCGTCCACCGACGCCACCACCATGGCGTTGGGGTCCACGGGGATGGCCGCCTTCGCCTGGGCGAAGAGGTCCGCGAAGCGCTGGAGGGGGTCGGGAGGGATCGTCGTCACGCGGCGCACCATAGGAAACCGCGCCCCCGCGCGCACGTTCGCGGTTGACTCCCTGTCGGGACTCGCACGCAATGGCGGGCCTCATGAAGATCCTCTTCATCGCCTCGGAGGTCACCCCCTTCTCGAAGACGGGGGGACTGGGCGACGTGGCCGGGGCCCTGCCCACGGCGCTCGCCGGCCTGGGGCACGACGTGAAGATCGTCACGCCCCGCTACCAGGACGTGCGCAACACCGGCCAGCTGCTGCCCACCGGCCAGTCGCTGGTGCTGCGCTTCCCCTTCGGCGAGTCGGGCGGCCCCATCCTGTCCGCGCGCCTGTCCGAGCGCCTGGAGGTCCTCTTCCTGGAGAACGAGGCCTTCTTCGGCGGCCGCAAGGGCCTCTACGGCGACGCGGGCGGTGAGTTCGCGGACAACCCCCGCCGCTTCGCCTACCTGTGCGTGGGCGCGCTCCAGGCCGCGCAGCGCCTGCGCTTCTTCCCGGACATCATCCACCTGCACGACTGGCAGACGGGCCTGGTCCCCGTGGCCCTGCGCCGGGGCTTCCAGGGCACGCCGCTCGCCCGCGCGAAGTGCGTCTTCACCATCCACAACCTGGCATACCAGGGGCAGTTCCCCAAGCGGACCATGGAGGACCTGGGGCTGCCGTGGGACCTCTTCACCCCCGAGGGCGTGGAGTTCTACGACCACGTCAACTTCCTCAAGGCGGGGCTCGTCTACTCCGAGGCGCTCACCACCGTGTCGCCCACCTACGCGCGGGAGATCCAGACGCCGGAGCAGGGCTACGGGCTGGAGGGCCTGCTGCGCCGCCGCTCGCACGCGCTCACCGGCATCCTCAACGGCATCGACGCGCACGAGTGGAACCCCCAGACGGACTTCTTCCTGCCGGCGCGCTACGGCCCGGACGACATGACCGGGAAGGCCGTGTGCAAGCGCGCGCTGCTGGAGCGCTTCGGCCTGCCCACGCAAGGCACCGCGCCGGTGTTCGGCATCGTCAGCCGGCTGGCGTGGCAGAAGGGCGTGGACCTGCTCCTGGAGACGCTGCCCGCGGCGCTCCAGGCGGACCTGAGGTTCGTGGCGGTGGGCAACGGCGATCCCGTCCTGGAGGAGGGGCTGCGGACGTTGCAGGCCCGCTTCCCGAGGCAGGTGGGCGTGCGCATCGGGTTCGACCCGGAACTGTCACATCTGGTGGAGGCCGGATCGGATTTCTTCCTCATGCCCAGCCGCTACGAGCCGTGTGGGCTGAACCAGATGTATTCCCTGCGCTACGGCACGGTGCCCATCGTCCGGGCCACGGGCGGGCTGGTGGACACGGTGGAGGGGGGGCTGGACGGCAACGGCATCCTCTTCGAGGCCTTCCACCGCGCGGCGCTCCTCGCGGCCATCCGCCGGGCGCTCTCCCTGTACGCGGACCCCGCACGGCTGGGGAACTTCCAGGTGCGGGGCATGGGCAAGGACTTCTCCTGGACCGCGTCCGCCCGGAAGTACGACGCCCTCTTCCACGCGCTGGTGGATGAATAGTGGGGCCCCTCCTGGATCCGCGTTAAACTTGCTCCGTGGCGGAAGCTCCGGACCTGGGTGGCTATGAAGTGGTCGGCCGGCTGGCGGTCGGTGGCATGGCCGAGGTGTATCAGGCGCGTGCCCGTGAGACGACCCAGCGCTCCCCGGGCGAGCCCGAGGAAGTGGTCATCAAGCGGCTGCACCCGTCCTTCCGCAACGACCCCGCGTATGTGAAGGCCTTCGTCGACGAGGCGAAGCTGACGGTGCGCCTGCGCAACGCGCACATCGTGCGGACGTACCGGCTGTTCCGCGCCGGGCCGGACTACCTCATGGTGCAGGAGCTCGTGAGCGGCCGGACGCTGGGCTACATGCAGGAGCTGCTGATCAAGGCGGGCGCCGCGATGCCGCCGGAGTCCGCCTGCTACATCGCGTGGTGCGTGCTCAAGGCGCTGGACTACATCCACCGCGCCAAGGTGGGGGAGAACGGCGCCACCATCGTCCACCGCGACGTGAACCCCGCCAACGTGCTCCTGGGCGTCCAGGGCGACGTGAAGCTCACCGACTTCGGCGTGGCGGAGGTGGAGGGGATGATGCGCGGCGACTCGGGCGCGCTGCGCGGCACGCTGCCGTACATGAGCCCGGAGCAGGTGCTGGGGCAGGCGGTGGACGCGCGCACGGACCTGTACGCGGTGGGCGTCATGCTGTGGGAGCTGTGGGCCGGCCGCCGCCTCTTCACCGGCGACAACGAAGCGCAGCTCATGCACCAGGTGCGCGACGCGCGCGTGCCGCTGCTGTCCTCGCTGGCGCCGGACCTGCCGGACTACGCGGCGCGGGTGGCGCGCAAGGCGCTGTTCGCGGACCGCGCGCGCCGCTTCCAGACCGCGGCGGAGTTCATCAAGGCGCTGGAGGTGCTGGCGCGCCGCGCGGGCTGGCCCCTGACGGTGGAGGCGCTGCAGCCTCTGTTGGGCGGCTGATGCGCTCGCGCCGGGCGGTGCTCGGGCTGGGGCTGGGCTGCGCCCTGGGCCTCTCCGGCTGCCTGGGCGTGGTGCCCTTCAGCCCGCGCGCCTACGACGAGGCGGTGCGGGTGGAGGCGGTGGACGTGGCCTTCACGCGGGAGGGCGCCGGGGTGCTCACGCTGAAGCTCCAGGTGAAGAACCCGTCGTCGGACGCGGCCACGCTCGTCCGCGTGGACTTCGACCTGCGCGTGGACGGGCGGCGCGTGGCCACGGGCGAGCAGGTGATGGGCGTTCCCCTGGACGGCCACGGCGAGGTCCCCCTGGAGGTCCGCTTCCCGCTGGCGGTGGCGCGCGGCGGCGGCCGCCCGGAGCGGGGCTCGCACGCGGTGCGGGTGGCGGGGGGCGTGGTGCTGCGCTTCGGCGGCTCCGAGCGGCGCGCGCCCTTCCAGGACGCGCGCTCGCTGGACATCGCGTGGATGCCGGGCGGGGAGTCCAGCCCGGCGCCCTGAGCCCTCAGCCCTTGGCGTCCGGAGCCGCGCCGGGGTCGGAGGCCTGTCGCGGCGGGCCCGCCTGTCCGTCCCCGCCGGGGGCGAGGCTCTTGATGCGGGACATCCGCACGCGGTCGATGCGGGCGCCCTCCTTGGTGGCCACGACGAACTGCCAGCCGTTGTAGGTGAAGCGCTCGCCCACGTCCGGCAGGTGGCCCGCGAGCGAGGACAGGTAGCCGCCGAGCGTGTCGAAGTCGCCCTCCGGCAGGGGGAAGCCGAAGACCTGGGTGAACTGATCCACCTCCATGGCGGCGTCCACCAGCGAGCTGCCGTCGGCCATCTTCTCGACGAGCTTCTCCTCCACCTCGAACTCGTCGCCGATGTCGCCCACGATCTCGCGGAGGATGTCCTCCAGGGTGACGACGCCCATGAAGCCGCCGTACTCGTCGACGACCATGGCCATGTGGATCTTCCGCTTCTGCATGTCGCGCAGCAGGTCGCCCACGGGCTTCATCCACGGCACGAAGTGGGCGGGGCGGATGATGTCCTGCAGGACGATGAGCTCCGGGTGCTGGAGCAGCGGGATGAGGTCGCGCGCGTGCAGCACGCCGACGATGTGGTCCACGTCGTCCTTGTAGATGGGGATGCGCGAGTGGTTCTCCTCCGCCAGGATGCGCAGCACCTCGTCCGGCGGCGTGGTGACGTCCACGGAGACGACGTCCGTGCGGTTGACCATCACGTCGCGGCAGCGCTTGTCGGACAGCTCGAAGATGGAGCGGATGAGCTGCGGGGCGCTCTTGTCCACCTCGTTGCGCGCGGCCTGGGCGGCGAGCAGCTTCTCCAACTCCTCCAGGGGCGGCGGGGGCGGCTCGAAGCGCAGGGGGCGGCCCATGGTGCGGGCGCCCAGGTTGAGCAGGCCCAGCATCAGGCGCATGGGCGGGTAGAGCACGGCCACCAGCAGGGACACGAGCCCCGACAGGCGCAGGGCCCAGCGCTCCGCGTTGCCGTTGGCCAGGCCGCGCAGCGTCACCTCCATGAGGCTGGCGAGCACGCCCACGAAGAGGGCGCCCGCGCACACCGTGGCGACGGGCACCCAGGCGGCCTCGGCGTAGTGGCTGAAGTCCAGGAGGCGCGGCGGGACGAAGGCGCCGATGGCGGCGGCGAGGAAGCCGGACAGCACCATGCCCAGGCGCAGGGCGGTGGCGGCGGGTTCACGGTCCGTCTTGTGGCGGAGCACCCGGCGGGCGGAGACGCTCTGGCTCTCCTCCGCGAGCTCCTGGGCGCGCAGTTCGGACGTCCCATAGAGCGCGGACTCCGCGGCGGCGACCAGGGACCTCATGAAGCAGAGGGCCAGGCAGGCGACCCAGAGGGTCCAGGTAGGCATAGGGAGAGGTTCTTATCCCGTGCTAGAGGGGCATACCACCCTGGCGGGAGGCACCATGCGGGGACGTCGGATGTACGTCATTGGCGGACTGCTGGGCGCGCTGGCGGCGCCCTCGGCGGCCAGGGCCTGGCCGGTGGACCAGGCCCTGACGCTGGAGCCCGGCAAGGAGACCTTCCAGAAGCTCACCGCGGTGGACTGGGCGGAGTCGGACGCGCCCGGCGTGGTGACGGCGGAGGCGCTGCCCCAGAGCGGCGAGCTGCTGCTGACGCCCCACGCCGCGGGCATCGCGCGGGTGCTGCTGTATGCGGAGGGGCGCTTCGCCGTGTGGCGGGTGATGGTGGGCCCCATCGAGCTGCAGAACACCGGGGCGGAGCTGGCGGCGGCGAAGAAGGCGTGCCCGGACCTGAAGGCCACGGAGGGCGCGGAGCCGAGCCTGACGGCGACGGTGAACGACACCGCGTGTCGGCTGGCGCTGCGCACGTTCCTCAAGACGCACGCGTACCTGGCGAAGGAGCTGGAGCTGACGTTCGCGGTGCCGCAGCTCCAGGCGCAGCTGGAGGACTTCGCGGCGGGGATGCCGCCGGGGCTGACGGTGCGCTACAGCGGCGCGGGGCTGGTGCTGTCCGGGAAGACGGACCGCGAGGGCCACCGCAAGGCGCTGTGGGAGCTGTTCAACCGCGCGGTGGGCCGCGTGCCGCTGGAGGACCGCACGGAGGTGGAGGCGCCGCCGAAGCCGGATGACGCCGCGAAGCAGGAGGCGCTCGACGCCACGGTGGCGGACGTGCCGGCGGACGCCGGGGTGCCGCCGCCTCCAGCGCCGGTGAAGCGCAAGGCGGCTCCGAAGAAGCCGCGCTGAGCGAGGGGGCGCGCCGAGGGCTTCCGCTTGCGGTATGACCGGGGGTGGAGGTCCGACGGAATGACGAACGGAGTGAAGCGCGCGGGGCTCGCGCTGGTGCTGGCGCTGACGGTGGGGCCGGGGGCCGCGTGGGCGCAGACGGATGATGTGGATGACGGCTCGGCGGTGGTGGTGGACCTGCCGGAGCCGGACCGGGGCTGCCCGGCGAAGCCGGAGTTCCTGCCGATGACGCCCATGGGGCAGGTGGGCATCGACCGGCTGGGCTGGCTGGTGCACCAGGCCATCATCCCGCCCTCGAAGGACAAGTTCTTCCAGGCGGGGGCGCGCAGCCGCTCCGGGGTGAAGCCGGTGCCCATGGAGCAGGCGAAGAAGCTGGGCGCGCTGGACACCACGAAGGCGCCCATCTGGGTGTTCGGCAAGGAGAAGTCGAAGGCGTGCAAGGGCACGCCCATCGCGTACTGGGCGGTGCGGATGGGGACGGACGAGGATCGCCAGACGTACCTGATGGCGGAGCTGGCGATGGAGTGCGAGGTGCTGCCTCCCGGGCGGCTCGCGGGGACGCCCATCGCGCTGCGGCAGAAGGAGGAGCCCACGGGGTGCGTGCTGCGCCGGCCCAACCGGAGCGTGATTGGCAAGGAGTCGGACGGCATCCCGCCGGACTACGCGGAGCACGTGCCGCCGCAGGACTGCGCGGCGCCGGAGTGCGCGCGGCTGTGGGAGTACTTCGGCGTGACGGGCGACGAGGGCGAGGGCGCGTTCGATTTGACGGTGTCCTATCTGCACCGCAATGGCAGCAACCCGTGCAACTGGGCGACGGATGACCTGTCCATGCTGCTCCTGCGCACGCCGGAGGGCACGGCGCTGACGCCGCTCAAGCCGGGAGGGCAGCTCTTCGGAGGCCTCTGGGACTTCAGCGGCCTGCGCTACATCCTGAGCCGGGAGATGGGCGTGCTCTATGCGTACGACTACCAGAAGCTGAAGGCCGCGCCGAAGGCCGTGCGGTACGGGAGTCCTACGGAAGAGGACCTCATCCACGCGAAGCGCACGCTGTCCCCGTGCAAGAAGTAGGGGGGACGCGGTGATTCCGGCCTCGAAGCATCGGGCGGCGCTTCTAGCGATTCACAGTGCGATGAGCTCCGCCCGTTCCATGGCCTACGAGGGGCGGGGCCATGAGCTTGGGAACGTGCTCGACGTCATGGAATACCTGGCGGTGCTGATGCTGGACACGCAAGACCAGACGGAAACGTTCCGAGGCAATCTGGAAGACCTGCTCCGGTTCGACCCCTCGTTCGGCGAGTCGGTGCGGAAATTCGATACCACCGAGGGCCCCTTGCCGGGAGCAGAGTAGGTATCGGTCGTTTCGAAAATCCTGTCGTGACCTTCAAGCCCTTGGATGCAGCTGTCAGCATCCAGGGGCTTTTCGCGTGGAGCGGTCCGGAAGTGAGAGGCCCTTCTTCACATCGCAAGGCTCGCCATGCGCCTCTATCGTCCCGTCGGGCTTCAAGAGTTGTTGTTGATCTACCGGTCGGGCATGCGGCGCTTTCCGCCGCGTCTGCCGGAGCAGCCCATCTTCTACCCGGTGCTCAACGAGCCGTACGCCCGGCAGATCAGCCGGGAGTGGAACGCCACGAGCCCCGAGGGCGCCGGCTACGTCACCGTGTTCGATGTGGAGGACGCTTATGCGTCCACATTCGAGGTCCAGCAGGTCGGTGCACGGATGCATCAGGAACTCTGGGTTCCCGCCGGGGAACTGGAGACCTTCAACGAGCACATCCAGGGGCGGATCCGCGTGACCGCCGCGGACTTCGGTCCCCACTTCGTGGGCCAGGTGCCGACTGCGTTCTCGCTGCGCGGCCAGGACGCGCGGGCCCAGTTGGAGACGCTGATTCGAATCCACGGGTACAACGGGATGGACTTCCACGGAGAGGTTACCGCGAACCATGAAGCCGTGTTCGCGAACTTCCCCTGCTGGGCGCAGATCGCCAGCGGGAACGGGCCCCAGATGGTGGAAGCGATCCGCAAGGTATGGAGTATGGCTTTCCCAGAAATACCGTTAGGAGTCCGGCCTTCATGAATCCACCCACAGGCATTCACGCTGGCATGAGGCCTGATTTGACTTTCTGGACGAAATAATCAATAAGTTGTGCCGTCGCCGTTATACCTATGCTCGCCTGAAGTCAGTGCTCCCCCAGGCGGACTCACGAACGCACTTGGAGTGCTTCGAGCAGCCCTTTCATGGGCTGTACCAGCCCGTGGGCTGTCGAGGGGAGCGTATTCATGCAGTGGATTGGGTTGTTCCGCGAGCGTGCGAGAGCCGCACGCGTGTTGTTCGCGTTGTTGCTCATGGTTGGACCGACGGCCGTGTCCGCCAGCCCATGCAGCGCGAGCGATACGTCGCCCCATACATGCTCACAAGGGCTCTGCAAGGGCGTTGCTTTCTGCGAGGGGACTCGGCTGGGCGAGTGCATGCCCACGGGCGAATCGAGCGTGACCTGCAACGTCTGTGGTCGGACGGGCTACAGGACCTGCACGGACTTCACGGTGGATGGCCAGTCCTGCACGGCCTATCGAAGTGAGCTCTGCAACGGCTGTGATGATGACGGCGATGGCCTGGTGGACGAGGGGCTCACCGGAGCGCCCTGTACGATGCCGAATGGCTGCTCAGGTGTCGTCGCCTGTTCCGCCGCCGGTTCTACCTGTGTCTTGGCGCCAGACAGCCGAAAGGCTTGCGGAACCTGTGGCGCTGGAGGGAGTCAGGCCTGCCGGATGGACGGGTCGTTTGGGCCCTGCCAACCAGTGACTGCGACGCGGGAATTGCCCTGCAATGACTGTGATGATGACCGCGATGGCATTGGGGATGGGAATGCCAGCACCCTGGAGACCTGCAACGGTCTGGATGACGACTGCGACGGTCTCATCGACGAAGGCTCCGACGGTTGGGAAGGGGAGGTGTGCGGGCTGAGCTCGAGCGCTTGTTGCGCTGCGACCTGCGCGTCGCTGGGGAAGAACTGCGGAAGCGTCTCGGATGGGTGTGGAGGAACGCTGAATTGCGGCTCCTGCCAGGGGGGACAGGTCTGCGGAGGAGGAGGCGTGGCCAACGTCTGCGCGACCTGTTCCTACGTTTCGAAGGAAACCGCTTGTGCGGGGAAGAACTGCGGAACGGTCTCTGATGGATGCGGCAGCTTTCACACCTGCGGTTCCGGAGCCTGCACCAGTCCCCAGTCCTGTGGCGGCGGTGGCACGCCCAACGTGTGTGGCTGCACACCCACCCCCCAGTCCATGGCCTGCGCGGGGAAGAACTGCGGCACGGTACCCAATGGCTGTGGTGGCACGTACGCCTGCGGCACCTGCGTCTCGCCGCAGACCTGCGGTGGTGCTGGCACGTCCAACGTGTGTGGCTGCACCCCCATCCCCCAGGCCACGGCCTGCGCGGGGAAGAACTGCGGCACGGTCAGCAATGGATGCGGAGGCACATACACCTGCGGCAGCGCCTGCACGGGCGTCCAGAGCTGTGGAGGCGGTGGCACACCCAACGTGTGTGGCTGCACGCCATATCCGCTCTACGAGGCCTGCGGTGAGCGCGAGTGCGGCAGTGCCGCCAATGGCTGTGGCGGAGTGCTGAGCTGCGGGACCTGTGGCGCGGGCTCAACCTGCAAGTTCGGCATCTGCCAGACGAATGGTGGTGGCCTCAGATCGATGGAGGGGGACAAGTGATGGACACCCAATTTAAGCATGCGGCGCCGAACCGCTTGAAGCAGCTCCTCTCCACGACGATCCTATCCCTCTACATCGTGCAGTTGCTGGGAAGTTGCGGTCCTGTCCCGACGCAGGATGCCGCGCGCACGTTGGCGGGGGCGTCAGCCCGGCTGAATGGAGCTACGGGTCTGACATTGCCCGCGTTGACGGTCCTGCCCACGGAGACCGTGAACGGTGTCGCCACGGGGCTGACCGCAGGCCGTCTGGATGTCTCCCTGGACGGTGCCGCGACCTACGCCGTGCCCCTGTGGGTTCCTCCAGGACGGGCGGGTATCCAGCCGTCGCTGACGCTGTCCTACAACAGCCGTGGCGGCAATGGACCGCTGGGCATGGGCTGGGCAGTGAGCGGCTTCTCCCGCATCACCCGCTGCAATCCCTCGCTGGACGGGGCGGGGAAGCGACTGCCCATCCAGTTCACCCAGGCGGATGACCTTTGCCTGGACGGGGCGCGGCTGGTGCTCATCACCGGAACCGCGGGAGCCGTCGGCGCGCGGTATCGCACGGAGATCGACACCTTCTCGCAGGTGACGGTCATTGACGCGGATGCGAACGGCCCGAAACAGTTCGATGTCCGCACCCGCGACGGGCAGATGCTCACCTACGGAGGTTACGGCGGGACCGCGGAAGGCTCCGTGTTGGAGGGCCCGCAGGTGATTGTGTCGGCCGTTCCCCCGTCATCGGTCTTCGCGACATACACCGGGGCGCCGCGCGTCCGGTATGCTTGGTCCGTCTCGAAGGTCGAGGACCGCAGCGGCAACTTCATGCGCGTGCTCTACGCCCGCACGGAGACCGATGCCGCCGTCGAGCAGGTGCCCTCCGCCATTGAATACACGGGCTCGACGAGCACCGTTCCCCAGCTCCAGCCGCTCCGGCGTGTCACCTTCCATTACGAAGGCCGGCCGGACGCGGATGTCCATTATGTCTCGGGCCTGAAGCTGAGGTCATCACAGCGGTTGCTCAAGATCTCCATGTCAGCCCCGGTGGACTCCCAGGGTGCGGTCATCGAACGACTCCGCGAGTACCGCTTCACGTACCGCAACGATAGCGTTTCGAAGCGCAGCCTGCTGACCAGCGTCGAGGACTGCGACGGAAAGGACGTCTGCCGCAGCCCGCTCCAGTTCGAGTGGGAGAAGGGCCTCGAGGCGAACCCCGACAACATCTTCGAGAAGATCGACACAGGCATCACGGATGTGGCCGCCAATGGGGATGTCCCCCCGAGCGAGCCCCTCGAGAACACGGACTCCCTGGGCCGCGACTTCTGGACGCTCCAGACGCTGGATATCAACGGCGATGGCCGGGACGACATCCTCTACCGGTACACGGGCCCGAAGAGCAACGGACAGCGGCCACCTCCAGTCTGGAAGTATCGGCTCTCGACCGGGTTGGGCTTTGGCCCCCCACAGACCGCCAACAACCTTCCCAGGGCTGTGGTGGGGGATTCGCTGGATGAGTTGATCACCGTCGACATGGACATGGATGGAAAGACCGACGTCATCGGCTTGAACCGGACGAACTCCGGTCATCCCACGGCTCCCTGTGACGGGCACTACCAGCTCTACCGCTCCACAGGGTCTGGCTTCGAAGCGAAGTGGAACAACTATGAGGAGCTGTACGACATCTGCAACGACTCGGTGCAGGACGTGCCAGCTCCTATCATGCACGTCGCGGACCTGGACGGCGATGGCCGGCCGGACCTGCTGCGCTCGCGCCAGCCCGTCGCCTCCGCAACCGTCGCGAACTGGAGCTATCGCCTCAACACCACCACTGCCGCCGGGGTGACCTTCTCGGAGCCCAACCGCATCGGTGGGGACTTCGATCGGACCTCCTTGGTCGGCGGCTACGCGACGGACATGGACGGGGATGGCGCCGTCGATGTGCTGTTGCGGCAGCCTGCTTCCACCGCGACAGTGGATAGCTTCGAGCAGTTCTATTCAGCGGTGGAGGTCTCTCCGACGCCGTGTTCCGGTGGGCCTGCGGGAACGTCGTGTCCGTCGGCGACGACCGCTACCTTGGCGGCTCTGCCCTGGGACTACATCCAGCGGCCCCAGGGGCCCTACCACCACCTGCAGCGATGGTTCCTGGACGTCAACGGTGATGGTCTCCAGGACGTTGTGAGCATGGCGAAGGAGGCGAAGATCGGCGGGGTACGCACAGCCCGGGATCTCATGCTTTCTCTGAACACGGGCGCGGGCTACCTGCCGCCCGAGCACCTCGACATCCCTTTGGGGGCGATGCCCAGTCCTGTCCAAGTCAACGAGGGACGCTACATCGACAACGGGGTCCGCATCGTCGACTTCAACATGGATGGCAAGCAGGACCTCCTGTTGATGGACTCTTTCGTTGACACGAACTATCCCAACTCCGTGGGCCGTTCGAACGTGACGGTCCTCGAGTCGACGGGCAGTGGCTTCGTGCCGCGGACGCTGACCAACGTCCCCACTGGAATCACCACGGGCAGTGGCGGCACCGTCGAGCTCCGGCTCCGGCCGGGAACGGGCTTTGGTTACCGCCTGTCGCGTCTGCTGGATATCGACGGTGATGGGCTGACGGACCTGGTGCAAGCCGAGCCCACCGACATCCCCAACGAGTACCGGCTCAAAATCTACCGCCGTCAGGGAGGCCGGCCTGACCTGATGAAGGCGGTGGTGGACTCCAATGGCAACCGGACGACGGTGGGCTACAGGGCGTTGACCGACTTCCGCTTTGGCACCGGGCTCTATACGCCGGGAACATGCACCTATCCCCAGTACTGCGTCGCGTCCGCGCTCCCGGTCGTTGGAACCCTGCAGTCGCCGGATGGCAAGGGGGGAATCCGTTCCGCGCAGTTCAGCTACGCGGACAGCCGCTATGCGCTTCGAGGTCAGGGGTGGCTGGGTTTCGCCTCTAGGACCACCTTTGACTCGACTACCCAGCAGACGACCACGGTGCGGATGGACAACGCCCAACCGGCCGGGTCGCTCTACCCCTGGGCGCGCTTGCCATATCTGGAGACGTCATCGATTCCCGCGACCAGCAGTGTGACTCTTTCGCGGCAGACCACCCGGCAATGGGAGCTGCGGAACGCGCCGGAGAATCGGACGAAGTTCCTGTGTCCGACCCGCGAGTACTCTGGGGAGTCCGACAGCCAGCAGGGCCAGTTCCGGGACGTCGTCACCGAGCGGGACTGTGATGCCTACGGCAACATCGTGAGCGAAGAGACCTTCACCGCGAATGATGCCCAGGACATGAACCCCCACCGCCACAAGGTGGTGGTGAGCTACTCGAACTACACGTCCAACTGGACGCTGGGCATGCCGATGTCCAGGACGGAGACGGACAGCATTCCTGCGGATGCTCGACACCCATCGGGAGGCATTGCCTCTCGCACCGTGCGCTACAGTTACTGCACGCAGTACGACTACCAGGAGGAGGAGACGGAGCAGTGTCCGTGGTCCAACCGGTTGTACAAGGTCGTTGTCGAGCCGAATGCGACGGGGACGGCGGGAGCGGACGTCTGGTTGGCGACGACGTGGAGTCGGGACACGACAGGGCAGGTGACATCCCAGACGCAGCGGGCACGTCAGGGTATCGTCAAATCATTCTCGACTCGCGAGTATGACCCGGTGGAACGCATCTTCCCGGTCGTGGATCAGACCTTCCTGGGCGAAGACGTCTCGACTCCGTCACATCGCACGGAGCGGCTGTATCACCCGGGGCTGGGTTTGCTGGCCATCCAGGAAGACGCCAATGGAGCGCGCGAAGAGTGGCGATACGACGGGTTCGGCCGTCTGAGAAGGCAGAGCGCCCCGTACCGTGTGGGAAGTCAGGCGGCTGCGTCCGCGGCGCACACGACCGTAAGCTACGGAAAGGAGCAGTCGCGGACGAGCATCACCGTGAAGCAGGATGGCGGCGGGGAACATGTCAGCCTCCTGGATGGCTTCGAGCGCCTGGTCGAGGAACGCGAGCGGGCTTCGGACGGGAGTTGGAGTCATGCGACCCGCGAGTACGATGCCTTGGGGCGCCTGTGGAAGCAGTCCTTCCCCTATGCAGACCGGGAAGCGCCTGCGTTCACGATTTTCACCTATGACAAGGCGGGACGGCTGTCCCAGCAGGAGGCCAGCGGCACCATCAAGGAGGTGCGCACGTATGAAGGGCGCAACGTCCGGCAGCGAAGTGGATGGACCGAGCGACGGCTCCTGGTGAATGCCCGAGGGCAGGTGGTGGAAAGCCAGGACTTCAAGACGGTGGGAAGCCCCCAGAGTGCCGTCAGCACGCGCCTGAGCTACGGCCCCTTCGGGGTGGTGGACTTCGTGGAGGATGCCAAGGGCAATCTCACTACGATGAGCTACGACGTCCTGGGGCGCCGCACGCGGCTCGTTACGCCGGAGGCAGGTGCATCTGAAACCCGGTACGACGCCTTGGGCGCCGTCCGCGAGCAGACCGATTCCCTGGGCAACGTCACCACCTTCGCTCGTGACTTCCTGGGGCGGCCCGTGTCGGTGCAGACGCCGGAGGGCGTCACGCGCTTCGAATGGGACACAGCTCCCAACGGCGTGGGAGCCCTGGCCTGGGCCAGGTCCGGTCCTTCCGCTGTCTCGAGTCCGACGGATGTGGTGCTGACGTACGGCTATGACGCCCTGGGCCGTTCACTGTGGGAGACCACGAGCGTGGATGGGGGAGCCAGCACGTACCGGGTTGACCGGGGCTACGACGCCTACGGGCGCATGGCTGCGCTCATCTATCCGCAGGTCGACTCCCAACTGCGTCTGGGGATGACGCTGGAGTACAACAGCCACAACGGGAGGTTCAGCGGGATCCGCAATACGATGACGGGCCAGCTCTACTGGAGCGCCTTGGAGAGCAATGCCGCGGGGCAACTGACCAGGGAACTTTATGGCAACGGGGTTTCGTCCCTGAGCCGTTACGACAGGGAGGGGCAGCTCCGCTTCATCGAGTCGCAGGGTGGCCAGGGAACGCTCCAGCGGATCGCCTATGCGTGGAATACGGCGGGGAATCTCCAGCTCCGGAATGACCTGCTGGCCAACGTCCACGAGAGCTTCTCCTACGACGCGCTGAACCGGTTGACGACGTGGAACGTCAAGACGGCCTGCGACACCTCGACGACGAACTTCGACTACGACGATATCGGAAACCTGTTGAAGCGCACTGTGAGCCAGCAAGGGGCGGACGCGTTCACCGAGCAGCAGGACTACCGGTATGGCGAAGCAGGGGCAGGGCCCAATGCGATGACCGGGCTGGGCGGGGAGGTGTTTGGGTATGACGCCTCCGGCAATCAGCTCTCATGGGCGGCGCCCAACGGGGACTACCGCCAGGTGACGTACACGTCGTTCAGTCTGCCCAAGGTCCTGGAGTCGGCGCAGGCAGGGCGGTTGGACTTCAAGTACGACGCCTTCCAGAAGCGGGTCTTGAAGCTGCGCAACAACGGGGACTCCACGCTCTACGTGTCAGGGCTCTACGAGAAGCGGCAGACCGCGGGAGTCGTCTCGCACGTCTTCCAGATTCCCGGTGCGGGCGGGCCGGTGGCCCAGGTGCAGTGGACGGCGGCAAGTGGTGGTTACAACGTCGAGACCCTGTACCTCCACGGCGACCACCTGGGTTCCATCGAGACCCTCTCGAACCAGGCGGGAGGCGTGGTCCAGCGGCGGAAGTATCAGCCCTTCGGCGCGCAGGCGAACCCCGCCAATCCGACCCAGCGGGTGCTGCCGACGACGGGCTCCATCCGCATGGGTTTCACGGGCCATGAGGACGACGCGGAGTCCTCGCTGGTGAACATGAAGGGACGGCTCTACGACCCGAGCGCTGGCCGCTTCTTGTCGGCGGACCCGTTCGTTTCCGCGCCGTTCTCCAGCCAGGGGTATAACCGGTACAGCTACGTCTTCAACAACCCCTTGTCCATGACGGACCCTTCAGGCTTCACCGCCGAAGGCATCTCAGGATGCTACGGGTGCGGTGGGCAAAACGGAGCCGGGCTGGAACTGCCCCGTCCTGCAATGGCCATCATCAATTGGGTGGCAGATATTGTCGTTCGTGCAGGTCGTGTAATTGCTGAGACGTTTACCGGTAGCTCGGATGTGAATGGCACCGTGCAGAAAGCGGAGGACGTGAGCGACGGCGCCAGCCACGCCATCTCCACTATGGCGAGCGCCGCCTGGGAGCATGAGGCAAATCGGTCGCTTTCGAATCGGGTGATGTGGGCTACCTATCCGCATGTTGTGTTTTACTCCGAGATGTATGGCTCGGCACTTGACGGCGCGAGTGCTGGCTACGCAAGATGGGGTCTCGGTGGAGCTGTAGCGGGAGCGGTTGATAGCCAAGTTCCAGTCTTCAGTTCATGGACTGCCATCTCCAAGGCGCAGGACGATTGGTACAATGGAAATTACCAAGGCCTTGGTTTCAATGGCACCATGGCCGCCGTTTTGACCTTCTCTGCCGCTGGGACTCTGGCGGATGGTCTCAATGCTACAAAGCTCGCAGGCGTGGGTAGCCTTCGGCGAACGCATTCCATTGAAGGTGGGGCGTCATCCAGGAAGGTCATTCAAATGGCGGAGGCTATTAAACAGGAGGGATACAGGCTGCCGCCTATTGATGTTGTGGTACATGAGGGTGAGATGTTTGTTGTTGATGGGCACCACCGACTTTCGGCGGCCAGGATGGCGGGTTTGTTGGAGGTGCCTGTTAATGTGATTGAGGATATTGCTTCACACTTCAGTTCTTGGAAAACGGTTGAAGAGGTTGTGCAGGATGCCTCGTCGGTCGGTCCGAACGGTCTCCGGGTCAAGGGGCAAAAGGTAGGGTTCTGAGGGAGGGTGTGTGCAAGGTGACGAATGGATTTTGGACCTGATTGAGCAGTACTTGGAGTCTGCCCGCTCTTTCTCGGATCGGCTCTGCCGCGCATTTGGGCAGAAGGACCTGTTGTCAGGGCGCAGGAGCAAGGTAATACCTAGAAAAGGTATCGTGCCTGGAGGGCTGGAGTTCGATTTTCATGGCATCGGATGCCGATTCTCAGACGGGAGCTTCAGCGTGGATGTGGACTTCACGCCAGAGGGGAAGGTGAGTGGATTTGATAGTTGGCGACTCCATGCTTTTTCTGCGGAGAACGCTTCCTTTGGAGGGGTGCGGTCTCATGAGGACGTTGCGGTAGCTCTCGAAAACCTCCTGGCTCAAGGTCTCATTGAACGACTCCCGGGCTCCCATCTTTATCGGCTTCGTGCGATGGATGGGGCATAGGGCTGTCCAAAGCAGTGGCGACACCAGCCGGACGGTAAGCTGTCGGCTGGTGCCGCATGAGGCCGTCTCTGAGAGAGTAAATAAAGGCCAGACTCCCGAGTTCATATGCTGCGGCGGTGCCACTGCTGTGAACCACCGTTAACCGGCGCGCGCCTGTCGCCTTGCCAGCAGATGTGTGACCTGGGCGTGCTCTGGCTTCATGGCAAGAGCTAAGTGCTCAAGAGTTGAGCTCATGATAGGGCCAGCCCAGGTTCAGACTTCAGTCATGCCACTGGGGTAGACTTGGGCGAGGGAATGGCCCTCCTGGAAATCAGCGACGGATAGCCGGGTCGTCCTCCGGACCATTGATGCCGTCTTTGAAGAGTCGGGTCGCGCTACGTCTCCGCTCCTTCCGTCCACGGCCCACGCCGTGTGGGCTCCTTCAGCGCCTGCGCGAGCGCCGTCAGGAAGCGCTTGCGCGGCCAGGACTCCGCGCCGAAGCGCTCCAGGTGCTCCGTCTCCACCTGGCAGTCGATGATCTGGAAGCCCCAGCCCTTGAAGCGCTCCACCGCCGTGGCGAACGCCACCTTCGACGCGTCCGGTGCCAGCGCGAACATGCTCTCCCCGAAGTACGCCGCGCCCAGCGACACGCCGTACAGCCCGCCCACCAGCACCTCGCCGTCCCACGCCTCCACCGAGTGCGCCAGCCCCAGCTCGTGCAGCCGGATGTACGCCTGCTTCATCGCGTCGGTGATCCACGTGCCGTCCTGCCCCGGCCGGTGCACGCGCGAGCACGCGTCGATGACCTTGGGAAACGCCGTGTCGTAGCGCACCGTGTACGTGCCCCGGTTCATCACCTTGCGCAGCGAGCGCCCCACGTGAATCTTGTCCGGCTCCAGCACGAAGCGCGGGTCGGGCGAGTGCCACAGGATGGGCTGCCCTTCGCTGTACCAGGGGAAGATGCCCTGCGAGTACGCGGCCACCAGCCGCTCCGGGCGCAGGTCGCCGCCCACCGCGAGCAGGCCACTCTTGTCCGCCTTGGAGGGCGGGGGGAACAGCTCCGGCTCGTCGTCACTCAGCAGGTAGATGGGCACGCGTGCGCGCCAGTCTAGCGGGACACGTTCAGCTTCACGTCACCCTTGAGGACGTAGGGGACCTGCAACATGGGCCCTTTCAGCTCGCCCTTCACGCTGTAGGGCAGGACGCCCTTGCCGATGAGCGCCTTGACGCCCGGGCCCCAGGACTGGGCCGTCACCGCCACCTCCACCGGGTACACGCCCGTGGCGGACGCATCCACCGTGTCCGCCTGGGCGGCGGTGCCCTCCTCCAGGGGCCGGTCCGCGACGGCGACCTGGTAGGTCAGCGAGTCCAGCCGCAGCGGGAACGGGTTCGGGTTGCGCACGCCCAGCCGCAGGTTCATCTGCACCTCCTCCGGCGAGTAGCGGGCGGCGTCCAGGCTCTCCACGATGATCTCCGGCAGCCGGGGCACGCGCACGGCGCGGCTGGCGGCGAAGGGCAGGGTGTCCTCGCTGTCGCCCGTGCGCACCACCAGCGTGCCGCGCAGCGCGATGAGCACCGTGCCGCCCTGGGCGCTCAGTCGCGCCAGGTCCTCCGGGCCCTTCACGTAGGCGGACTTCTCCTCGATGGAGAAGTCCGCGGGCGTGCCCGGCGCGAACGGCACCCCCAGCTTCGCGGAGCCCGTCTTCACCACCTGCCCGTCGGCGACGAGCTCATAGTCGGCGCGCTCCACGACGCCGTTGGCGGTGCCGGTGATTTGTCCGGTGTAGCGCACGGAGGCGTCGGTGAGCCCCTGGGAGACGACGGTGGTCTCCTGGGCCGTCAGGGCGGGGGGGCTGCCGGAGCGGACCGGAGCGGAGGCACACCCGAAGTGGAGGGCGATCAGCGCGGACACCAGGGCCATCAGGCAGGTCGAGCGATTCACAAAGGACATATTGGGGAGGGCAAGGCCTGGCCCCAAGGGGTTTTCCGCTAGACTGTCCACCAACCGTGGCTCCCCGACGTCCCAACTTCAACCGGACCCTGCGCTCCCTCATCCGGGACATCTCCGCGCGCATGCCCGAGTTCAGCCACGTGAAGGTGGGCCGCATCCTCATCGTCGCGGGCGAGGCCCGCCGGGCGTCGCGAGGCACCGTGAAGCCCCTGTGCTTCAAGGGGGGCAAGAGCATCGACAAGGCGGGGCGGCGCAAGCCGGTGGTGCGCATCCGGGGCCGCCGCATCCTGTACTGCATCACGCTGCGACCGCTCTTCTTCCGGGGCTCCACCGCGAAGTCGCGGCTGGAGACGCTGATGCACGAGCTCTTCCACATCTCGCTGCGCTTCGACGGCACGCTCCACGCGGGGCGCCGCCACGCGAAGCTGGGCGCGGAGTTCGGGCGCCGCCTGCGGCCGCTGGTGCGCCGCTACCTGAAGCTGTGCCCGGAGGCGCTGCTCGCGGCCCTGGCCCACACGGGCGAGGTGCGGGTGCTCCAGTGGCTGGAGCGTCCGGGCCCGGCCTACCACCCGCGCGCGTCGCACCGCCGCGTGCGCAAGGTCTACACGGAGGAGCAGCTCTACTTCGGCGTGGCCCGCATGGTGACGCCGCGTCCGCGCGTGGCCCGCGAAGCCCACGTGCGCGACGACAAGGTGCACTGAAGGGCTTGGGATGTCCGGGCCCTCCGACTTCGTCAGCCTCGGCGCGCTCCACCGCGAGCTGGAGGAGCTGTTCCTCCAACATCAGGAGGCGCTGATGGGCATGGACCTCCCCGCCGCGCGCGAACGGCTGGCGCGGTATCGCGAGGAGCTGACGCGACACCTGGAGGCGGAAGAGGCGCTGCTGCTGCCAGAGCTGCCACGCGCCGGAAGGATCCGGGGCGCCGCGCCAGCGCTCTTCACCGGCGAGCACCAGCGCATGCGGGAGCTGCTGACGAAGTGCCAGGAGGCCGTGGACGCGCTGGATGCGAGCGCACCGGACTACCGCCGCGCCGTGCTCCGCGTGTTCGACATGGAGAGCACGTTCAAGCACCTGGAGCACCACCACTCGCTGCGAGAGGAGACGTACCTGTTCCCCGCGCTGGATGGAGTGCTGGGGGAGGAGGAGCGGCGGGCCCTGCTGGCCGCGTTCCTCGCGCGCACCGAGCCGACAACCCGCTGAGCCCGGAGGACTCCTTCGGCCCTCCCCCCACCCGCCGGACGCGGTCGTCCAGAACCTGTCCGACAGTCGGACAAGTGCCCGCGCGTCCCGAATGAAGCGCCAGTCGTGGCCGCGCCGGTCCAAACCTGTCCGACAGCAGGACCGGTTTTCAGGGTCCGGAGAGCGGGCGGGCAGGGGGGCCATCGCCCTCCTGGCTCTGCCTGGGTTCAAAGGGGGCGTGCTGTCCTCGCGTGCGCATCCAGCCCCGCTGTGGGGCGCTGGCTCGAACGAGGTTTCCTCCAGGTGGGACGCGGGTTCTGGGCGTGGAGCGGAGCGTTCGTGGCGCTGGCGCTCGCGGGCTGTGATTCGGGCGTCGAGCTGAGGCCCTGTGCTGTTGACTGCGAGGGCGCGGCCTGCGCGGCTTGCGTCACCTCGCTTCCCGAGGAGACCGTCCGGCCCGCGCTCGCGTGTGATCAGCGCCCCGCGCCGTCGCGGTGTCTGGGGCCTCGGGTGCTGGAGCGCTGTGCAGGGGGCGCCGTGCACCGGGAGGACTGCGCGGAGGACACGGTCTGTGTCGAGTCTCCCGTTGTTGCCTGTGTCACGGGCACCGCGTGTGTCGACGGCGTCTCTCGGTGCACGGAGTCCCGCGCGTTGCAGCTGTGCACGAATGGCCGGTGGGTCGCGCGTTCCTGTGACGTGGATTGTGAAGCCGCTCCCGGCCGGGGCTTCTGTGGTCGGCCCGGGCCTACGTTGAGCGGCTCGGTGCGCTACGCGCGCCGCTTCCCGGATGCGGAGTTCCGCGCGTGGACGCCGGACCTGGAGCCGGTGCCGGCGCGTGGCTTCCTCATCGTGTCGTTCCAGGGCTCGAAGGTGCTGGACTCGCAGGTGACCGATGATGACGGCCGCTTCACGCTGAAGGTGCAGCCCTCTCCCGGCGAGGACGACCGCATCGTCGTATACGCCGCCGGACGAGGGCGGGACGGCGCGGTGGCCTACGCCGTGGCGGACCCAGGCCTGCCTGGCGCTCAGTCCGTGAAGACGTCGCCGGGAGACGCCGCTCGCATCTGGAGTTGGTCCCGCACGACGCGCGAGCTGTCCGAACAGCCCGTGTTCACCCTCGCGGAGTCCGAGGGCTCCGGCGCGGCCGCGGTGTTCGACGTGCTGGGCACGGCGTGGCGCCGGATGCGCGAGCGCTACGACGGACGCGACGGCCTGTCCGTGGTGGCGTGGCTGGGCTTCGAGACGACGTGGTCCTGCGGCGCGTGCTTCGCGCCCTGGCCGGTGACGGCGGTGGGACGGAGCTGGGAATCGCAGGTGTGGCTGCCGGGGAACTCGGATGCGGCGTGGTGGTCCGACGCGATGGTGATGCACGAGCTGGGGCACTGGGTGATGGCCAGCCGGGGCACCCCCCCGGAGGAGGGCGGTCCGCACTACGTGGGCGTGCCCACCTTCCCGGGGCAGGCGTGGAGCGAGGGCTGGGCCACGTGGTTCAGCGCGGACGCGCGCCGCAGTCCCCGCTACTTCGACCGGCAGGGCGGGACGATGTTCTGGGTGGACCTGTCCGCGCGAGCCTCCACGGTGAGCCCCTGGACACGGCCCCGCGCGCAGGAGGGCCTGCTCCAGAACGTGGACGAGAACGAGGTGGCCGCCATCCTCTACCGCACGGCCACGGGCACCCGGTCGAGCCAGCCGCTCTACGACGCGCTCGTCACGCCGGCGATGAACAGCGCTCCCTGGGCCCGCGGCTACACGCGGCACACCTGGAAGCGCGATGAGCGGGGCGCGCTCACGGACGTGGTGGACACCGGCAGGCCGTCACCGTGTCTCGCGGACTTCCTGGACGCGCTCAGGTGCCAGGGCTTCCCGAGCACCCTGGTGGACGCGGCCACCGAACCCGCCTCCGCCTTCCCGTACCCCAGCCACGAGCCCCTGTGCCCATGACGCTCCCCCGTTGGATGCAGCGCAGCCGGCGGTCCCTCCTGCGCCCCTTGATGCGGAAACGCGTGGTGGGGGCCGTGCTGGCGCTGGCGCTCGTCGGAGCCCTGTCCGCGAGCATGGCATCCAGCGTGGACCGAGTGCGGCGCAAGAAGCCGCCACGGCCTTCCGGGTCACCTCCCCAGGCCCAGCGGAAGCCGGTCCACGCGTCCGCGCCAACGCCCCTCGCGTCCGCGCGGTCGGTGGCGCTCTCCGCGCACGGCCTGGACGCGTGGAACCTGAAGTCGCGCGAGCGTCACGGCTCGCGGCCCGTGCTGGTGAAGACGCTTCCCACGGAGACGACAGCCCCCCGCGCCATTGAACCCCAGCAGGGCCCGGAGGACGGCGTCTCCGCGACGGACAGCGCGTCGCCGCCGTCCACGGTGCCTCCCGCCACGGCGCGCATCCCCGCGCCGCTGCACGTCTCCTGGAGCGTGGTGGACGCCAGCGCGGACACGGTGCGGCTCATCGCGCGGTTGGAGCGGAGCCCGGGCTTCACCGCGCCCGTGCAGGTCACCCTGCGCCTACCGCCGCGAACAGTCCTCCGAGAAGGGCCCACGTCGCCCTTCGTCCTGAACGGCGACACGCGGGAGGTGCCCTGGACCCTGGGGCTGCCAGACGGCGCGAGCCCCGATGACGACCTCGTGCTGCTGGCGAGCGCGGAAGGCGCGTCCTTCGGCGTCCACGCGGAGGCGCGCTACCACTTCGGTCGAGCGCTCGCGGAGCCACCCCGGCTCGCGCCCACCGGACCTCCGCTGCCAGACACCCTCATGCGCTCCCGCGAGTAGGCCCAGGTCCCAGCGTCCGTCCTCGTGGTGCACCTCCCGCCGACGCGGCACGAGCCTGTCCGACGATCGGACCGCTTCGCGCGGTGCGCTGCGGGCATCGCCTGACTACGGCGTGTCCACGGCCAGCTTCTGGAGCGCGGACTTCGCGTCCGCGTGGTCCGGCTGTAGCTGCACCGCGGCCTCGTACTCCTTCTTCGCCTCGGCCTTGCGGTTGACGGCCTCCAGGAGCTGCGCCAGCGCGTAGTGCGGCTCTCCCGCGCTGGCGTCCACCTGCGACGCGCCCCGGAAGGCCTTCTCCGCCTCCGGCAGCTTGCCCTGCCGGTACAGCGTGTGCCCCAGGTACAGCAGCCCCAGCGAGTTGCGCGGCTCCACCGCCAGCACGTCGCTCAGCACCTGGAGCGCCTTGGCGTCGTCACCGCCGCGCAGGTACAGGAAGCCCAGCTCCGCGCGGGCCTCCAACTGCGCGGGGTCCTTCGCCACCACCGCCTCCAGCTCCGACACCGCCAGGTCCGGCCGGCCGCGCCTCGAGTGCAGGATGCCCAGCCGCGCCAGCGACGCCGTGTCCGCCTCCTCGCCCTCGGCGGGCTTCAGCAGCTTCTCCGCCGCCACGTAGTCGCCCATCGAGAGGAGCAGGTCCGCCAGCCCCAGCTTCGCCGCGCGGTGCTTCGGATCCTCCTGGAGCACGGCCTCATAGAGCGTCCGCGCCTGGGCGCCCACGTGCTTCTTCGCGTAAGCGTCCGCCAGCATCAGCCGGTTCTCCACCGTGGGCTGGAGCTTCACGCACGCCGTGTACTGCGCGATGGCGCCGTCCAGGTCGCCCTTGGCCTTCAGCGCGTCGCCGTAGCCCGCGCGCACGCCGGGCTCGTCCGGGAAGGTCTCCACCGCCGTCTTCAGCGTGGCCACCGCGTCGTCCGCCTTGCCCAGCTCCAGGTACGCGCGCGCCAGGCCCTGGTACGCCTCCGTCGTCTTCTTGCCGTCGTCGGCGCTCTTCTCGATGGCCTTCTGGAACGCGGACACCGCCTGCGTCTTCTTGCCCTGCGCCAGGTACAGCTGGCCCAGCTGCGTGTACGGGCCGCTCGCGCGCCGGGGCTCCAGCAGCAGCGCCTTCTCGAAGGCCCTCGTCGCCCGGGCGTTCTCCCCCAGCTGGAAGCACGCGAGCCCCAGGTTGAAGTGCGCCTCCGCGTACTTCGGATCCAACGTGATGGCCTTCTGGAACGCCTCCGCCGCCTTGCGCGCGTTGCCCTGGCCGTCCAGGACCACGCCCAGGTTGTTCTGCGCGCGCGCGTGCTTCGGGTCCGCCTTCAGCGCCGCCTGGTACTCCGCGAACGCCCCCGTGACGTCGTTCTCCCGCATCAGCACGACGCCCAGGTTGTAGTGCGCCTCCGCGTCGGTGTCCTTCTGGCGGATGGCCTCGCGCAGCGTCTCCTTCGCCTCGGCGGCCAGCCCCTTCTCCGCCAGCGCCTTGCCCAGGTTCACCCGCGCCACCTGGAGCCCGCCGTCCAGCTTCAGCGCCTCGCGGTACGCCTCGATGGCGTCATCCGTGCGGTTAGCGCGCTGGAGCACCTCGCCCAGGTTGAAGCGCAGCTCCGCGTCCTTCGGCGAGAGCTCCGTCGCCACCGAGTACTGCGTGATGGCCTCGTCCGTGTCGTCCTGGATGCGCGCCAGCAGGCCGCGCTCCGAGCGCAGCGTGGCCTCGTCCGGGAAGGCCGCCAGCGCCGTGTCCAGCACCGCCTTGGCCTTGGGCACGTCCCCGGACAGCCGCAGCGCGCGCGCCAGCGCCACCTTCGCCGGCACGCCGTCCGGCGTGAGCCCCACCAGCTTCGTCAGCGGCGCCACCGCGCGGCGCGGCTGGTTCTGCGCCAGGAAGGCCGTGCCCAGCTTGTAGAGCGCGTCCGGGTCGTCCGGGAGCTTGTCTGCGCGCGGGGCCGCTGCGGGCTTCTCCGCCGGAGGCGCCGCCGGGGCGGGAGCCTGGGCCGTCAACAGCTGGAGGAGGAGGACGCCGGCTTTCGTCATCACAGGTTCTCCACGTACGGGCTGGCGCGCGCGTCGAAGGTCTTCTTGGCCAGGGCGGCCTTCTTCGCCTCCCACGCCTCCTTCGCCGCCTGCGCTTCCTTCGTGTCCCCCGCCAGGCCCGCGCGCTCTTCCTTCACCGCGGCCTCGCACTCGGACACCTGCTCCTCGAACGCCTTCAGCTCCAGGCGCTCACTGCCCTGCACCTTCGCCTTGCGCGCCGCCGTCAGCCGCGCCAGCTCGAAGCGGGCGAACGCGCAGCGCAGCGACAGCTTCTCCACCTCGCGCAAGCCGACGTTGAGGCGCTGGTGCGCGCGCAGGTACTCCACGCGGGCCTCGGACTCCGCGATGGCCAGCTGCGCCACCTCGCGGGACGACGCGTCCGGGGCGCGGTCCTCCTCGTCCTCGGCGGCCTCCTGGCGGCTCTTCGCGCGGCGGATGTTGTCGCGCGCGCGGTTGACCTCGTTGTCCGCCTCGTCCACCCGGTCGATGGCCAGCGCCAGGTCGTTCTCCGCCTCCAGGAGCTCGATGCGCGTCTCGTAGGGCAGCTTCTTCACCAGCGAGTCCGGCACGCGCATGCCGTAGCTCGGGCCGCAGGCGGCGGTCAGGAGGGTCAGGCTGAGGAGCAGGGGGCGCTTCATGGAGCGGTGGCCTCGAAACGGCTGAAGAGGGTCCGGCCGGAGTAGACGTCGGTGCCGTTGGTGAACGTGACGCTGAACTCGCCCGACACCCGGTCTCCGGAGTTTTTCGGTAGGGACTTCACGAAGAGATTGCCGCGCTGGAGCAGCGGGAAGGGGCGCACCGGCTCGTCCAGCACGCTGCGGTCCACGCTGCCCCGCTGCGAGCCGTCGTCCAGCGCCTCCGCCAGGTCGATGTCCAGCGAGCCCGCGTACTCGTCGTCCGGCAGCATGTCCGCCACCCGCGCGCTCACCTTCAACACCACGTCCTGTCCGCTGCCCTGCGCGTTGACGAAGCTCACCGCCAGCGTGCCTTCCGCGAGCGCCGCCTCCGTGCGCTGGTAGCGCAGGTCGAGCAGCTCCGTCACGCTGCCCTCCAGCCGGCCGCTGCCGCCCTCCCCACACGCGGAGGCGGCGAGCAGCGCCAGCACCGGGGCGATGCGGCGCAAGGGCGCGCTCACTTGCATGCCTTCCACCCCGCGTCCACGTCCGGGCCGTTGAGCGTGCCCATGTCCTTGAGCACGGCCAGCTCGCGGCGCGCGCCGTCCGTGTCGCCGAAGCGGCAGCGCAGCGCGGCCAGGTTGAGGCGGGCCTTGTCGTAGGTCGGGTCCGCCTCCAGCGCCTTGGCGTACGCCGCGCGGGCGCCCATGGCGTCGCCCAGGTTGAGCATGGCCCAGCCCAGCGCCGCGTGCGCGGACGCGCGCGTGTCCTGCAGCTCCGTCACGCGCCCGAAGGTCAGCTGCGCCATGCCGTACTGGTGCGCGTCCAGGTAGCCCATGCCCAGGGCCTCCAGCGCCTCCGCGGTGAGGACCTTCTCCGCCTTCTTGCGCAGCTCCTCCAGCGCCGCGGACTGCGTGGGCGCGGCCGGCGGCGGCACCGGCAGCGCGGCCACGTCCGTGCGGTTGCGGCAGCCCACCACCGCCGCGCTGAAGACCTCCAGCGACTCCGCGCGGGACAGGCACGCCTTGAAGGCCTCGTCCGAGCGGGCCTTGAGCGGCGCCACCTGCTGCTTCACCGCGTCGTTGAACTGCTTCGTCTCCGCGGCGGACAGCCCGGCGGGCACCGGCGTCTGGTCCACCACGTCCGCGATGTGGCCGTACGCGAGGGCGATCTTCCACAGCGACGCCACCGCCCACTCCGGGTACCCGAGCGACGCGGCCTGCGTGTAGACGCCCTCCATGGCCTGGAGCGCGGCGACCTTCTCCTCCACCTTGTCCGCGGGCAGGTCCTTGTAGCCGCGATAGAGGATCTCCCCCAGGTACCAGAGCCCCCTGGCCGCCTCCTCCGTCTGGCCGTTGGGGCCCTGCACCGCGGCGGTGAGGGTGGAGATGAGCGCGTCCGGGCTGGCCGTGGGCGCGGTGGTGGCCTGCACCTCCGCGAGCACCGCCGCGGCGGCCACGTTGTTCTTGTCCTGCTTGAGCGCGGCCTCCGCCGCCGCCTTCGCGCGCGAGTAGTCCTTCTGCTTCAGGCGCGTCTCCGCGAGCAGCGCCAGCACCTCGCCCTTGCGCGCGCCCGCGGCCTCCGCGGCCGTCTCCAGGTTGCGGGACGCCTCCGGGTACTCCCCCAGCGCGATGCGCAGGCGGGCGCCGGCCATCCAGCCGTCCACCGACGCCAGGTCGCCCGTCAGCTTCTGGCCCACCTGCTCGAACCAGCTGGCCGCCTCGTTGAAGGCCGCCGCCTCCGCGGCGTGGCGGCCCAGCGTCAGCAGCACGTCCGACAGGTACTGGCTCTTGGGGTAGGCCTGCACCAGCTTCGCGCCCAGCTCGCGCTCGCGCGGCAGGTCGCGCTTCTCGCGCGCGGCGGTGAACGCGCCGTAGAGCGCCTTCTCGCCGATGTCGCTGTTCTTGTTCTCGTCCGCGACCTTCATCAGGCCCTCGATGACGTCGCCCGTCTCCTGCGCGCTCTGGAGGGCCAGCTCGTCCAGAGCCTCCGCCTTGCTCTGCGTGAGGATCTTCTGCACCTCCCCGCGGAAGCCGGGGGGCAGCGCGGACGCGAGGAACTTGCGGCCCGTCTCGTCCAGCTTCTTGAAGTCGTTCACCTGCCGCAGGCTGTCCAGGGCCAGGTTGCCCGCCACCGGCGCGTCCTTGTACTGCGGGTGCGCCAGCGCGAACGCGGTGAACAGCTCCGCCGCCTTCGGGTACTCGCCGTCCTCGTAGTAGGCGCGCGCGATGTTGAACTTCACGTCCAGCACGTGCGGGCTCTGCGGGTAGCGCGACACGTAGCTGGCGCCCAGCAGCTTCAGCGCCTGCCGCGCGTCGGCGACCTCGAAGGCGTTGCGCTTCAGGGCCTCCTCCGGCTTGAGCGTGGAGAAGTGGGCCAGCAGCGCGCCGTACAGGGCGGAGTCCACGGCCTTGTCGTCCCTGGCCTTGTCCTCGTAGCGGGCCAGCTCCTCGAACTGGCGCGCGGCCTCCGGGAACTCCTTGGCGGCGAAGAGCGCGTCCGCGCGGTTCTTCATGATGGGCCGCACGTACTGCTCCGGCCGGAACAGCCCCAGGTACTCGCGGTAGGCGTCCGCGGCCTTCACGTACAGCTCCCGCGAGTCCGCCTTCTGCGCGGCCAGGTGCACCTGCGTGGACAGGTCGCGCGCCATCTCCTCCAGCTCCGCGAGCTGCTTCTTGCGCTCGGGCTCCGCCAGCTCCGGGTCCGTCTTGCTCTGCACCGCGGCGCGCACGAGGAAGCGGATGTCCTCCGGCTCCGGCATCACCTTGCCCTTGGCGGCCTTGAGCGAGTCATACAGCTTCTGCCCGCGCTCCAGGTCCATCTCCGGGTCGGGCTGCACCTCCATCAGCTTGCGCAGCGCGGGGATGGCCCACTCGTACTGCTGCTTGATGAAGTAGCGGTTGCCCAGCTTGTCCAGCGCGAGCGCGTAGGTGGCGCGGCTGTCGCTGAGCTTCTCGAAGTAGTTGAGGGCGCCCTTGGGCGGCTTGGCCTCCGTGTAGCTGTAGACCAGGTCCAGCAGCGCCTCTCGCTTGACGTTGAGCGCCTTCTTCACGTCCACGCCGGGCAGGGGCGCGCTGGCGGCGGCCGCCTCGAAGAACGTCACCGCCTCCGCGTGCTTGGCCTGGTTCACGCGGATCCACCCCATCTTGTAGCGGGCCAGGTCGTGCACCGGCGAGGGCGGCAGCTCCAGGATGGCCTGGTAGTGCTTCTCCGCCTCGCCGAGGTCCGCCTTGTCGAAGAAGTGGTCGCCCAGGATCTGCTCGGCCTCCAGGCGCAGCGGGCTGGTGGGGTACTTGCGCGTCAGGTCCCCCAGCGTCTTGAGCATCTCGTCGAACTGGCCCAGCTCGCGCTGCTCGTGCGCCAGGTAGAACGTCACCTGGTCCCCGTCCTTGAAGTCCGGGTACTCGCGCAGGAGGCGGTAGTACATCTGCACCGCCTTCTGCTTCATGAGGCGCGTCTCCGGGGAGACGATGGCGCCGGTGGCTCCCTCCGGCCGGGACTCGGCCTGGAGGTAGTACACGTAGCGGCTCTTCTCCACGTAGAGCTCGGCCAGCCGGAACTGGAGGTCCGGCAGGTACGGCGCGTTGCGGCTCTTGGAGATGAGCCGCTCCGTCTCGCCGATGGCGCGGTCCACCTTGAAGATGTCGCGCTTCAGCTTGGCGATGAGCTCCTCGCGCTCCTTCGCCTTGGACACGATGGGGTTGGCGTTGGGGCCCACGCGGGGGCCTGGGGCCGCGGCCGCGAGCAGCGCGGCGGTGATGAGGCCGGTGAACGGGCCGGTCATGGGGTTTCCTCGATGCAACGGCTCTCGATGCGGACCCGGTAGGACTTGAGCTCGTCGTTCCAGTATTCGTTGTCGAACTTGAAGGCGACCTGCGCGGGAGACAGCAGCTCCTCCTCTTCCGCCGCCACCACCTGCGCGCCCTTCTTCACGCGCTCGTACAGCTTGAGGCCGACCTCGTACTCCATGAGGCGCACCTGCTCCGCGGCGCGCAGCAGGGTGTCCGCCTCCTGGCGCACGGCGTCCTGGAGCCGCGCGTCGTACACGCGCACGGCCTCCGCGTGGGACAGGTCATACAGGCGCGTCAGGTGCCCGAAGAGCCGGTCGCCGAAGCTACCGGCGTAGCGACCCAGGCGCTCGCCCTCCAGGTCCAGGAGGGACACGAACCTCGCGGCGCGCTGGGTGCCGCCGTGGGCGTTGGCGGCGCGGCGCAGGCGCAGGTCCTGGCTCAGGTCCTCGCGGCTGCGCACGGCCTCCAGCGAGTCCGCGTACCGGCGCGTCAGCTCCTTCGCCGCGCGCTTGGCGGGCAGGTAGTGGCACAGGTCGCGGAAGATGAGCGCGCGCAAGAGGTACTTGTCCGGCATGAACTCGTCGCGGAAGGACGGCGCGTCCAGCGTGGTGAGGATGCCCAGCGCCGCGCGCAGGTCGCCCAGCTTGTAGCGGGTCCACGCCTCCTCCAGGTAGAGGCTGGCGCGGCCGGGGTCCAGCTCCGGCAGCTTCACCTTGCCGTAGGCGTCCAGCGCGCCGGAGAAGTCCTTCTTCTCATAGCGCAGGCGGGCCACCGCGAGCGCCGCCTCGTTGCGCGCCTCGCGGGTGAGCTTCTCGTCCTGGGACAGGGCGAGGAAGTCCTTCACCATCTCCTCCGGCGGATCCTTCACCTGCTTGAGCCGGGTGACGAGCAGCGCGAACTTCGCGCGGCTGGCCTCGGCGCTGGTCTCCGGCAGCTTGGAGAAGTGCGTGTTGGCCCAGCGCTCGTTGCCCACGCGCAGGTCCACCATGCCCTGCTGGTAGTGCGCGTAGGCGCCGGTCTCGTCCGGGAGGAAGCCCAGGTCGAGCGCGCCGAAGACCTGCTCGTCGATCATCACCTCGTCGTGCGGCCGGTCCGTCAGCCCCTTCAGCGCGTCCAGCGCGCGCGGCAACACCTGGGGGTTGGTGCGCTCACGGGCGATGCGTGCCAGGTACGTCGCGCCCGCGTGCGTGAGGCCCAGGTCGATGAGGCTCCTGGCGAGGAAGTACTGGCCCCACGCGTAGTTGTCGTCCGTGCGGGGCGTGGCCTCGAGCCACGCGTACAGGGGGCCGGCGGCGTCGCGCGGCTTGCCGTCGAAGTACGCCTTGAGCGCCTTGTCGAAGGTCTCCGGGGGCACCTTCTGCGGCGGGGGCGGCGGCGCCTCCGCGACGGCGGCCCTGGCGGGGGCGGGCGCGCCCGCGACGGTGCCCGCGTCCGTGGGGCCGGCGGTGCCCGCGTCCGTGGGGGCGGCGGGCGCCTTCGCGGCGGCGGCCGGTGGGGGGGGCATGGGCAGCGCGCCGCCGTCCGGTGCCGCGTGGGCGACCGCCGGGGACACGAGGAGCGCGGCGCTGGCGAGCGCGGCGGCGATGAGCGGGCGTGACGTCATTCCGTGGCGCCGAAGTTGAAGGCCGTCCCAATCTGCACGGTGGGCACGTTGATGATGCGCGACGCGCCCGCGAAGACGGTGTTGTTGGTCACGTCCAGCCGGAAGGACACGTTCTGGCTGGAGAACACGCGCACGCCCAGGCCCAGGTTGACGGCGGGGCGGAAGCCGTCGCTGCGGTCCACCTTCACCACGGTGCCGCCGGCCAGGAGGAAGACCTCGAAGTGGATGACGTTCGTGTTGAGGAGGGACGTCTTGCCGTACAGCGGGCTCCACATCAGGTCGCTGCCCACCATCCACTGCACCTGGTCCTCGAAGGCGGCGGAGACGGGGGACACGTCGAAGTCGCGCTCCAACTGGCGGCGCAGGCTGGTCTGCACGTTGTAGCTGTACGTGCCCCGGGCCACCTGCCACGCGAGCGTGTCGCTGAAGTGGTACGCGTAGCCGACGGTGCCGATGAGCCCCTTGTAGTAGGCGTCCGCGGGCAGCACGCCCACGCCGAGCGAGAGCTCGTGGTGCATGCGGTAGAGCCGGTCCTGCACCGCGGAGACGGTGCCGGGGTTCTCGAGTTCCTCGGCCTGGGCACGAGCGAGGCCGGGCACCAGGCACAGGAGGGAGAGCAGGAGGAATCGCACGGGGACTATTTCCTGTCAGGAGGCGGGGACGGACGCGAGGCTGGGGGAGCGCCCCCGCGTCAGTAGCCGACCGAGTTGAAGAGGAACGGGTACGTGATGATGACGAGGCCGCCCTTGGGGGCGGGGAACTGCCAGCCCTTCAGGCTGCTGAGGATGCACGCCTCGACGGAGGCGTTGCGGAGGGTGGAGGACTTCGTCTTCGCGGAGGCGACGCGGCCGTTGAGGCCGATGGACCACTCCAGCACCACCTTGCCGGCGAGGCCGGGGTCCTTGAGCAGCGCGCGCTCGTAGCAGCCGTGCACCTCGTTCAGGTGGCTGTTGATGACCTTGGCCACGGCCTCGCGGTCCACGGTGCCCTGCGTGGAGGAGATGCTGCGCGCGGTGGCGCGCGTGACGGTGCCGCCCACCGCGCCCTTGCCCACGCCGCCAGCGCCCAGCGCGCCGATGCCGCCGCCGCCCTTGCCGCGCAGCAGCTCCGCGCCCAGCGTGGCGCCGCCGCCCTTGCCGCCGCCGCCCAGGCCGAAGGTGCCCAGGCCCGCGTTGGCGATGGGGGCCTTGCCGATGAGGCCGGAGAGTTTGTAGTTGGTCTGCTTGACGTTCTTGCTGCCCGGGCCGCTGCCCAGCTTGTCCACGGCGGCCAGCAGGTCGTTGGCGGCGGGGCCGGCGGCGGACAGCTTCGCGATCGCCTTGAGGGCCTTGCTCTCCGGCGCGGCGGCCACGGCCTTGGGGACCTGCACTTCCTTGACGGGCTTGGGCGGGGCCTTCTCCGCGACGACGGGCTTCTCCTTGACGGGCTCCTTCTTCTTCAGGGACTCGAGCTTCTTCTTGGCCTCTTCCTTCTTCTTGGGCTCGGGGGCGATGAGGCGCAGCGCGACGGGCGGCAGGTTCTTCTGGGTGAAGTCCGCGGTCGCGGGCCCCTGCGGGCGGGTGGCGATGAACCAGCCCAGGCCGCTGCCGAAGAGGGCGAGGAAGAAGAGGGTCAGCCAGGGCAGGCCCTTGAGCGGGTTGACGAAGACGCGCTCGGGGGCGGGCGCCGCGTAGGCGACGAGCGACATCTTGCCCTGGGTGAGGCGGGCGGCGGCGCCGTCGCGCAGGGTGACGAAGCGGCGGCTGCCGTCGGACTCGAGCGCGGCGGTGGTGACGGGGGTGAAGCGGCCGTCGCCGTTGGCCTTCTCCACGTCGGTGCCGGGGGGCACGAAGAGGCGGTAGTTGCCGCTGACGGACTCGGCGAGGGTGAAGTCATCGCCTTCGGGGAGGGTGAAGCCCCACAGCGGCATGGGGGCCTGCTCCTCCAGGGCGGCCTTCACGGGCTTCTTCGCGTCCGGGGCGAAGCGGCGCGCGTCGCGGCGCACGGCACCCCAGTACAGCTCCATGTAGAGCTGGGCCGCGCCCTTGCCCGGGCCGATCTTCGGCGCGTGCGTGGGGCGGCTGGCCGGGGCCGCGCCGAGGACGAGGGGGCCGGAGTCGGACGCGGCGACGTCGGTGTCCACGCCCGCGAGCAGCTCGTCCGCGACGAGCAGGCTGGGCATGGCCTCCGAGGGGGGGCGGCGCCGGGCGGAGGGGACGGTGCCCGCGGGAACGGCGGGGGCCGGAGCGGCCTTCGGGGCGGGAGCGTGAGCCGCGCGCGCACCGGGCTGCGCGTGCGCGCCGTGTTGCGCCTGCGCGGCTTGGTGCTGCGCCAACGCGGCCTGCTGCGCTTGCTGCTGTGCGTATGCGGTCTGTTGCGCCTGCTGCTGTGCGTATGCGGCCTGCTGCTGGGCGAACGAGGCCTGCTGCTGTGCGTATGCGGCCTGTTGAGCCTGCGCGGCTTGTTGCGCTTGCTGCTGGGCGAACGAGGCCTGTTGCTGCGCGTGGGCGGCCTGCTGGGCCTGTGCGGCTCGCTGCGCCTGCTGCTGGGCGAGCGCGGCCTGCTGCGCTTGGTGCTGCGCCAGTGCGGCCTGTTGCGCTTGTTGCTGCGCCAGAGCGGCCTGTTGCGCTTGCGGCTGCGTCAGTGCGGCCTGCTGCTGGGCGAACGCGGCCTGCTGCGCTTGCTGCTGCGCCAGTGCGGCCTGCTGTGCCTGCTGTTGGGCGAACGCGGCCTGCTGCGCCTGCTGCTGGGCCAGCGCAGCCTGCTGCGCCTGCTGTTGAGGGAACGCGGCCTGCTGCTGGGCGAACGCGGCCCGCTGCGCTTGCTGCTGGGCCAGCGCGGCTTGCTGCGCCTGCTGTTGGGCCAGCGCGGCCTGTTGCGCGTGCGCGGCCTGCGCGCCGTGCTGCGGCCCGAACGGGTGCGTCGCCCCGTTCCCGGCGTGCGGAGGCCCGAACCCGTTCGGCGGCGCGGCGGGCGGAGCCCCGGCGCCACCGAGGAGCGCGGCGACCTCGGGCGGCGGCTGCGGCTTGGTCTCGACGGGGCGCTGGTTGAGGATCCGCGTCTTCAGGACGAACGGCCCGCACAGCACCTCATCCACGGAGCGGATCTCACAGGCGGTGACCTGGTGTCCGTTGACGAAGATGCCGCTGGTCCCTCCGCCCGCGTCCTGGATGGCGGTGCGACCGTTCTGGAAATACAGCAGCGCGTGGCGCGGCGACACGGAGGCATCGTCCAGCCGCAGATCCGACGACGCATCGGAGCCGAGCGCGTAGGTGCCGGGGACGAAGACCTCCGTCCCCACCAGGAGGCCGTCGCGGAGGATGACGACTTGCAGGACGCTGGGCTGGCCGCTCAACGGTGACGCTCCCTTCGAGGGGTGATGGGCGGTACGGCCCTACTGATCGTAGACGGTGGCGAGCGTCTCCGAGCGGAAGCTGTCGCGCTCGCGAAGCATGGACCGCGTCTTCAACTCCTTGCGGTCATACAGGTAGACAGCGCCGGACTTGTTCGTCTGGCCCTGGATGAGGCGGTCATCGAAGTCGATGCGCGACGGCCCGCGCTGCGGCGGCGCGGACGACGCGGTGGCGGCGGCGTCTCCCGTCACCGGATCCGTCACGACCGTGCTCGCCTTCGTCTCGATGCGCGGCGGCGCCTTGCTCGAGCCCTTCTTGGCCCGGGCCGGCTTCGCGGCCTTCGTCTTGGGGGCACGTGCCCGCCCCTGGGCCCAGGCATCGTTCGCGGGGGAGAGGGGACCGAAGCCGAGCACGCTGGCGACGGCACAGAAGAGGAGGAAACGTCGCATCATCAACAGGTTAAGCGATGCGTGCCCCGACCTGTCAACGCACACTCCTGCCGCATGGCATGGCCCGTGGCGAGCAGGTGTGGGGGGCAGTCCACCTCACCTGGGGCGGGCACTCCACGCCCTGTCCCGCCTCGTGCCGGCACGCTGGAAACGTCCCGTGGGATTCCCTCCGCGCGGTGCCTCCCGAGCATGCGAGCAGCCGTGGCGCGAAGTCATCGTGACTCGGTGGGCGAATGGAGGATGCTCGCGCGCGGGAGGCATGCACACGCGTGAGAGGTGTCACTCGCAAGCGGGGATGGATCGTGGCCGGGCTCGGAGCCCTGGTCCTGCTGGGCCTCCTGACCTTCGCGCTGAAGCCCCGGAGCGCGCCCCCGCCCCCGCCCGCTCATGCCCGGCCCGCCGCGCCGCGCCCCATCCTCCAGTCGGTTGGTCCGAAGCTGACCAGCAACCAGACCTCGCAGCCGCTCTCCCTCTACGGTGAGGACCTGGTGCCGGGCCTGCGGCTGGTGCTCGGCGCGCCCCTGGCGCGGGAGGTGCCGCTCACGGTGGTGGACGCGCGCCACGCCTACGCGCGGCTGCCCCCCGACCTCGCGCTCCCCGCGGGCACCTTCCAGGCGGACGTGCAGCTGTCGCTGGCCGCGAGCACCGGCCCCCAGCCCACGGGCACCGCGCGGCTCACGGTGGTCAACGACAAGGCCTTCCCGGACCTGATGGCGATGGCGCTGTCCCCGGACGGGCGCACGCTCTTCGTCGCGTCGCCGCCCACGGACACGGTGTTCGCGCTGGACGTGGCGTCGGGGCGCGTGGAGGCGATGGCGGTGGGGGACGGGCCTTCCGCGCTCGCGACGTGGACGGACGCCGGCGGGCATCCCTGGCTGGGCGTGGCCCACCAGTGGGACGCGGGGCTCTGGCTGTACGCGCTGGACGCGCCGGAGCGCCAGGCCCGGGTCGTCCCCGCGCCAGCGGGCGCATGGGGCCTCGCGGTGGATGGCGCGAAGGGCGTGGCCTTCGTCGCCGAGCACATCCGCGACGCGGTGCACGCGCTCGCGCTGGAGGATGGCCGCGAGAAGTGGGTCCGGGCCGTGGATCCGAACCCGCGCGCCATGGCGGTGCGCGGGGGGCTGCTCGCGGTGGGCAGCCTCCAGACGGGGGAGGTGGTGCTGCTGGACACCCTCCAGGGCCGGGAGCTGGCGCCCCTGGTGCCCGGGCCGGGCGTCCCCATCATCGGAGGGCCCACGGAGGCCTTCTCCGCGCAGGTGATGGGCGGCAAGGCGGCTCGGGCGCTGGTCGTGAGCGACCGGCTGAATCGCGTCTTCATGTCGAGCCTGGGGCCGAACGTGGGGCCCAACGCCCAGCGCATGGAGGTGAGCGCGAACAGCGGCGTCGCGGTGCTGGACCTGGACCGTCAGCAGGTGGTGCGGCACCGCGGCTTCGGCGCGGGCGTGACGGAGGGGCTGGCGCTGGATGACCGCGCCGGGCTGCTCTACGCGGCGGACGTGGGCCTGGGGCAGGTGCGGGTGCTGGACGCGAGGGCGCTGGTGAAGAGCGACGCGGCGGCTCGCGAGGCGGTGCTCCAGACGCTGCCCATCCCGGCGCCCGAGGGCACGCCGTTCATCCGCCCCGCGGAGGACCTGGGGACGAAGGGCCGGGCGGGGCTGGAGCTGCACTCCGGGCCGCGCTCCCTGGCGCTGTCCCCGGACGGGCGCACGCTCTACGCGCTCAACCGCTTCACGGGCACGGTGGCGGTGGTGGACGTGCGCGAGGCGCGGGCGGGCAAGGCGCGCGTGGTGCGGCAGTGGCCGGTGGTGGACGTGCGCCCGAACGAGCAGCGCCGGCGGGGCCAGGTGCTCTACTTCACCGACGTGGGGCGCACCGGGATGAGCTGCGACGCGTGCCACATCGAGGGGCACACCGGCGGCGTCTTCTTCGAGAAGACGCGCCCCATGCGCATCTACCGTTCGACCACGGCCCTGGGCAGCCGGGACACGCCGCCCTACTTCACGCCCGCGAGCACGCGCAGCATCGCGGAGACGGTGGAGACGGTGGGCGGGCGCAACCGCTACCACAACCCGGATCCGCTGCCGTCGGAGGTGGAGGCCCTGGCGCTCTACACCTCGCTGCTGCCCACGCCGCCCAACCCCTACCGGGGCGCGGACGGCGCGCCGCTGGAGACGGTGACGATGCCGGACGGCGGGACCGGCCACCCCCTGAAGGGGCTGGCGCTCTTCGAGGGCAAGGCCCGGTGCGCGGCCTGCCACCCCGCGCCCCTCTTCACCCTGGATCAGGACCCCTCGACGCGGGGCCAGTACCAGGACGTCGGCACGCCCATCGCGCTGGAGCTGCGGCTGGAGCAGCAGCAGCTGGTGGCGGGCGCGGCGCCGCCATCGCTGGTGGGGACCTGGGACGTGTGGCCCCTCCTGACGAGCGCCACGATGGGCTACGCGGTGCAGGGCGACCGGCTCGTCGTGGGCTCGCGCTTCCCGCTGCGCACGCTGCTGGAGCGCTCGGGGCCCCAGCACGGCGCCGCGCGGGAGCTCACCCCCGAGGAGCGCGACGACCTGCTCGCCTACCTGCTCACGCTGTGAGCCCTACCGCGCGGAGCCGGAGTGGAAGGGGAGCAGCACCGCGGCCCGGACCCGCGTGACCATCGACTCGGCGACCAGCGGCCACCCGAACGCCGCGAACGTGAGCACGGCCATCATCGCGCTGAACATCCACAGCCCCATCATCACCGCGATGCCCAGGTGCATGCCCAGCGTCAGCGCCACCCAGAGCCCCCGCGTGCGCCGGGGCCAGACGCAGAACGCGTAGCCCCCCTCCACCACCAGGGTGCCCCACGTGGCCAGCTTCACCAGCCACGGCACCGCCGCCAGCCACGCGAAGTCGAACTGGCCGTACTGGGGCTGCATCAGCACCTCCCAGATGGCCGTGCCGTCCCGCCACACCGGCCCCAGGAGCTTCTCCAGCCCCGTGGACAGGTAGATGAGACACAGGTGTACCTGCAACACGCGCAGCGACAGCGTGGCGAGCGCGGAGTGCACGACCGAGGTCCTCCCCGCCCGGGCGTCCAGGGAGAACGCCGCGCCCACCGGCATCACCGCGCAGTAGAAGAGGCTGATGTGCGCGAAGGTCTCCACGCCATAGGAGAAGAAGCTGATGCTGTTGAGCAGCACCGTGTGGAGGATCCACGCCACCACCGCCGACAGCCGCGTGTGCAGGCCCAGGAGCAGCCCCAGCAGCGCCACCACGTAGGCGAACGCGAGGGCCTGGATGCCGGCCACCTGGGAGATGCCCAGCGGCGCGAGCGCGGCCACCACCGCGTCCACGCGGGGCACGGCGGGGGACGCCATCGCCTCGGAGACGCTCCACGGCACCCAGCCCCGGTCGCCCAGCAGCTCCGGCAGGCTCTCCGACAGGCTCCAGGCCTGGATGAGCAGCAGCGCCGCCACGCCCATGCGCAGCACGCCCAGGGGCTGCGGCGACGAGGGCGCGCTGACGAACGCCGCCAGCCGCTGGCCCACGGAGGTCCTCCAGGTCGCGGCGCTCATGGCGTCACCTCGCCGGCGGACAGGGGCGCGGGCACCCGCCGCTCGAACACCGCGCGGTAGGCCTCCGTCCAGAGGGGCCGCGACCCCTGGAGGTGCGCCTCCATGCTGGGCAGCTGGAGCGACTCCACGCGCACCGTGACCGAGCGCGCGTCCGGGTGCCGGCCGAACATCGCCGCCGCCCACGCGCGGGCCAGCGCGTCCCGGCTCTCCTCCAGGTTGAAGCGCAGGTTCATGGAGTGGATGCGCAGGCTCACCGCGCCGTTGTCGGACCGGAAGTCGTCGTGCAGCGGCGCGCCGGACGCGCCCTCCAGGTCGAAGGAGACGCGCACCGCCGGGCTCACCCCGGGGGCGAAGAAGCTGAAGCCACTGCTGGAGCCCGTCCAGTGCCCATAGGCCCGCGCCCAGGGGCTCACGGCGCCCGCCATCCCGGAGAAGGGCACGTGCAGCGCGCCACAGGCCACCATCAACAGGTGCAGCGCCGCGAGGCCGGTCAACAACCCGTGCCGGGGAGTCAACGTGTGTCGCATGGGGGCTCCAGTCCCGAGCGCCGGAGGACGGACCTCCGGCGCCGGGTGCGTCGTGAAGGGGCTGCTGCTTTGCTTCAGGGGGTCGTGACTTCGGATGGCCTCAGTTGCAGTTGCCGGTCACGCTGCCGCCGCCGGTGAAGAGGCCCAGCAGGTTACCCGTGGTGTTGCCGAGGATGTTGCCGCCACCGAGGATGTTGCTGAGGATGCCGCAGTTGCCGCCGCCGCTGCCGCCGCCAGAGCCACCCGCCAGCGGGCCCGTCTTCGACACCAGCACGACCTCTTCCATCGACACCGCCATGCGCGGGTCGTGGCTCTTGACCTCGCGGTTGTTCGCCATCGCACCCGTCGCGCCCAGCGCCAGCACGAACATCGCCACGGTCCCACCGACCTTCATGTGCGTCTTCTTCATGGCCTTGCTCCTTGGGGTTTGGAGGACTGCATGGGCAATGTCTTTCCCCTCCCTGGAATCGGAACCATCCCGGCAAGACCAGGATTTTGTTGCCGGTTGTTTCCAGGGAGGATGTGGACATTCCAGCCTGGCTGGCGGCAGCCTTTCTTCGCCTCCATGGGGGCGGCCCGTTGGACCTGGGTCCATGCCCTCGCGAGGGGCCGTTCCGCGGGTTGCTTGCGTCGGGTGGGGGAGCTGAGGTCTACAATCCGACGGATGCGTTCCTCCCCCCGGGTCGCCTGGCTCCTGCTTTCAACGCTGTGCCTGTCGTGCACCGACTCGGGGCTCTATTCGATTGATGACCGCGCGGGCGGCACGAAGGACCGCGTCAACTTCGAGGGCGACCTCTGCGTGCCGGAGGCCACCGGCGACGCGTTCCCCGTGAAGGTCGTGTTCGCGCTCCAGGGCGGCACCGGCGTCGAGCCGGAGGTGGTGGGCTACGCGGTGGACGGCCTCACCACGCTCACCTCGCGCTTCACCGGGCCGCAGGTGCGCTTCGGGCTCGTGGCCTTCCACTCGGTGGCCACCGGCCTGCAGGGAAGCTTCACGGACGCGGCCGCCTTCCAGTCCGTCCTGCCCCGCTACGCCAGCTACCAGCAGCAGGGGCCCATCAGCATCCGCTCCGCGCTGCGGCTGTCCAAGAGCCTCCTGTCCGGCGACATGCAGGCCTCCTGCAAGGGCGAGGTCGCGCGCACGCGCTACGTGGTCGCGCCCGTCATCCGCAGCGCCGACGTGAGCTGTGACAACCCGGCGTACAACATCGGCATCGACAGCCGCTGCACCGCGCTGTCCCAGGCCGCCGGCTGCAACACGACCCCCGAAGCCCAGACCCAGTGCAACGCCGCGTGCAGCCAGTGCGAGCTGACCGCCGTGGTGGGCGAGCTCAAGGGCCTGGTGGAGCAGCTGGGCGCGGGCGGCGTCAGCGTGCAGCCCGTCTACGTCCGCGGCGACGTGCCGGACGCCGTCGCCCGCCTCCAGGTGGCCGCCATCGCCAACGCGGGCGGCAGCGCGCCGGTGGAGACGGACTTCCCGGGCCTGCCCAACGCGCTCGCGCGGCTGGACTACGGCGCGCTCGACAACGCGCTCAAGCTCAAGCGCTTCCTCGCCTTCAACCGCAACGTGCAGGTGCGCAACGGCCAGATGTTCACCGACAGCGACGGCGACGGCGTGGGCGACGACGACGAGCGCGCCCTGGGCCTGGACCCCACCTCCCCGGACACCGACCAGGACGGCCTGATGGACGGCGTCGAGCTGCGCATGGGCCTGGACCCGCTCGCCGTGGACGTCATCAACGGCTGCAGCGTGGTGCAGGACACCGACGGCGACCGGCTCAACGACTGCGAGGAGCGCGTGCTCGGCACCGACCCCTGCGTGGGCGACACCGACGGCGACGGCCTGCCGGACCTCGTGGAGGCCCTGTCCCAGACGAACCCGCTCGTCGCCGAGGACCTGCTCGACAGCGACCGCGACGGCCTCTCCAACGTGGAGGAGGTGGAGGCCCACGGCGACCCGCTCAGCGCCGACCTCGACTTCCACCGCGAGCGCGGCTACGGCTACTCCATCGTCCCGCTGCCCCCCACCGCCACCAGCGACCGCGCCTGCTACCGCACCCGCGTGGAGAACGTCTCCCTGGTCCCCACCCTGGAGCGCCCCCACCCGCTCATCCCCGGTGAGGTGATCCCTGCGGGCACCAACGAGGTCTACCTCTACCTCCAGGTGGGCCGGGACAATGATCCGCGCGGCGCCGGCGTGGGCTCCCTCTTCATCCAGGAGATGCACTACGACCCCGCCACCGGCCGCACCCCCGCGGGCATGGTCCCCCTCGTCTCCAATGACTTCATCGTGGGCACCTGAGCCCGGCCCCGGGCGTGGGGTGTCCCCCACAGTCTCAATGGGGTGTCCCCCCCACACCCTTCCTGTAGCAGCCCCTTCCGAACGCGCAAGCCCTTGAAGTTCCTGACCCTGAAACTCCTACAGACGCGGGATCGCCTCTTGCTAGGGCGGGGGGTTGTGAAAGGAGTCACCATGACTATCGGTCGCATTGCCCCCATGCTGGCGCTCGGCGCCTTCCTGGTGCTGAGCCCCCGCACCGTGCAGGCCCAGGAGCAGAACCCGGACAACCCGGAGTGCCTCGGAGACGAGTGCGGTCGCCCCAAGGAGGAGGGCGGCGGCTGCGGTTGTGGCTGCGGCTGTTCCATCTGGGTGGCGTACACGGACGACGGCAAGACGCTGTCGTACACGGACGACGCGGACGGCGACGGCAAGGCGGACGACAAGGACAACTGCCCGTTCACGTCCAACCGCGACCAGGACGACATGCCTGACAGTGACGGCGTTGGCTCCGCCTGCGACAACTGCCCGACCGTTGCCAACGCCAACCAGCTGGACGGGGATGGCGACGGCATCGGCGACGCGTGCGACCCGGACGACGACAACGACGGCAAGCCGGACGGCGAGGACAACTGCCCCACCATCCCCAACGCCAACCAGGCGGACAACGACCAGGATGGCATTGGCGACGTCTGCGACGATGACGACGACAACGACGGGTACAAGGACGGCGAGGACAACTGCCCGCTCATCGCCAACCCGGACCAGGAGCTGCCGGCGGACGTGAGCCTGTGCCGCGTGGACGCGGACGGCGACAACATCTCCGACAACCTGGACAACTGCCCCGGCCTGTCCAACCCGGACCAGAAGGACGCGGACGCGGACGGCATCGGCGACGCGTGCGACCCGGACCGGGACAACGACTCCGTGCTCAACGACGTGGACAACTGCCCGCTGGTGGCCAACCGCGACCAGGCGGATGACGACGGCGACGGCATCGGCGACGCGTGCGACACGCGCTACTGCGTGGTGCTCAACAAGGACAACCCCAACGACTGCCTCGACCCGAAGTCGCCCTTCAGCGTGGGCACGGGCGGGGTGCTGAGCGTGGAGAAGACGGGCATCTCCGTGCGCCCGCCCCTGTTCGCCAACCGCAACGGCGCGGCCATCGAGTACACGTGGACGGTGGTGAAGCGTCCCTCCGGCTCCACCGCGGTGGTGGAGAACCCCAAGGGCGCCGTCACCTACAGCCGCCACTGGGAGTACCAGTACGTGGACGGCAGCGTGCCCAACTTCCAGCCGGACAAGGAGGGTGAGTACGAGCTGCAGGTGTCCACGCGCCTGGCCTTCGCGGACCGCGTGTTCCCCGACCAGCGCACCTCCGTGTCCAGCCTCTTCCTGAAGGTGGGCGAGCAGGACTCCGACGGCGGCGGCTGCACGTCGCTGCCGGCGGGTGGCAGCGCCGCGGCCCTGGGCGCTGGCGTGCTCGGCCTGCTGCTGCGCCGCCGCAAGAAGGCGTAAGAAGGATGTCCCCCATGCCAGGAGGCCCGCATCGCATGCGCCGTCTGCTCGTCGTCCCGCTCCTTGCGACCGGCCTCCTGGCCCTGGGTGTGCTGTCCTGCTCCGACACGCTCCTGGAGCCGCGCGCCCAGGAGCAGTCCCAGATGGATGACCGGCTGACGCTCACCGGACGGGTGTGCACGCGTCCGGCGAACCCCACCGGCTTCCCGGTGAAGGTGGTGCTCGTCGTGGACGAGTCCGGCAGCATGTGCGTGTCGGATCCGCCGGGCTCGCAGGAGGGCAGCGGCTTCTGCGAGCGCGCGGAGGTGCAGGCCATCATCCCGCCGGGCGTCACCGAGCCCGCGCGCGTGCGCGCGCTGAAGAACCTGGTGAGTGGCTTCAAGCGCATCAACGACGCGCGCCAGGGCAACATCAGCATCGCCATCGCCCCGTTCGAGACGAACGTGAAGAACACCTGGCCGCCGGCCTCCACGGGAGACCGCTTCGCGCCGCCGGGCAACATCAACAGCTACATCGAGGGGCTCCAGTCCCAGCTGGGCAAGGGCACGGACTACCAGGGCGCGCTCAGCTACGCGTACAGCCTCATCGCCAGCGACATTGAAGCGGTGTCCCAGTCCACGCCGGAGCTCTTGCCGCGCACGCGCTACGTCGTCGTGTTCCTCACGGACGGCACGCCGTACCCGCGCTGCTCCGCCAACGACGACCTGTCCGTCTACGCGGGGCCGGACACGCCGGACCTCACCTGGCGCGACTCCATCTCCAGCTTCTGCAACGCCACCAGCACCACCGACGCCATCAACGGCTTCGAGGTGGGCACGGACCGCAACCAGAACTACCAGCTCTTCAGCTACGTGCGCAGGCTGATGGAGCTGAAGACGCAGTACAACGTGGGCGACGTGCGCATGCACACGGTGCTGCTCTTCAACGAGGAGGCCGTGCGCGCCTGCGGCCCCATCTGCCAGGACATCTACGGCACCTACCCGGGCGTCCCGGAGGCTCAGTACCCGGCCGCGGCGAAGAAGATCGCCTCGTACCTGCTCAAGCGCTTCGCGGAGATGGGCAACGGCGTCTACCAGGAGTTCAGCGACACGGCGGAGATCTCCGAGCTGGGCCTGGGCGCGCTGGACTACTCGTCGTTCGCGTCGCCCAACGTGATGAAGACGCTGCTGGTGGAGCCGCTGAGCTCCGCGCCGGGGGATGACGGCCGCGTGCTGGACAGCGACGGCGACGGCGTCCCGGACTCGCTGGACAACAGCTTCACGCTGAAGACGAACCCCTTCACCCTCGACAGCGACGGGGACTGCCTGAGCGACGGCTTCGAGTACCGGCGCATGGACCAGGGCTTCAAGCCGGGCAACGACCTGGACGCGCGCGGCTGCGACCCGCAGTCCCCGCTGACGCCCGACTGCGTCTGCCGCGACACGGACGGGGACGGGCTGTCGCAGTTCGCCGAGGACTACCTCAAGACGCGCCAGGGCATCGTGGACAGCGACGGCGACGGCGCGCCGGACGGGCTGGAGGCGAAGTACGGCCTGAACCCGCTCCAGTCCAACGTGGCCGGCCTGGACACCGACGGCGACGGCATCCCGGATGACGAGGAGCTGAAGGCGGGCAGCGACCCCACGCGGCGCGACCGGCTCTTCCACGACAAGTACGGCATCCAGTACGAGGTGAAGAAGGTCGAGGGCGGCAACGACACGGACGGCGTCTGCTACGACTTCACCGTGTCCAACCTGCAGCTGGTGACGCCGCCGGACCGCTCGGGCGTGAAGCAGGGCTACAACCTCTTCAAGGTGTGGTTCGCGGAGGCGCCGGAGAGCGGCGTGGCCACGGACTACGGCGTCTGGCGCACCGCGTGCGCGTGGGCCCAGTACGCGCCGCCCAGCGTGCGCGTGCCGCTGGGGCCGGACCTGGCCATGGAGGACGGTGACTTCCGCCGGCCGGATCAACTGGCGGACCCCTGGAGGACCCAGGGCAGTTGCGTCGGCGTGTCGCCGTCGCAGGGAGGCGCGTCGCCGTGAGCCGCGCGGGACGTTGGTGGATCCTCACCCTGGTGGGGCTCGCCGTGGTGGTGGCCTGTACGGATACGTACCTCTACGACCCGCGCCGCGACACGGAGGTGCCCGCGGACCGGGCCGTGTCGCTGGACGGGCGCTTCTGCACCCTGGGCGCGAACGAGGTCATCCGGCCCATCAAGATCATCGTCGCCATGGACGCCAGCCAGTCCATGCGCGTGAGCGACCCGGACGGCACGCGCGCGACGGCGCTGGTGGACCTGATCGAGAACCTCCCGCAGGACGACGAGGTCTCCATCGCGGTGATGCTCTTCGCGGGCAGCACCACGGCGTTCCTCACGCAGAACCCCGGGCCGCCGCTGGAGGACGGCTTCGTGCAGGTGTCGAAGCTGGACGCCACCGCGAAGGCCATCCTCACGGAGAAGCTGCTCACCTTCCGCAACACGGACACGTCGCCGAACCGGGACTCGACGGACTTCGTCAAGCCGCTGTCGGACATCTACTCGCTCATCAACACGGACATCGCGCGGGCGCGGCAGCAGCCCAGCGGAAGTGACGCGCTGGCGCAGGCGCGCTACTCGGTCATCTTCCTGTCGGACGGCAAGCCCACCAACGACCAGGACGACGAGCTCATCCGCGGCGACGCGGTGGTGCGCATCCGCCAGCTGCGCGACCTGGTGGAGGACGTGCGCTTCAACACCGTGCACGTCTTCAACCCCATCCAGCCCGTGCCGTCCGTGTGCGACCTGGTGGCGGAGGACGGCGGCTTCGGCGACGGCGGCTGCCCGCTGCTCATCATCAACCAGAACGCGGACCGCCTGGAGAAGATGGCCACGCTGGGCGGCGGCAACTTCCGCGACTTCCGCAACAACGAGCCCATCAACTTCCTCAACTTCCAGTTCGGCCAGGTGCGCCGCGCCTTCGTCGTGAAGGAGTTCGTGGCCTCCAACTTCTCCGCGCCGCCGGGCAGCCCGCTGGACGAGGCGGACACCGACGGCGACGGCCTCACCGACGCGCGCGAGTACGAGCTGGGCACGAACCCCAACCTGCGCGACACGGACGGCGACGGCTTCAGCGACGGCGTGGAGGTGTACTTCCGCGACCGCGGCGTGGACTTCAATCCCACCCAGGTGGCGCTGCCGGACGGCGGCGGCCTGGACAAGGGCTGTCCGCCCGCGCTGCGCGGCGTGGACACCGACTGCGACGGCCTCCTGGACTGCGACGAGCAGTTCATCGGCACCAACGCCACGCTCCAGGACAGCGACGGCGACGGCATCCCGGACGGCATGGAGTGGCGCGGCGGCACCCAGGGCTCCAGCAAGGACCTGGACGAGGACCCGGACACGGACGGCCTCACCAACCGCAGCGAGCTGCGCATGCACATGCGGCCCCTCCAGGTGGACACCGCGAACCTGGCCTCGGACGCGTACCGCTACAGCCTGGAGGCGGACGGCCCGGTGGATGCGGACGGCCGCCAGTGCTACCGCTTCCGCGTGGACAACGTGCTGCTGGCGCCCACCGTCGCGATGATCGCCGACGGCGGCGTGGACGGGGGCGTGGACGCCGGCACCGTGCAGCGCGGCGCGGGCTACAACGACATCTACCTCTCCGTGTCCATGCTGCCCGCGGACGACCCCACCGCGCGCACGCTGGTGCGCACCTTCCGCGTGGACTCCGTGCGCTACCCGGTGGGCGGCATCAAGTCGCCGCCGGACGGCGTCGTCCGCGTGAACCCCGAGGACTTCGTGGACGGCTGCCCCGGCGTCGCCCCGACCCTCTCGCCCGTCCCCTGATGCCTCCTCACGAGTCCCCCATGCGCCTCCGCACCCGACTGCTCCCGCTCGCGCTCCTGCTCCTGGCCGCCTGTTCCTCCGGCGGGGACGACACGCCGGACGCCGGCACGGCCGTGGTGGAGGACCTCTGCAACAGCCGCGAGGAGGCCCTGTCCAACGCGGACTGCGAGCTGAAGCCCGGCGTGCCGCTGGAGCGCTTCCTGGCGCTCACCGGCGACGTGAAGGCTGGGGACGAGGACTGGTACAGCATCCGCGTCCCGGCCTCCGCCAACGCGCGCACGCTGGTGCACGTCACCGGCACGTACCTGGCGTCCAGCACGCCGGTGAACCTGTCCGTCACGGTGATGGAGAAGGACAAGAACACGGCGCTGGCGGCGAAGTCGGACCAGCACGGCGCGGGCGCCCCGACGCCGGTGGACCTCATCCTGCCGTACGGCACGCCGGACACGCAGCTCATCGTCGTGGTGCGCGACGCGCCCACGAACCCCGCGCGCCCCAACTACGACGCGCGCAACGCCTACCGCCTCACCGTGGAGCTGTTGGAGAACCCGGACGCGAACGAGCCCAACGACGTCACGCCCACGCCCATCGCGCTGGCGGCGCAGGGGGCCGTGCAGGTGGGCACCGCGAAGGGCTACCTGGCCACGGACAACGACGTGGACCGCTTCAGCTTCCCGCTGCCGGAGGGGAAGGTCGCCTACGTGCGCATCACCGCGCCGGACCAGGGCTTCGTGCCCAACTACCGCCTGTCCTACGAGCTGCTGCGCCCCAACGGCACGGACAAGGAGTCGGAGGGCAGCGTGCTGCCCAAGGTGCACCCGGGCGTGCTGGCCACCGCGCGCAAGGTGAAGCTGCCGGGCACCTGGACCCTGGTGGTGAAGGGCTACCGGGGGACTAATGATCCCGTGCCCGCGGGCGACCTGCGCCAGCCCTACGAGGTGGAGGTGCGCGTGGTGGACGAGGCGGACCCCAATGATCAGTCCGGGGACAACGACGCCTACGCTCGGGCGTTCGCGCGCAGCCTGGTGGGCTCGCCGGGGACGTCCACGGCCTTCACCGGCCGCCTGGGCTACGTGTCCGACCGCGACTGGTACGCGCTGACGCTGCCCGTGTACGCGAAGCCCAGCGTGCTGCGCTACCGGCTGGTGGAGGTGCCCACGACGACCCGCTTCGACCCGCTGCCCCTGCCCCTGGGGCAGCTGGCGGACCGGCAGGTGCTGGTGTTCACCACGGTGAGCACGTCCGTCACCGCGGAGCAGCGCGCCACCTGCACCAGCGACGCCACGGTGTGCCCGCGCGACGTGCGCGAGTTCCCCGACGCGCCGGGGCTGGTGCAGGCGTACTGCAACAACGCGGAGGCCGTGCTCTGCATCCAGTCGCTGCGCGAGGAGGCGGACCCCGCGCGCTTCCCCAACCTGAGCAACTTCCAGGGCGCGCTGCCGGTGCCGGCGCACGCCGCGACGGTGACGTACCACTTCGTGGTGCAGGACGACGGCAACAACTGGGCGGATGACCGCGACTACCGGCTGGAGGTGTCCTGGGACGACGACGACGCGGAGGAGGTCGCCGCCTACAGCGGGGGCGTGGAGCAGCCGCGCGCCAAGACGCTCGGCGGCGTGGGCACGGGCGACCTGCCGGCGCCGGGCAACGCCACCTTCGAGGCGAAGGGCCAGCTGTCCTACGGCCACGGCCGGCTGCGCGGCAACGACCGCGCCACGGGCCTGGGCGTGCGCGGCCCCACGGACTACGACGCGGTGCCCTCCGACACGGACACCTTCCAGTACCAGCTGCCCTCGCTGAGCGCGCCGGAGGACGCGGCGTGGCTGGTGCAGTGGGAGGTGGACAACCTGCCCGACGGCGGCACGCCGCACGGGCTGGCGCTGGACCTGACCTTCTGCGACGGCACCTCCACGGACGGCGGCACCGGCCCCTGCGCGCCGGTGACGACCACCAGCACGGGCGGCGCGCTGACGCTGGCGTACAGCGCCTCGGTGATGCGCGCGTGGCACACCTCCGCGAGCGCGCCGCTCAGCAGCTACCAGGCGCTGTACCAGTTGGAGAAGACGGCCACCACCACGCGCGTCACGGTGGCGCCCTACGCGTGCTCCTGCCTGGAGCGGCGCTTCATCCAGGGCGGCACGCTCAAGGTGGCGGTGAGCGCCACCGAGCGCACGGACTACACCCCGGTGGGCTACACGCTGCGCACCGCCTACGGCGACTACCCGCGCAGCTACACGGCGGCGGATGGAGGCGCGCCCACGTCGTGCCCGGCGCCCGCGCAGGATGGCGGCACGTGGGTGGGCGGTTGCCAGTTCACCCGGTAGCCGCGCCGGGCGGGCGGCGGGGCTCCACGCCTCCGCCGCCTCCGGGGGCGCCGCCGGGACTACGGCGCCTCGACGCCCTTGCCCTTGAGCGCCAGCTCGCGCGTCTCGCCGTTGGCGGCGTTGGACTTGAGGGTGAGGGTGCCGGTGAAGTCCTCGGCGGCGTTGGGCTTGAAGGCGACCTCGATGAAGGTGCGCTGGTAGGTCTCCAGCTTCATGGGGCCGTTCTCCGGCCAGGTCTCCGGCTTCTTCATGGTGAAGACGCTGGGGCCGGAGAGGGAGGCCTCGTTGAGCTCCAGCGTCTGGAGGCCGCGGTTCTCGATGTAGAGCGTGTTGAAGGTCGTCGCTCCCACGTAGGTCCCCGCGGAGAACTCCGTGTCGAAGCTCAGCTCCGTGCGGTCGATGATGAGCTGCGGCGTGTCGGGCAGGTCCTCGGATTGGTCCCCGCAGCCCGCCAGGGCGATGATGGTGAGGGGCAGCCACAGGTTGCGCAGGCGCATGGACATCCACTCCTCGGTGAGGTTCAGAAGAATGTCTGGTGTTGTAACACGGAAGGTCTCGCGACTGGCGGGCGCGGTGATGGGATTGATGCTGTTCGCGTGCGGCGGCTCGCGCGAGGACTTCATCGGCGCGCGCGTGTTGGACACCTGCAACGCGTCCTGGCCCGTGTGCGGTGAATACGCGGGCTGCATCCTCGGGCCGGAGAGCTACTCCGAGGGGCGCTTCCCCGGCCGCGGCAAGGTGCTGGTGCGCGTGCCGGAGGCCTCCACCCTCAAGGTCAGCTTCTACCTGGAGGACGTGACGGCGGCGGGCGAGGAGACGGCCATCACCGTGCACGAGGAGGGCTGCCGCGCGCGGCAGCGCAAGGCATCCACGGGCCGCGCGGCGCTGGACCAGATGGAGAAGTTCGGCATCTTCACGCAGCAGGCGGACGTCACCGGCGTGGGCGACCACCTGGTGGAGTTCGACTCCGACATGCAGGCGCGCTACGTGGTGAAGGTGGACGTGACGCCGCTGCGCATCCAGTAGCGGGCGGCGCCGCGCCTCAGCCCTTCAGCGTGCGCACCAGGTGGTCCGCCACGCGGAAGCTGTTGGCCGCGATGGTGAGCGTGGAGGGCACGCTGCCGCCGGTGGGCATGAAGCTGCCGTCCACCACGTAGAGGTTGGGCACCTCGTGCGCGCGGCAGTGCTTGTCCAGCACGGAGGCCGCCGGGTCGTCGCCGAAGCGGCAGGTGCCGTGCTGGAGGATGGTCGTCTCCCCCTGCGTGCCCACGCGCTCCACGCGGTCCGGGTCCAGGCGCAGCAGCACCTCCTCGCCGCGCTCCACCAGGAAGCGCGTGGCGGCGAAGTCCGCCGGGTGCCGGTCCAGGGTGATGGCGGCCACGGGGATGCCGTACTTGTCCTTCACCCCGGGCTCCACGGTGACGGAGGTGCCGGGCGTGGGGAGGAACTCCGCGTAGACCTCGAACTCGAGGATGCGCGAGTCGCGGTACGCGCGCATGCGGTCCTTCAGCTCCTTGCCGAACACGCCGGCCTTGCCGCTGCCCGCCAGGCCCACCGCCGCGTAGATGGGGTTGGGGTGCGCCCACATGAAGCCCAGCGTGCCGCCCTTGCGGAAGCCGTGGCGCGCGTCCGGCATCAGGTAGAAGTCCTGGAGGCTGCGGTTGACGAAGGGCGCCGGGTCCGTGAGCCACGGCCGCGCGGCCTTCTGCCTGGACACGCGGAAGTGCGCCCGCGAGCCGCCGAAGGAGCTGAAGAGGAGGTTCCTGCCCACGAGCCCGCTGCCGTTGGCGAGCCCGTTGGGGAAGCGGCTGGAGGTGGAGTTGAGCAGCAGGCGCGCGCTCTCCACGGCGGTGGCGGAGGCGATGATGACCTTCGCGGGCTGCTCCTGGGTGACGCCCTCCGGGTCCAGGTACACCACGCTCTTCGCGCGGCCCTGCTTGTCCACTTCAATGGAGCGCGCCATGCAGCCCGGGCGCACCTCCACGTTGCCGGTGGCGAGGGCGTTGGGGATGAGGCTCGCGAGCGTGCTGCTCTTGGCGCCCGTCTCGCAGCCGTAGCTGCCGCACAGCGCGCAGTAGGCGCACGGCGCGCGGCCCTGGTAGGCCTTGCTGAGGATGCCGCGCGCGGTGGGCAGCGCGTGCCAGCCCAGGGCCGCGCACACCTTGTCGAGCTCGGACGCCACCGGGTGCACGTCCAGGGGCGGCAGCGGGTAGGGGCCGCGGCGGGGCTCGGCGAAGGGGTGGGGGACGGCCTGGCCGGACACGCCCAGCTCGGCCTCCGCCTTGTCGTAGAAGGGGGCCAGCTCCTCGTAGGAGATGGGCCAGTCCGCCACGGTGGTGCCGGGCACGGCGCCCAGCGTGGAGCGCAGGCGGAAGTCCACCGGCTTGAGGCGGTAGAAGAAGCCGCTCATGTGCACCGTGCCGCCGCCCACGCAGTTGGCGGTCCACGCGGCGTTGCTGCGCTCGTAGCGGCCCTTCGCGCCCTGGCGCACCAGGTGCGGCTCCTCCCACGGCAGCGGCATGAAGAAGTTGCGGCGGCTGTTGAGGATCTCGTCGTGGACGAAGTCCTTGGGCTGGTAGTGGCGGCCCTTCTCCAGCACCACGACCTTGAAGCCCGCGCGCCCCAGCTCCAGCGCGAGCGGCGCCCCGCCCGCGCCGCTGCCCACGATGCACACGTCCACGGAGGGCCGGCTCACGGGTGGTGGCCTCCGCACTCGCGCAGGCACCGGGGCCCGTCGTAGCCCTCCGGGGGCGCCATGGCGAGCGTGCCCACGGTGTCGAAGCCCATCAGGCGCCAGCCCACGCGGCCCTTGTTGCCGCCGTAGGACGGGTCGCCCAGGAAGCCCTCCAGGCTGAGCGTCATCAGCAGCTCGTAGAAGTGGGCCTCGCCGCTGCCGGCCGGGCTGTCCTTGAAGATGCCGAGCAGCTCGTCCTGCTGGGCGGGCGTGGCCTGCGCGAAGCCCTTCTGGAACATGCGCTGCGCGCGGCGCTCCAGCGCGGACAGGCCCTGGAGGAAGTCGCGGTGCATGGACCCCAGCCCCTGCGTCTCCAGGATGCGGTCGATGTAGAGCGCCACGTCCGCGTCCTGGGCGCCCGGGTCCTCGTCGCGGGGGAGGAGCCGCTCCGTGGCCGCGGCGACGACGGCGTACTCGAAGGCGGAGAAGGTGCGCAGCGCCTGCCCGGCGGCGGTGGTGCCCGTGGGCCCGGCCGGCTTGGGCGCTTCCGCCTCCTTCGAACGTTTACACGCGGCGCCGCCCAGCAGCACGACGCCACCGCCGAAGAAGGTGAGCCGCTGGATGAAGGTGCGCCGGGACAGCTTCGGGGGGAGCGAACGCGCGCGAGCCATGGCGTGCGAGCCTAACCCAGGTGCGTGTGTTTCACGGCACCGGAGGTGGGGCCGGGGTCGGCTGTCCGCCCACCGCGCGCGTGCGACACGAATGCACCGTGAGGCGTGACGGACAACGCGCGCGGCTGACATAGGATGGCGCCCTCAACCCGGCCGACTGGACCAAGGAGAAGAACCGCATGAAACGGCACGCGTGGCTACTGGGGGCGGCGCTGGCGCTGGGATGTGGCGGCGGCAAGCCGGCCAACCCGGACGCGGGCTCGAAGCCGCAGGACGATGGCGGGACGACGGAGACGCCCTTCGTGCGGCTGACGGTGGACACGGCGCCGAGCGAGCAGCCGGCCATCTCCAACATCGCGATGGCGGTGGGCCCGAACGACCGCATCGGCATCGCGTACTTCGTGAAGGTGAACGACAAGGACTTCGAGCTGCGCTACCGCGAGGTGCAGGACGGCCAGGTGCAGGCGACGGCGGAGAAGATCGCCACCGTGCAGCGCATGTACGGCGTGTCGCTGGCGTTCAGCCCGTCCGGGCAGCCGGCGGTGAGCTACCTGGGCGGCGGCAGTGACGACTCCGTCTACTGGCTCCAGAGCGACCTCGCGGTGTCCTACCGCGACGCGAGCGGCACCTGGACCGAGCGCATCGCCGTGACGAAGGGCGACGAGGCCGTGGCGGGCAATCCGGTGAGCGACACCGGCTACCTGGTGGGGTTGAACCCCTCCATCGTCTTCAGCGGCAGCCAGGCGCTGGTCGTCTACCGCGACGGACACAACGGGCAGTTCCCGCAGCAGGACTGGGCGGGCAGCGACGTGGAGCTGGCCAGCGGCGGCCCCACGGCGTGGCAGCACCGGGTGGTGGCCTCGGGCGGCGACCAGAAGACCGCGTACGGCGGCCGGCTCCAGATGATCATGGCGGGTGAGCAGCCCGTGCTCGTCTACGACCAGGCCTTCGGGGCCGCGGACGCGAAGGGCGCGAACGTGTACTTCCAGCGTCGCAACGCGGACGGCGCGACGTGGACGCCGCCCACGCAGGTGCAGGCGGTGGGGGACACGATGCTGGGCGCGTCGCTGGCGTATGACCCGGTGGCGGGCCTGGGCGTCGCGGTGGTGGACCGCTCCAACAGCCGGCTCACGCTCATCACCTGCGCGGGCACGACGGGGACGAAGTGCGCGGCGGCGGGGGACTGGACCACGCCGGACCCCGTGTACCAGACGGGCTCTGGCGGCTGGTACCCGTCGCTGGCGTTCGACCCGAAGACGCACGACCCGTCCATCGCGTTCCACGTCTGCTCGCTGGAGGCCGGGCGCAACGAGGGCAGCTGCTCGCCTTCGGACGACGCGCTGATCATCGCCACGCGCGTGGAGGACCAGTGGCGCGAGGTGACGGTGGACACGGCGGGCGGCTGGTCGCCGAAGCTGGCGTTCCTGTCCACGGGCCAGCGGGTGGTGCTCTACCGCGCGGGCGGCACGCAGGCCCTGACGCTGGCGGTGGAGCGGTGAGCCTCGCGGGACGCGCCGTGGCGGCGCTGGGGCTGGCGGGCCTGCTCTGCGGCGCGGGCGCCGTCGCGTGCCGGGGCGACAACGAGCTGTCCGGCAGCGTGTCGGAGCTGTTCCCCGTCACGGACGTGTCCAGGGTGGAGATCCGCCGCAACCCGGAGGCGCTCCAGGTGAGCTACTTCCGCAACAACGGCCTGGACGTGGACCTGGTGGCGCGGCTCACGGTGGACACGGAGGGCGTGGACCTGAAGCCGGGCACGAAGGTGCCGCTGGGCGGCACCACGCCGTCCGGCCGGGACCGCGCGGCGGTGGTGCACGTGGCCGCGGGCGAGCCGGCGCGCGTCTTCACCCAGGTGGAGCGCGGCGACCTGGTGCTGGACGAGGGCGGCAACCCGGGCGAGCTCACGCGCGGGGACTTCTCCCTGTCGTTCAAGAAGGGCGACGGCTACGGCGCGGGGCGCAGCATGGAGGGGACGTTCAAGTCCGAGGCGCTCGACGCGGGCTTCGGCCCGGACCTGGGCGACGTGGTGGTCGACGAGCCCGCGCCCTGACGCCCCCCAGGGCTTCCGGTGGGTCGCGCCGGAAGCCTCGGGGGCTTCGCCTCACGGCGTGCAGGCGTCGAGCGAGGCCAGGCCCTGGGAGAGCTGTCCCTGGTGCGTGGCGAACTGCGCGAGCGCCGGCGCGCCGCCGTCCAGGAAGAGCTGGCGCGCGGTGTCCACGGCGTCCCGCGCGTGCACCGTCACGGTGGCGCCGCGGGCGTCCGTCACCTTCACCGCGCCGTCCGCCTGGCCCTGGGCGCGGAGGAGCAGGGCGCCCGCCTCGTCGCGCGCGACCAGGCCGTCCTCCAGCGGCTCGAAGTAGCGCACCAGGGGCTCCTGGCCCTCGCGCCGCAACTCCAGCCGCATGACGCCGGACTCCGCGTCGCGGGACATCTTCAGCGTGTCCGTGGGGCTCAGCCTCACGAGGCGCGTGCCCGGGTCCTCGCCCTCCACGCTGCTCACCGGGTTGCCGCCGGTCCAGAACTCGATGCTGTTGACGACGAGCGCGTCCACCAGCGTGCCGATTTCATAGACGGGCACCACGACGAAGACGAGGAACACCAGCCACTGGACGAACTTGTTGCCGGAGACGCCCTTGTTGAACTGCCAGATCTTCTGCGTGAGCTTGAACGAGCCGAAGCAGCCCGTGGCGTGCACCATCAGGACACCCGCGCACAGCACGCCGAGCCAACGGGACGGACGCATCTGCATGAAGCCCTCCTGGGGAATGGGGACCGCGTGAAAGCGGCCACCACCATGCCACGAAGGCTCAGTCCGGCTCGCTCTGAACGAGCCCGTACTTGTGCAGGAGCGAATAGAGGTGCTTGCGGTCCAGCTCCGCCTCGCGGGCGGCGCGGGCGATGTTGCCGCGGGCGCGGCCCAGGAGGCGGGTGAGGTACTCGCGCTCGAAGGCGCGGACGAGCTCGTCCTTGCACACCTTGAAGGGCCCGGTGAACTCCACCGGCAGGAAGTCGCCGGCGGGGGTGGGCACGTCGCGGGTGAACTCGCGCAGGAGGTTGTCCCCGGCGAGCCCCGGGATGTCCACCATGTGCCGGGCGCGCTCCAGGGCGTTGCGCAGCTCGCGCACGTTGCCCGGCCAGGTGTGCCCCAGGAACTGCTCCTGGATCTTCTCCGGCAGCCGGGGCCACAGGCCCTCGCCCGCGAAGGCGTCCACGAGCAGCGGGATGTCCTCCTTGCGGTCGCGCAGGGGCGGCAGGCTGACGGTGAAGACAGACAGGCGGAAGTAGAGGTCCTCGCGGAAGCGGCCCGCCTGCGTCTCCGCCCACAGGTCCTTCTTGCTGGCCACGATGATGCGCGCGTCGAAGGAGATGGGCGACGAGGAGCCCAGGCGGCGGAACTCGCGGTCCTCGATGGCGCGCAGGAGCTTGGGCTGGAGGTCCAGGGCGAGGTCGTCGATCTCGTCCAGGAAGAGGGTGCCGCCGTGGGCGCGCTCCAGGCAGCCGATGCGCTGGCCCACCGCGCCGGTGAAGGCGCCCTTCTCGTGGCCGAACAGCTCGGATTCGATGAGCGAGTCGGACACGCTCGCGCAGTCGAAGACGACCAGGGGCCCGGCGGCGCGGGGGCTCAGCTTGTGGATGGCCTTGGCGCCCGCGCCCTTGCCGGAGCCCGTCTCGCCCACCAGCAGCACGGTGGAGTCCGTGGGGGCGATGCGCTGGAGGAGCGCGAAGATCTGCCGCATGGGCACGCTGCGGCCCACGAGGTCGCCCAGCCGGTCCTCGGCGGTGGGCTCCACCTGCACGGGGGTCATCTGCGGGCTGAAGCGCAGGCGCACGTCGCCCACTTCCAGGAGGGCGCCGGGGCGCAGGTAGGCCTCGCGCACCTGGGCGCCGTCGAGGAACGTGCCGTTGGTGGAGCCCAGGTCCTGGACGAGGAAGCGGTCGCCCTGGCGGCGCACCACCAGGTGGTTGCGGCTGACGGTGGGGTGGTCGATGACGACGTCGTTGTCGGTGGCCTTGCCGACGCGCAGGTCCTCGGTGGCGAGCGGGTACACGGTGCCGGCGCGCTCGGTGTCCAGCAGCACCAGGTGGAAGCGCTGCGCGGACAGCCGCTCTCCCTGCGCCCGCGCGGCGACGACGGTGTGCGTGGGGATGGGGGCGGGAGGCACGAGGGGCATGAGCGGGCGGGGATTCTAGACGGCTTCGGGCCCGCGCGGGCTGTCTGTCGGTGCGGGCCGTGCCCGGCCGGTGGGCGGCCGGGCTCGGCGCGTCATGGCGTCGTGGCGGGATACTTCGTCCACCATGCATCCACCCCTCCCCGGAGGGGGGCGAAGAGGTCGCTGCCCGTCTCCCCCCCGAGGTAGGCGTTCCCCTGGGCGTCCACGGCCAGTCCCCGGCTGAGCGTGGTGAGGTCGGTGTCGCTGGGATGCAGGGCCACCCAGCGCAGGGTCCCCTCCGGGGACACCTTCCACAGGCCGCGGTTGCGGCTGTTGCGCCCGGCGATCAACACGTCGCCCCGGGCGTCGCACGCCAGCCCGCCGAAGGCGACGCCGGGCTCCGCGAAGGTGGTGCGCGTCCAGGCCTCCCGGCCGGAGGCGTCCAGCTTGAGCAGCCACGGCGTGAAGCGCTGGGACGCGGGGACGAAGGCGCCCAGCGCGTAGACGTTGCCCTCGGCGTCGGTGGCGAGCGCGGTGCCCTGGGCCCGGTTCAGGCTGTACTGGCGCTGCCACACCCGCGTCCCGTCCGGCGTGAAGCGGGCCACGAAGAGGAACTGGTTGCTGACCTCGCCCAGCACGTACACGCTGCCCCGGGAGAAGGTCACGGCCTTGAGGACCTCGTCCTTCTGGAGGCCCCACACGCGGATCCACTCGGTGTTCCCGTTCGCGTCGAGCTTCACGAGCAGCGCGTCCCCGCCGGAGGAGGGGTGGTGCGGCTGACCTGGGAAGCCGCCGGTGGTGGTGCCGGCGGCGTACACGGCGGCGCCATCCGTGGCCACGCCGAAGAAGGCGTCCATCCCCTCCGAGCCGAGCTGCCGCACCCACTGCCTCACGCCGTCCGGCGAATACTTCGCGACGAAGCCGTCGCTCTCGCCGACCAGGGGCCCCCAGAGGGCGCTCCCGGTGGTGCCCGCGACGAACACCTGGCTCCGCGCGTCCAGCGCCAGGGCCCAGGCGAGCTCGTCGCCCGGCCCCCCCAGCGCGCGCGACCAGGCGAGGCGCCCGTCCGGCGAGCGCCGCCCGACGATGGCGTCCCAGCCTCCCTGCGGCGTGTAGCTGAAGGCGCCCCGCGTGGCCCCGGTGAAGAACAGCGCCCCCGTGTTGCCCACCGCGAGCGCGGAGACGAGGTCGTCCTCCGGGGTGCCCTCCTGGACGCCCCACACGGGGGCCGGCGGTGGGGCGGCGGGGGACTGCGGGCCGCCGGTGCAGCTCTCCTTCGCGCCCACGTCCGGGCCGCCCTCGCAGGCGGGCTCCCCCGCGCCGTCGTCCAGGGCCATGTCGCGGGCGGGCGAGCCGGGCTCCGTGTCGCGCGCCGTCGAGGAGAACAGGGGATCCCCCACGCGGCTGGTGCCACCGGCGTCCAGGGGCGGGAAGCCGGGGCAGGCGCTCCAGCCCTCCAGGTCGACGGGGTCGAAGTTGCAGCGCAGCAGCTTGCCGGTGTTGTTGGCGAAGAGGTTGTAGCCGCTCTCCAGGCCGATGACGCCGGCGCGGTTGGCGCCCAGGTAGTAGCCCTGGTCGCCCTTGAAGAGGTTGTTCCAGATGTCGACGTCGACGACGTCGGGCGTGGTGATGTCCTCGCCCACGGAGACCGCGCCGCCTTCGAAGCCGTCGAAGGTGTTGTGGTACAGGTCCACGCCCTTCACCTTCGTCATCCGCACGCCGTCGGACGTGCAGCGCGTGCCGCGAGGGGTGGGGTCGTGGAAGACGTTGCGGCGGATGACCACGTTGGCCAGCTGCTCGGTCGCGCCGGTCCGTCCCAGGCCCATGACCCGGCAGGCGTCGGATACGTCCACCCCGTCGATGAGCACGCCCTGGGCGTCGAAGTGGATGAGGATGGCCTCGCCCTGGCTGGAGTTGCCGCGGGCGTTGCGGGTGGGGCGGAAGTGGTGCATCCGCCCGCCGCGCAGCGTGACGCGGTCGCAGTCCTTGATGTCGACGGCGTTCTCCGTGTTGCCGTCGAAGCGGGCGCTGTTCGCGAAGGTGTTGCGGACCATGAGCACGTCGTGGGGGCGCCGCGTCCCCGTGCCTGGAGGCTCCACGTAGGCCGGCCCCACGCACTGCACGCCGTCCCCGGAGTTGTTCTGGAAGACGTTGGACGTGAGCAGCACGTGGTGGCTGTCCGGGTAGATGCTGACGCCGTGGCCGTCCTCCCGCGTGGCGCAGTGGCCCCCGGAGGCGCAGACCAGCCCCACGGCCGGGTCGGGCTCGTAGGCGGCGCAGTCCGCGGTCGTCTGGCAGGTCGTGTCCTCCCGCAGGTCGCTCCAGTTGAACGTGCCGGACAGGGTGGTGCGGTCCACCTGGATGTGGTGGGCGCCCTCGGCGATGAAGAGGGCCGTGCCCCCGCCGCCGCCGGACAGGGTGGAGCGGCGCAGCAGCACGTGGTGCGTGGACTCGCCGGTGAAGCGGACCAGGGGGCTGCGCACGCCCGCGCCGTCCAGGTCGAAGCCGTCGATGATCCAGTGGCTCCGCGTCACGTCCATCAACGGGCGGGTGCCGACGTTGCGCAGGAGCGGGCGGTCGCCCGGGCGCGCCTGGAGGAGGATGGGCGCGTCCTTCGTCCCATCCGAGGCCGTGGCCCAGGTGAGGTTCTCCTCGTAGAGCCCGCCGGCCACGTACGCGAGCTGTCCGGGCTGGAGCCGGGAGACGGCGTCCTGGATGCGCCGCCAGGGATGCGCCTTGCTGCCGTCCGCGGGGCCGGTGTTGGACGCATCCACGTACCGCACGGCGTCTGGCGGAGGCGTGGGCCGGGAGGAGAACACGGTGAAGTCCTCCGAGCCGGCGACGATGTCCCGGTCCAGGCCCGCGTAGGCCGGGAGGACGGGGAGGAGGACGGTGACGAGGAGGCGGAGACAGGCAGGACCACACTTCACGGAAGGGACTCCTGGCGGATGACGATGGTGGCCGCGCCACTGCGAAAGCCACGCCGGGGCAGGGGGTGTCCTGTCGCGAAAGGACGTCTCGTCCGCGGGGGAGGCGCGCGGACGCGGCGCGGCCCATCGAGGGGAAGCCGGTGGCTCCGACTGGGTGCGGGGCTGCCCAGGCATGGCAGCGCCCGAGCCATGCCGTGGTCCCGCGCTCGCCCGCGTGGGGCGTGGGAGGGCGGCGTTGCCCGGAGCGCTTCCTGTCCTGGCGAGGGGACTTCCGGGGGAAGGCCTCGCGGCGGCCCTGGAGGGGGCCGAAGCCGGGAGCCCCGGGGCGTTGACCCCGAGCGTTGGCGGAGCCGCCTCGCGCGTTCAAGGACGACGGCCGCCCTCCCCAGGGTGGGGAGGGCGGCCGGGTCAGGACTTCGGTGTGGAGGGGGCGTCAGTCGCCTTCGTAGATGCCGATGAGGCCCGGGGTGACGACGCCTGTCTTCGCGTTCTTGGCGCCCTCGAAGGAGACGAGGACGCGGCGCCTGCCGGAGGAGCGGTCGAACTGGATGTCGGACACGCTGCTGGCGGAGGTCAGCACGTTGCCGAAGACGTCTCCGCTGTACTTCACCGTGCCGCTGCCCTTCAGGCGCGTGATGCCGCCCCACCAGTTGGCGCCCACCCAGAGGCTGCCGTCCCACGGGTCCGTCGCCACGGCGGACGTGGGCGCCATCGCGGGGTTGCCGCCGCTGGCGGGCGTGTAGTTGACCAGGTCGCGCATCACCTGTGCCTCCACCGCGCCGTCGGCGCTCAGTCGCGCGAGGCCGTAGTAGAAGGAGCTGACCCACACGCCGTCGTTGGACGCGGGCGCCATGCCGGAGACGTTGTCGTCCACGCGCTGCGCCGGGGTGGGGTAGCTGGGCACCGCGTCAGGCCAGATGTCGACGCGGTTCCAGTCGTAGCCCGGGTCCTCCGTCTGGCTCTGGGCCGCCCAGTAGTTGTCCCCGTTCGTGCCGTAGCGGAAGCGCGTGGAGCGCAGCTGCCCCCCGAAGAAGACGTCGTGGTTGTCCGCGATGGAGATGCCGTAGTAGCGGTCCGACAGCAGCTCGCCCTTGGAGCCGGAGATGGCGGGGTGCACGTGCTCGTAGAGGCCCGCGCACTCGAACTCCCACTTGAAGCCGTCCGTCTCCCAGGGCCGCGGGTCCCAGCAGTACGACGGGACGATGCCGTTGAACTTCGCGTCACCCATGGCGAAGCCGTGGTTGCCGCCGAACCAGACGAGCTCCTTCACCGGGTCGTAGGCGATGCGGTAGATGGTGCAGAGCTTCTCGCGCCCGCGCGGCTCGGCCTTCACCTTCTTGGGGCCGGTGTGGATGTCGTAGTGCACGACGTCGAGGGTGCCGTCGGCCTTGAGCGTCACCTTGTCCGCGTCACCGCTCTTGTAGACGCTCGCGTCCGGCTCGCGGTGGGCGTTCTCCGCCTGGTCCCACTCGTCCTCGCAGGAGGGCATGCCCGGCTGGGGCGGCTTGCCCGCGTAACCGACGAACACCGTGCCCGCGGGGCCGCCCGCCACGGAGATGACCTTGAGGTACGGAACGCCCGGCGGCGCACCGCCCACGCCGTCGCGCATGCGACCGAAGGGGCGCAGGCCCTCGGACATCGTGAAGCGCTGAATCGTGTCGGAGCCCTTCTTGATGAGGAACAGGCCCTCCTCACCCCCGGCGATCCAGACGTTGCCGCCCTGGTCGGCCGTGATGCCGTACACGTAGCGCGGCGCGCCCTGCTCCTGGTTGTAGAACGTCCACCCCGGCGCCGAGGGGCGGGGATAGGTCTGCACCTGCTCCGGCGTGCCCGCGTCGGTGCCCGTGCCGGCGTCGGTGCCCGCATCCGTCCCCGTGCCCGCGTCGGCGCCCGCATCCGTGCCCGTGCCCGCGTCGGGCGCCTGCGTGCCCGCGTCCGTCCCGGTGCCCGCGTCCACCTCGCCCGTGCCGGCGTCCGCCAGCTGTGGGTCCTCCACGGGCGTCACCGGGACCTCCGGCTCGTCCACCCGGCGCGTGTCACCGTCGTCCCCGCCACACCCCATCCACCCCAGCGTCCCCGCCAGGAGGAGCGCTCCCGTCCACCGCCACCCGTGCCTCATATCGACGCCCACCTCACCCCTGTCCGGGGGAAGGTCCCCCGGCGCGAAGCCATTGTTCACGGCCATCAAAGCAAGGAGGGTGCCAGCCCCTGGGGGTCGGCCAGCGTCGGAACACGGGCAGTGTGCGTCGGCTGCGCGACAGCGGATGGGCAACCGCGTACCCACTGTGTGAACGCCGGAGTCCCGGGAGGGGGGCCAACCGTGCTAGGGCCTGGGCAATGGCTGGGAACGACGCACGCGGCCGCACCCCGTTGTCCCTGGTGGGACAGGAGCCGGACCTCGTCTTCTACACACGGCATGCCTCGGAGCACGGCGGGCCCGTGCTCGTGCTGGGCGCCGCCAATGGCCGGGTGCCCTGGGCGCTGGCGGGCCACGGCTTCTCCACCGTGGGCGTGGACCCCTCGGAGGCGATGATCCGCTCCGCCGAGGAGCGCCGCGCCTCCGAACCCCCGGACGTCTCCGAGCGCACCCGCCTCATCGCCGGGGACCCGCGCGCGCTGCGGCTGCCCGAGCAGTTCCCGCTGGTGCTCGCCCCGCAGCACGCGCTGGGCCTGATGTCCGGCCGCGACGACCTGGAGGCGTTCCTCGCCACCGTGCGCCACCACCTGGCCCCCGGCGGCACCTTCATCTACGACGTGCTCAACGCCCCGCGTGAACCCGTGCTGCCCCGCGACGACGACGAGCCCGGCGCCGCGGTGGAGCCGCGCCGCCCCCTCTTCGCCCTGCACCTGCGCGAGCGGCGCCCCGCCGGAGGCCCCAGCCCCATCCGCCGCCTCAAGCTGCGCCACTTCCTCCCGGAGGAGCTGGAGACCGCCCTCACCGCCAGCGGCCTCACGCTGCGCGAGCGCTACGGCCGCTTCGACGGCAAGCCCTTCGACCTGGAGGACCTGCGCCAGATTGGCGTCGCCGGGACTTGAGCGCCGGCGTCAGCGCTCGAAGCGGTAGCCCAGGCCGCGCACCGTGAGGAAGTGCCGGGGCGCCTCCGGGTCCGACTCGAACTTCAGCCGCAGCTGGCGCATGAAGTTGTCCACCGTGCGCGCGCTGCCCTCGTAGTGGTAGCCCCACGCGCCGGACAGGAGCTCCTCGCGGGTGAAGATGCGGCCCGGGTGCGCCAGGAAGTGCGCCAGCAGCTTGAACTCCTGCGCCGTCAGCTCCACCGGCTGTCCGTCGCGCGCCACCGTGCGCTGCGCGAGGTCCACCTTCACGTCTCCGAACGTCACCGGCGGCTGCGTGGTGCCCGTGGCCCCGAACCTCCGGCGCAGCACCGCCTTGATGCGCGCGAGCAGCTCCTGGAGCCCGAAGGGCTTCACCACGTAGTCGTCCGCGCCCAGGTTGAGGCCCAGGATCTTGTCCGCCTCCTGGCCCCGCGCGGACAGCACCACCACGGGCGTGTCCCGGCCGCGCTTGCGCAGCTCGCGGATGAGCTCGTAGCCGTTCAGCTCCGGCAGCATCACGTCCAGCACCAGCAGGTCCGGCGCCTCGTCCAGCGCCTTGGCCAGGCCCGTGCGGCCGTCCTGGGCCTGGAGGACCTCGTAGCCCTCGAAGCGCAGGTTCATGGACACGCCGGTGAGGATGGACAGGTCGTCCTCCACCACCAGGATGCGCTGGGGCTTCTCCTCTTGAGGGACGGACGTGCTCATGCGTGGCCCACCGGAAGCTGGATGGTGAAGCAGCTGCCCTGGCCGGGCTCGCTCTTCACGGTGATGCGGCCGCCGTGCGCGTCCACGATGCGCTTGCTGATGGCGAGCCCCAGGCCGCTGCCCTCCGTCTTGCGCGTGAGCAGGTTGTCCACCCGGTAGAAGCGCTCGAAGATGCGCTTGCGGTCCTTCCTGGCGATTCCCACCCCGTTGTCCTCCACCGACAGATTCACGTGTCCGCCGTCCCTGCGTGCCCGGAGGGCGATCTTGCGGTGCGTGGGCCCGCTGTACTTGTAGGCATTCTGCAACAGGTTGAGCAGCGCGCCCGCCACCGCGACCCGGTCCACCTCCACCCTGGGCAGCCCCTCGTCCACCTCCACGGTGAACTCCATGCCGTCGCCGTGCCGCTGCGTGCGGAAGGCCGCCACCGCCGCGTCCACCACGGTCGCCACCGGCAGGGACTCGCGCTGGTACACCTTGCGGCCGCTCTCGATGCGGGCCCAGTCCAGCACCCGGTCGATGAGGTCCGACAGCCGCTCGGTCTCCTTCGTGAGCAGGTCCAGCACCTCCTGCTGCTGCGCCGGGTCCTTCAGCCGGCCCAGGGCCAGCGTCTCGATGAACATGCGGATGGAGGTGAGCGGCGTGCGCAGCTCATGGCTCACCAGCGACACGAAGTCCGTCTTCATGCGCGACAGGCGCGCCTCGCGGTAGAGCACGCGGGCGGTGTAGCCCACGCCGAAGGTGAGCGTCAGGTAGAACAGGCCCAGCAGCACGCCGTACACGGCGCGGTTGCGCGTGGAGGCGCTCGCCACCGGGTCCTCGCCCATGGGCAGCACCACCAGGCGGAAGTCCTGCAGCGGCGCGGACAGCACCCGCTCCGCGAGCACCGGCGGCCCCAGCGCGTTCTGCCGCGCCTGGGCCACCTCCGACATCAGCCGGTTGACGAGCCCGCCCTCGCTGGACGTGTCGCGCGGCACGGGCAGCAGCGTGAAGCGCACCGGCTCCGACGTGGCCCGCCCCTGCGCCTTGTCCGACAGGAGCGCGTCCAGCGCGGCGTTGGACAGGCGCACGCCCCGCACGGTGGAGCCCTGGCGCTCGGCGGCCACCATCACCGCGCGGCCGCTGGTGGCGAGCGAGAAGACGGTGGGCACGGTGGGCAGCGAGGCGGCCTCCGGCACCAGCGCCGCCAGGGCCTCCGCCAGCTGCGGGTCCTTCGTGCGCACCAGCCCGTTCTCCACGTGGAAGGTGCCCTCCGGGTCGGACAGCTCCTGGTCGTCCGGCAGCAGGAACGCCAGCCGGTCACCCCACTGCACCAGCCGTCCGCTGTTGAGCGCGCGGGGCACCTCCGCGGACAGGTCCGCCAGCGTCCCCCGCCACGCGGCCTCCAGGCGCTTCTCCACGGCCGCGCGCTCGTTGATGATGGCCACGACGCCGAAGCCGGACAGGCCGGCCGAGGGCAGCACGACCAGCAGGATGAGCAGCGCGAACGTGCGCCGGAAGCTGAGGATGACGGGCGCGGGACGGGTCACGACCCTGGAGTGTCTACACGCGATGGCGCCCGGGTGCTCGCGGCTTTTGGGGGAGGGGGGAGTCTTCCCGACATGGTCTGGAGCCGCACGGAGGGTGTGGAAGGCGTCGACTTCGGAGGGCGGCTGGGGGAGCATGCGGCGCGCGGGAAGGCGTGTGAGCAGGGCCGGCACGCTCCCGCCAGGCCGTGGGCTTGCGCGCGGGGTGGGGCCGGAGGAACGCGCGACGCCTTCACGGCAGGGGAGGGCAGTTCCGATGCGACGGCAGGGATGGGCCGCGCTGTGCGCGGTGACGACGCTGGTGCTGTCGGGATGCAAGGAGCGCGAGGTGGCGGGCACCTGGAGCAACGCCTCCGGGTCCGTGGCGCTCAGCCGGGATGACTCGCTGCTCTACGTGGTGGACGCGGACAACGGCATCCTCGCCGTGGTGGACACCGCGCGCTGGGAGAAGGTGTCCGAGGTGCGGGTGGGCCCGCGTCCGGAGCGCGTGACGGTGGGCCCGGACGACACCGTGTACGTGACGAACCGGGGGGGCAGGAGCGTGTCCGTTATCCGCAAGGGGGACGCGGTGGAGGCCGCGCGCGTCCCGGTGGGCGTGGAGCCCACGGGGCTCGCGGTGTCGCCGGACGGGCGCACGCTGTACGTGGTGAACAGCGCCACGCGCGAGTCCGCCGCGCGGGGCAGCCTCACCGCCATCGACACGGACTCGCTCACCGCGCGCTGGGAGCTGCCGCTGGGCGAGGAGCCGCGCGGCATCGCGCTCCTGGAGGAGGGTCGCAAGGCGGCGGTGACGCTGTTCCGCCAGGGCGACGTGATGACGGTGGACCTGTCGGACGCGGACCAGCCCCGGCTGCTGCGCGCAGGCACGGACCTGCTCGCGAAGGCCAACCGGCCGTCGGCCGCCAGGGCCGTCGGGACTCCTTCGTCGTTCGACGCGCCGCTGCCCGTGGAGACGGGGCCGCGCGTGTTCCGGTCGCGCGGCATGGTGGACCTGTTGAGCGCTCCGGACGGACGGCGCCTCTTCGCGCCGGTGCTGTGGTCGCGCGAGGACCCGCTGGGCGGGCCCGTGGACGGCAGCGCTCCGGACCTGGGGGGCTCCATGTACGGCGGCGGGACGCCGTGCGGCGCCGCGGCGGGCGGCGGCGTGGTGGCCGCGGGCCTCGTCACCTTCGACGCGGAGGACGAGGCGCCCCGGCCGGTGGTGGACGACCTGGACGAGTGCAGGCCGCCGCCGGAGGAGAAGCCGGACTATCCCACGTCGCTCATCGCGAGCCCGTCGTTCACGAAGCCCCTGCAGGGGCCGTCAGCGGCGGTGGTGGACCCCACGGGCGCGTGGCTGTTCCTGGTGAACCAGGACTCGAACAACGTGGCCATCCTGCCGTCGTATCGCCGCTCGGGGTCGGACCTGGAGAGCGAGTCGAGCCCGGTGCGGCAGCTGGTGGACGTGGGCGCGGGCCCCAACGGCATCGCGCTCACGCGGGACGGGCGCAAGGCGTACGTCTACAACGCGTTCGACCACACGGTCAGCGCGCTGGGGTCCAGCGGCGACGCGCTCGGGGACATCCGCGAGGTGGGCGAGCGCCTGGTCATCGCGGGCGACACGCTGGCGCCGATGGCGGCGGCGGGCCGGCGGCTGTTCTTCTCCGCGGTGGATGCGCGGATGACCAGCCCGTTCGTGGCGGTGTCCTGCGCGTCATGCCACCTGGAGGGCCGCGAGGACGGCCACGTGTGGGGCTTCCCGGACGGGCCGCGCCAGACGCCCAGCCTGGCGGGGCGCATGACGACGGCCACGGCGCCCTTCCACTGGAGCGGCGAGTTCTCCGCGCTGGGCGACTTCATGAGCGCCACGGTGAAGGACCGCATGGGCGGACAGGAGCTGGACGAGGACACGGTGGCGAAGCTGGGGGCGTTCATCGACGCGATCCCCGCGCCGGACAACGCGTTCCGGGGCGAGCCGCTGACGGCGCAGCAGGCGCGCGGGGCCGCCCTCTTCGCGCAGGCGAAGTGCGACACGTGCCACTCGGGCGTGGCGTTCACGAACAACACCAACGTGGACGTGGGCACGTTCGTGCGCTCGGGCGTGCTGCAGGACGCGGTGGCGGTCATCCGGTCGGGGCTCAACACGCCGTCGCTGCTGGGCGTGGGCCGCACCGCGCCGTACCTGCATGACGGCAGCGCGCCCACGCTCAAGGCCCGCCTGATGAACGGCCGCGAGTCGAACCTGCACGGCATGACGTCGCAGCTGTCCGACGCGGACATGGACGACCTGGTCGCGTACCTGGAGACGCTCTAGCGGGAGAGGGGGCACGGCGCAGCCCGTGCCCCGCTTCCGGTCGTGCCGCTCGCTGAAGTCCACCCGCGACTGGCGCTGGAGCGGGTCGAGGCGTGCGGCAGGGACGGGGTGAAGCGTCGCGGGCTACCGCGGCGCGGACGCAGCGGGCTTCGGTGCGGCTGGCGCGGGCGCAGGGGGCACGGGCTTGTGCGGAACCGGAGCCCCGGGACGCGGGGCGGGGACGGGCGGGGGCGCCAGGGGCTTGGGGGCCGAAGGCGCGGAGAGCTGATCCGTCGTCCCCGTGCGCGGGGCGGTGAGGCTGTCCAGCGGCTCCAGCGGCGCGTCCTGGAGGAGGCCGTCCCCCGCGTCGACGGGAGGCTCGGTGCCCGCGTCCGCCGTCGGCTCCCCCACGCCGTGATTCGACGTCACCGCGAGCCGGGCCACGTCCATCGCGCGGTCGGGGTCCTCGCCCAGCCAGGTCACGATGACGACGCACGGCGTGTCGTCATCCCACGCCACCACCTGCGTCATGCCCTGCACGGGGTTGCGGCGCGCGGCGGCCCGGCCCAGGCCCGGAATCTCCTCGCCGCCCGCGTTCAGCATGGGCGCGAGCAGCGCGCGCACATCCGCGTTCGCGTAGCTCGGCTGGCAGTCATACGCCACCGACACGGTCACGTTCGCCTGCGCCGTCGAACGCAGCGAGCACAGCGGCCCGCATGTCGGACACGCCCGCTCCTCCTTCATCGTGAAGCCGTTCAGCGTGAGGTCGCGCAGGTCCGCTGGCAGCAGCTCCTGGCACGAAGGCAGGGCCAGCGTGGACGGCCGCCCCGGCAGCCCGATGCTCCCCGCGTCCGACGCGTCCGTGCCCGCACCGGGCCTGGTGCACGCGCCCAGGGCGAGCGCCATCAGCAGTGCTCCCCGTCCGACCCTCATCCCGTTGGTTCTCCTCGCCGACGCCATGCGCGCGGGCGCGGATGGTAGACCGTGCCCGCCCTCCGTCATCAGCATTGTGGCGTGGCTGCCGCTTTCCGGACGCGCCCGGAGGGCGGACGGGAGGAAGGGCAGGCCGGCCTCGTTCACGGCCGGAGCGTGGGCTAGGCTGCCTGCCGTCCTTCACCATGCGCCTCCCCGGTCTCCTCAGCCTGACGGTCCTGGCCCTGTCGCCGGCCGTGCCCGCCCGGGCCCAGACGCCCCCACCGCCCCGGAGCGCGGTCCCCGACGAGTCCTGGAGCGGCCCCGGCAAGGCCGCCGCCGAACCGCCCGCCACCCGTCCCCAGGCCACACCCGCGGAGGAGGTCCCCGCGCCCACCCCCGAAGTCGAGGGCTGGGAGTCCTTCCCCGGCACCTCCGCCCCCGTCCCCGCGCCGCCGCCTCCTCCGCTGCCCGAGGCACCGCCGCCGCCGTCGTCCGGGGCGCCGCCGCTCGACGAGCCCCCGCGCCGCCGCGTGAGGGCCCCGCGCCCGCCCCTGGCCCCGAACCGCTACGGGCTCTACGGCGGGCGCTCGCTGGGCTCCGGACACATGGGCGTGGGCATGGAGCTGGGCTTCCCCTTCGTGTCCGCGCGCGGCGTGTACGGCGTCCTGGAGCGCCTGGACCTGGGGCTGGGCGTGGACACCGTCTACGGCCTGATGACCGAGCTGCGCGCCAGCGCCCGCCTCACCCTGCTGGAAAGCGACAACGTCAGCCTCGCCTTCGGGGTGGACGGCGGCCACGCGTTCTTCCTGCGTCCCCCGGACACGGAGGACAAGGGCGCGCGCTACCTGAGCGGCCGGCGCGACTGGAACGTGGCGCCGGGGCTGGTGATGTCCTTCCAGGGCGACGGCCCGCGCGCGTGGCGGCCGTACCTGGACGTCCGCGCGCTCATGGCCTTCGACATGGACCCCGTCCAGAAGGATCCGCTGTCCGGCGTGCCGCCCGCGTGGAAGCTGGATGCGGCCGTCCTCGTCCGGATGGGCGCGGAGTTTCCCGTCGGAGAGAAGACGTCCTACGCTGTCTCGCTGGGCGGCGACTTCCGCAGCCGCTCCACGGACGCGGAGTTCATGCCCACGCTCTCCGTGGGCGTGGTGTCCACCCTGTTCTGAAGTCCCCCTCCCCCGTCTCGACCCGAGGTCATCCCATGCGCGGCAGTGTCATTGGTGCAGGTTCGTTCGGTACGGCGCTCGCCAACGTGCTCGCGGTGAATTGCGAGGAGGTCCGCCTGTGGGGCCGTGAGCCCGCCACCGTGGAGGCCATCAACACCCGCCACGAGAACGCCACCTACCTCAAGGGCATCCCCCTCTCCGAGCGCGTGCGCGCGACCACGGACCTGGAGGAGGCGCTCGCCGGGTCGGAGATGGTGGTGCTCGCCACGCCCAGCCACGCCACGCGCGAGGTGCTCGCGCGCGCCAAGGCCTTCCTGCCCAAGGGCGTGCCGCTCGTCACGGTGTCCAAGGGCATCGAGAACGGCACGCTGCTCACCATGACGGAGCTGCTGGAGGACTGCCTGCCGGAGGAGTTCCACCCGTACATCGCGGTGCTCTCCGGCCCCAGCTTCGCCAAGGAGCTGGCCCGGCGGATGCCCACGGTGGTGACCATCGCGTCGCACTGGGACAAGGTGGCCCAGCGCTGTCAGAAGGCGCTCCAGACGGACACGTTCCGCTCGTACACGTCCACGGACGTGGTGGGCGTGCAGTACGGCGGCGCGCTGAAGAACGTCATCGCCATCGCCGCGGGCATGGCGGACGGCCTGGGCATGGGCCACAATGCGCGCGCCGCCATCATCACGCGCGGCCTGGCGGAGATCACGCGGCTGGCGGTGCGCAAGGGCGCCAACCCGCTGACGCTCTCCGGCCTGTCCGGCATGGGCGACCTGGTGCTCACCTGCACGGGCGAGCTCAGCCGCAACCGCCATGTGGGCATGGAGCTGGGCAAGGGCCGCAAGCTGCCGGACATCCTCGCGGAGATGAAGGAGGTCGCCGAGGGCGTGAAGACGGCGAAGAGCGCGCGCGACCTGTCCCTCAAGACGGGCGTGGAGCTGCCCATCTGCGAGCAGGTCTACCTCATCGCCTACGAGGGCAAGAACGCCAGGACGGCGGTGGTGGACCTGATGACGCGCCAGCCGAAGTCGGAGCTGTCCGGCGGCTGAACGGCGCCGCGGGGGTTAGTAGCGGCGCGGCCTGGCCTCCGGGCCGGCGCCGCGCACGCGCCACACGGTGAGCCGCTCGGAGTTGGTGTGGCTCAGGACGAGCCCCTCCGACTGCATCTCCTCCAGCAGGCGGTTCGTCTTGAGGCGGTCCAGCCCGATGCTGCGGCCCAGCATGTCGCCGGGCATGCCGCTCAGGTTGTGGCGCAGCTCGTTGATGATGGCGCGCTTGAACTCGTTCTTCTGCAGGCCGTCCAGGTCCTGCGACCGCCACGCGGACAGGATGCCCCAGCCGATGAGCAGCAGCGTCACCACGGCGATGACCGGGTAGACGATGTGGCTGTTCTTCTCGAGCAAATCGATGTAGCCGGTGGTGATGGACGAGACGGGCCGGTCGTAGTCCGGCCCGGAGTCCTGTCCGGGCAGGCCTTCGATCTGGGCCGTCAGCAGCGGGATGAGCAGTTTCAGCGCGGGAGCCAAGGCCCCCCGACTCTACGGGGAGGGCCCCCGCGCCGACAACCCGCCCGCCGTCACACCACGCCGATGGACTCGGACGCACCCTCGGCGAACAGGGTGGTGTCCGCCTTGGCCAGGAGCGCCGCCAGCCCCTCGCGCTTCACCGCGCTGATGGCCACGCCGCCCTTGGAGCGCAGCAGCGACTCCACCTCCTCGGCGGACAGCTGGTCCGCCTTGTTCCAGACCATCAGGCGCGGCTTCTCCATCAGGCCCAGCGAGTCGAGGATGTTCTCCACCGCCTCCACCTGGTCGTCGCGCGCGGGGTCGCTCGCGTCCACCACGTGCAGCAGGAGGCTGGCGTCGTACAGCTCCTCCAGCGTGGCGCGGAAGGCCGCCACCAGGTCCTTGGGCAGGTCCCGGATGAAGCCCACCGTGTCCGTGATGATGACCTCGCGCTCCTGCGGGAAGCGCAGGCGGCGGCTCGTGGGGTCCAGCGTGGCGAACAGCTTGTCCTCCGCCAGCACCTCCGCGTTGGTGATGGCGTTGAGCAGCGTGGACTTGCCCGCGTTGGTGTAGCCCACGATGGAGATGACCGGCACCTCGCGCCGGTTGCGCTGCGCCCGGCGGACGCTGCGCTCGCGGCTGATGAGGTCGATGCGGCGCTCCAGGTGGGTGATGCGCTCGCGCACGCGGCGGCGGTCGATCTCCAGCTTCGTCTCACCCGGGCCGCGGCCGCCCACGCCACCGCCCATGAGGCGGCTGAGCGAGTCATCCCCCTGCACCAGCCGGGGCAGCCGGTACTTCAGCTGGGCCAGCTCCACCTGGAGCTTGCCCTCGGCCGTCTGCGCGCGCTGCGCGAAGATGTCCAGGATGAGCTGGGTGCGGTCCAGGATCTTCAGGCTCGTCGCGTCCCCGATGTGGCGGCCCTGCGACGGGGTGAGGTCCTTGTCGAACACGAGCAGGTCCACCATGGACTGCATGGAGCGCAGGTTCAGGTCCTCCAGCTTGCCCCGGCCGATGAGGTAGCGCGGATCCGCCTCCCGCTTCATCTGGAGCACGCTGTCCACCACCTCCACGCCCGCGGTGCGCGCCAGCTCCTTCAGCTCCGCCAGGGACGCCTCCGCCCGGGCGCGGTTGCCGTCCAGGCACACCGCCACCAGGATGGCGCGCTCCTTCCCGGACACCGTGCGCGCGGCCGCCTTGCGGTTGAACTCCTCCTCCAGCGCGTCCAGCGTGGCCAGGAGGTCCGGCTGCTCGCCGTGCACGGAGGGCAGGGTGGACACGTGCCAGAACTCACCCGAGCCGTTCTCCGGCACCAGGTAGGCCCAGTGCAGCACGCCGGGCAGGCCGCCGCTCCCCACGCCCACGGCCGCCACGCAGTCCAGGCGCAGGAGCGCGAGGTCCGTGAGGTCGTCCTTCGTCAGGGGTTCGCTCTTCAGGTGCGTGTGCACCAGCCGCAGGCCGCGCAGGCGGATTTGACCCGCGCGCGCACGGCCGATGTCCGGCAGCTCCAGCTTGTGCGCGTTGCCCACCACGACGTGCTCGATGTCGCCCTTGCGGTTGATGAGGACGCCCACCTGGCGGTTGAGCTCGTGCGACAGCTCGGTGAGGTGGCGGGCAAGCTCCGCGGACACGATTTCGCGCGGATCCACGCGGCGGCGGAAGGTGTTGCGCAGCCGCTGCTGCTCGCTCGACTTCAGGCCCAGGGTGTTGCCGTAGATTTCCTTCAAACTGTCTCTCCTGGCGCGGGCATCGGACCGCCCGCGCCGCATTCAAGGCATTGGATGGACCGGGGCCGCTCGCGTTTCATGACAAAGACCTCCTCCAGTCCCGCGCCGCGAAGCCTGGTGAACAGCCAGCCGCCGCGCGTCCCTTCCCGTTCCAGCCTACGCTGCTTCCCGTGACTGATTCCGTACGCAACGCCCTGCGGGGGGCCCGCCGCGTGGTGGTGAAGATCGGGACCAACGCGCTGACGAGCGCCACGGGCCGCTTCGACCGCGCCCACTTCGAGTCGCTGGGCCAGGACCTGCTGTGGGCCGCCGGAGGCCGGGAGCTGGTGGTGGTGTCCAGCGGCGCCATCGCGCTGGGCATGGAGCGGCTGGGCCTGCCCGCGCGCCCCCGGGACATCCCCGGCAAGCAGGCGTGCGCGGCGGTGGGGCAGAGCCGCCTGATGCAGGCGTACGAGGAGGCGTTCGGCCACGCGCCCCGCACGGTGGCCCAGGTGCTGCTCACCCACGAGGACGTGCAGGAGCGCCGGCGCTACCTCAACGTGAAGCACGCGCTGGAGCGCCTGCTGGCCGCGGGCGTGGTGCCGGTCATCAACGAGAACGACACCGTGTCCGTGGACGAGCTGAAGTTCGGCGACAACGACACGCTGGCCAGCCTGGTGGCCGGCGTCGTGGAGGCGGACGCGCTGGTCCTCCTGTCGGACGTGGAGGGGCTCTACACCGCCGACCCGCGCAAGGACGCGCAGGCGCGCCTGCTGCCCGCCGTGCCGCGCGTCACCGCGGACGTGCTGGCCCTCGCCGGCGACGCCACCAGCGCGGCGGGCACCGGCGGCATGGCGTCCAAGGTCCGCGCCGCCGCCCGCGCCGCGGAGCTGGGCATCCCCTGCGTCATCACCTCCGGCGCGGTGCCCGGCCGCCTGCGCGGCGTGCTCCAGGGCGAGGCCGTGGGCACGCTCTTCGAGCCCGCCGGACGCCGCAGCGCGCGCACCGCGTGGATCGCCCACGCCCTGCGGCCCCGGGGCCGGCTGGTGGTGGACGCGGGCGCGAAGGAGGCCATCGTCACCGGCAAGCGCAGCCTCCTGCCCAGCGGCGTGACGGGCGTGGAGGGGGAGTTCGGCCGGGGAGACCCGGTGGACCTCACGGACGCGGCCGGGACGGTGTTCGCCCGGGGCCTGTCCACCTATGACGCCAACGAGCTCAAGCGCATCGCCGGGCGGCGCAGCGCGGACATCGAGGCGGTGCTCGGCTACCGCTACCTGGATGAAGCGGTGCACCGCGACGACCTGGCGGTGCTGTAGCCGCGGTCCGCGCAAGGCCGCCTTCGCTAGATGGAGCAGGAGACGGACTTCACCGTGCCGGGCGTCGGCTCCGTCAGGCGCATCAGCGCGCGGAACTCCGGGGAGTCCACCCTCATCAGGAGCAGCGACACCTCCAGCTCCCCCGGCACCCGGCCCAGCTGGAGCTTGCGCTCCTGGCCGTGCAGCAGCGCGAGCTGCGAGTGGCCTTCCCCCTCCGGCAGGGCCAGGTCCACCTGGAGCTGGAACGAGTCGCCCTCGCCCTTGGGCGTGAGCACCAGCCGGTAGTCCGGCACCGTGGCGCCCGGACGGCGGCGCTCGGCGCGCAGCGTGCGGCCCGCCTCCCCCAGCAGCTTGGGCTGGGCGATCAGCCGGCCGTCCCGCCGGACCTCCAGCGCGAAGTAGAGCGGCTCGTTGCGGGCGTGCGCCGGGGTGGAGACGAAGGCCAGCAGCACCAGCGCCAGCCCGGGAAGCCACTTCTTCAACAGGGAGGTGCGGTCCATGGTCGAGCCCTCGTCAAAGCTTCTGTCCGCCGCGTCGGCCCCATGGCGGACAGCGGAGCTTCCAGGAAGCCCTCTGTCGCTTCTCACCCAAATCGACAAGGTCCAAGGAATAACCCAGACGCGCCCCGAGTGCGAGCCCCACGCCCGGGGTTGTCTGCTGGCTTGCGGACGAAACGAGGGGTACATGGCGGTACCTGCTTGCCTGTTCAGTTGAGGGCGGCTATCCCTCCTTGGACGGAGCCGTCCCTCTCCCGTGTTCCCTTTCTGTTCGTTTCAAACCCTGCTCCCTTCTCCCACCCCGGAAGTCCCCGGTCTCTTGATCTCCCGGGTCCTGTCCGCCATGGTCACCGATCACCTGAATGGACCGCACGGAACGCATCCTTGATCTCGTGGCACTGCTGCTCGACGCGCGGGAACCCATCTCGTGGGCCGAGCTGCGTGAGCACTTCCCCGCGGACTACGGCGGCTCGGATGACGCCGCCGAGCGCAAGTTCGAGCGCGACAAGGCGGAGCTCGTCGAGCTGGGCTTCCCGCTGAGCTACGTGCAGGGCGACGACGAGCGGCGCGACGGCTACCTCGTCGACCGCAACGTCTACTACCTGCCGGAGGCGGACCTCACGAAGGAGGAGCTGGCCGTGCTCTACGCCGCCGGCTCCGCCGCGCTCGCGTCCGGCGCGTTCCCCGGCCGCGACGACCTGGCGCACGCGCTGCGCAAGATCGGCTTCTTCGCCGGTGAGTCCCTGCCCACCCCGCGCGTGCGCATGGAGCTGGGCACCGGCCAGCAGGGCCAGGAGAAGGAGGTCTCCGCCCGCCTGGAGCAGCTCTGGGATGCGTGCTCCGCGCACAAGTGGGTGCAGCTGACCTACGGCAGCCCCCGCAAGGACGGCGTCACGGAGCGGCGCGTGGACCCCTACGGCCTGGCGCTGCGGCGCGGCGTCTGGACGCTGGTGGGCCACTGCCACCTGCGCCAGGGCCTGCGCACCTTCCACGTCCACCGCATCCGCGAGCTGAAGGTGAACACCGCCCGGCCGCGCACGCCGGACTTCGAGGTGCCGGCGGACTTCTCGCTGGACGCCCACGTGGCGTACTTCCCCTGGCAGTACCGCTTCCACGAGCCGCTGGAGGTGACGCTCCAGCTCACCGGGCCGCAGGCCTCGCGCGCGGGCTCGCTGTTCCCGGGCGCGGCGCTGGAGCCGGTGTCCGAGGGCGTGGTGCGGGCCCGCTTCCCGGTGACGTTCCTGGACGGGCTGACGCGCTTCGTCCTGTCCCTGGGGCAGGACTGCCGCGTGGAGGGCCCCCCGGAGGCGCGCGAGCGCCTGGAGCAGATGGCGGCGAACATCCTGGCGAAGCACGCGCCGGTGGAGGAAGGACCGCGGGTGAGCGCATGAGCAACGTCCACGAGCGGCTGCGCCGCCTGCTGTTCCTCGTCCCCTACGTCTCCAAGCACCCCGGCGTCACCGTGGAGGCCCTGGCGAGGGCCCTCAACATCAGCCGCGAGGACCTGCTGGAGGAGCTGGACCTGCTCACCTGCGTGGGCCGGCCGCCCTTCAACCCGGACGACTACATCGACATCTACGTGGACAACGACCGCGTCTACGTGGACCTGGATCAGCGCCTGTTCGCGCCGCCCCGGCTGACGGCGGGCGAGGCCGCGGCCCTGGCCGCCGCCGCGGAGCTCCTGCGCCCGGCCACCGGCGACGCGCTCCAGAGCGCCCTCACCAAGCTGGAGGGCATCATCCCGCCCGCGGCCCGCGAGCGCTTCCGGGACATGTACCGGAAGATCGACGCCTCCGCGGACGCGCCCCCGGCGCTGGGGCCCCTCACCCGGGCCATCCTGGAGCGGCTGGAGGTGACGTTCGGCTACGCCAGCCCCGGCCGCCCCACGGAGCCGCGCCGGGTGCGCCCCTACGAGCTGCTCAGCCACCGGGGCCAGTGGTACCTCCAGGGCTTCTGTCACACCCGCCAGGACGCGCGCCTGTTCCGGCTGGACCGCATGGAGGACCTGGCCGTCACCCCCACCGCCTTCCAGCCCCCGCCGGATGCCCGCGCGGACGTGCCCAACCCGGCCCGGAGCGCCAGCGAGGCCTCCGTCCGGGTGCGCTTCACGCCCACGGCGGCCCCGTACGTGAAGGAGCGCTTCGGCCAGGACGCCCGCCCGCTTGCTGACGGAGGGGTGGAGGTGCGGGTGGCCGGAGACAGTGAGCGCTGGCTCACGCAGTGGGTGCTATCCTTCGGCGGAGAGGCGGAAGTGCTGGAGCCGGCGAGCGCGCGCGCCGCCGTTGCCCGAGCCGTGCATGCCTCGATAGGCTCCTAGGACCCCCATGGCCTTCCAACTGACGATCTCCGAGGGAAAAGACGCCGGCAAGGAGTTCGTCTTCGACCAGGACTCCGTGCTCATCGGGCGCACCTCCGAGTGCGACGTGGTGCTGTACGACCCCGGCATCTCCCGCCGCCACTGCCGCATCTTCAAGGACGCGGACGGCTACGCCGTGGAGGACCAGAAGAGCGCCAACGGCACGGTCGTCAACGGCGCCGCCGTGCAGATGCAGGCACTCACGGACGGCGACACGCTGACGCTGGGGCCGGTGACGTTCCTCTTCGCGATCGCGGCGGAGGACGCGCCCACCGGCGAGGACGAGAAGCCGGCGGAGGACGGCGCCAACAGCACGCGCATCGTCTCCATCGACTCCGTGCGCAAGCAGCGCAACAAGAAGGCCGCCGTGCTCGTGCCGGAAGGCGCGGACGAGGAGGACCTGCAGGGCATCCGCGCGGAGTCCACGCGCATGAACATGCGCGCCATCCGCCGGCCCACCTCCTCCGCCCAGCGCGCGGTGCCGCAGGAGCCGCCCCCGGAGGAGGACGCTCCGGCCGCCATCGAGAAGCCCGCGCCCGCGCCGCCGCCCGCGCGCCGCACCGGCGCGCAGTCCTCCCGCGCGGTGGCCCGCACGCCGCGCGGCGGCGGGGCCTCCAGCGGCGGCGGGCTGTCCGCGGCCGAGCGCGCCCGCATCCGCCGTGAGACGCCGGGCCTGATGGCCAACCTGCGCCTGTTCTGGGCGGAGGCGAACTCCAAGGTCCGCGCGGGCGTGATGGCCGGCGGCGGCGTGGTGGTGCTGGGCCTCTTCGCGCTCCTGTACTGGCTGGTGCTGGGCGGCGAGACCCAGGTGCAGAAGGGCGAGGAGCCCGTGCGCCTGTCCAACCAGCCCATCACGGACTCGTTCGGCCTGGGGGACGGCGTCACCTGGAACCGGCCGGACATGAAGGTCTTCGAGTGGGAGTTCGTCGCCGCGACGCGCGCGGTGGTCATCCTCCACTACCAGGCCCAGGGCATCTCCAAGGACGAGGTGGTGGTGAGCGTCAACGGCGTGGACGTGGGCAAGGTGCCCCCGGACACGCTGGCCAGCCAGGAGCGCTCGCTGGAGCTGATGATCCCGCCCCAGCAGCTGCGCAAGGGCGAGCCCAACCGCATCATCTTCGACAACACCCGCAACCCGCCCGGCGAGGACACCTGGCGCATCTGGAACGTCTGGGTGGAGCGCGCGCTCCTCCCCGAGCAGCTGTCCACGCAGCAGCTGCTACAGACGGCCAACGAGTCCTTCAAGAAGGGCCGCAAGAACTTCGACACGCCGGACATCGGGGCGCGCAACCGCTACGAGGCCTGGAAGGCGTTCCGCGAGGCGTGGCTGATGCTGGAGGCCCACCCGGACCCCAAGCCGGACCTCTACTACGAGGCCCAGGAGGCCATGAAGCGCGCCCAGCAGGAGCTGGACCGCACCTGCTCCAAGCTGCTGCTGGAGGTGGAGGGCTACTACAACCAGGGCCACTTCAAGCAGGCCGCCTCCACGCTGGATCACATGCGCGAGTACTTCCCCGAGTACGACCAGCCGTGCGCCACGCGCGCGGAGAACAAGCGCATCGAGTACGGGCTGTAGCGAAGCCCGTCGTCTAATGGACGGTGCAACCCCACCGGAGAGGCAGGTGGGGCCCGCCCCGGTTGCCGCTCCCCCTCCCCGTTCCCACCCTGAATGGGGTGATGCCTGAGCGGGGAGGGGAGGAGGACCGGACGGAAGGGTGGGCGCCCGCGGCGCGCTCACAGGGGCTGGTGCCCGAGCACGGCCCGGTGTGGAGCCCCGGGGTGTCCCGGCGCCTGCTCGCCCGGTACTACCTGCCCCGGCGCCACAACACCCTCCAGGGCAATGCGTGCCGGCTCCTGCGCGACGGCGTGGAGGCCTACCCGGAGATGCTGGAGGCCATCCGCCGGGCGCGCCGCTCCATCCGCCTGGAGACGTACATGTTCGTCACCGACGCGGTGGGCGAGCTCTTCGGCCAGGCGCTGGCGGAGGCCGCCGAGCGCGGCGTGCACGTGAAGGTGCTCTACGACGCGGTGGGCTCGTGGACCAGCCGCAGGAGCTTCTTCGAGTCCCTGCGCCAGCGCGGCGTGGACGTGCGGGCGTTCAAGCCCTTCAGCCTCCAGCGCGGGCTGCGCCACCTGCTGCGCCGGGACCACCGCAAGATCCTCGTGGTGGACGGGACGGTGGCCTTCACGGGCGGCGTGAACATCGCGGCGCACTGGGCCCCGGAGGGGCAGGGCGTGGCCTGGCGCGACGACGTGCTGCGGATTGAAGGCCCGGCGGTGCACGCGCTGGAGCGGCGCTTCCTGGCCACGTGGCGGATGATGTTCCGCGACCGCCTGAGCCGGCTGCGCCGGCGCATCCGCGGCGGGGGCCGGACGCTGGAGGCCCTGCCCCCCAAGGGCGACGTGGGGCTGGCGGTGTTGTCCAGCCGCCGCAGCATCCACCGCGCCTACCTGCACGCCATCCAGCGCGCGCGGAAGAGCGTGCTCATCGCCGCGGGCTACTTCGTGCCGGACCGGCGCATGGTGGCCGCGCTCAAGGACGCGGCCCGGCGGGGGGTGGAGGTGCGTCTGCTGCTCAACGGCGGCAAGAGCGACCACCCCTTCCTCGAGCACGCGACGCGCGCCTTCTACGAGCCGCTGATGGGCGCGGGGATCCGCATCTTCGAGTGGCGCCGGGGCGTGCTGCACGCCAAGACCGCCGTGGTGGACGGCGTGTGGGGCACCATCGGATCGTTCAATCTGGAACGGCTGTCGCTGGCCTTCAACCACGAGGTCAACGCCGTCTTCGCGGACCCCCGGCTGGGGCGTGACCTGGAGGACTCGTTCCGCCTGGATTGCGGCGACTGCCGCGAGGTGGACCTGGCCGCCTTCCGCCGCCGCCCCCTCTGGCAGAAGGCCGTGGAGCGCGTGCTGTACTTCTTCCGCAAGGTGCTCTGAGCGCGTCTGTAAGGCCGGGGTTCCAGCCAACCGTCCACCGCCTTCAACGCGGTGCAGGAACCCTTTGCATGCCGGGGGGGACGCGCCTAGAAGTTGCGTCATTCCGGCACGGAAGGACGGCAACGCACATGACGGACAGTTTCGGCACCAAGGCCCAGCTCAAGGTGGGCTCGGCCACCTACGACTATTTCAGCCTGGCCACGCTGGCGAAGGCCCACCCGGCGGTCAACCGCCTCCCGTTCTCGCTGAAGGTCCTGCTGGAGAACCTGCTGCGCAACGAGGACGGCCGCGTCGTCAAGCGCGAGCACATCGAGAAGATGCTCGCCTGGGACCCCAAGGCGGCCCCGGAGACCGAGATCTCCTTCCACCCCGCGCGCGTGCTGCTCCAGGACTTCACCGGCGTGCCCGCCGTCGTGGACATGGCCGCCATGCGCGAGGCGCTCGCCGCCATGGGCGGCGACCCCGCGAGGATCAACCCGCGCAACCCGGCGGACCTGGTCATCGACCACTCGGTGCAGATTGACGCCTTCGCCACCACCGCGGCCTTCAAGGAGAACGCGGAGCTGGAGTTCGAGCGCAACCGCGAGCGCTACGCGTTCCTGCGCTGGGGCCAGAGCGCGTTCAAGGGCTTTGGCGTGGTGCCGCCGGACATCGGCATCTGCCACCAGGTGAACCTGGAGTACCTGGCGCAGGTGACGTTCCGCCAGGGCAGCACCGTGTACCCGGACACGCTGGTGGGCACGGACAGCCACACCACGATGATCAACGGCCTGGGCGTGGTGGGCTGGGGCGTGGGCGGCATCGAGGCGGAGGCCGCGCTGCTGGGCCAGCCCATCACGATGCTGATTCCGCAGGTGGTGGGCTTCAAGCTCACCGGCAAGCTGCCCGCGGGCGCCACGGCCACGGACCTGGTGCTCACCGTCACGCAGATGCTCCGCAAGAAGGGCGTGGTGGGCAAGTTCGTGGAGTTCTACGGCGAGGGCCTGAAGGGGCTGTCGCTGCCGGACCGCGCCACCATCGCCAACATGGCCCCGGAGTACGGCGCCACCATCGGCTTCTTCCCGGTGGACGAGGAGAGCTGCAACTACCTGCGCTTCACCGGCCGCCCGGATGACGTGGTGGCGCTGACGGAGGCGTACGCCAGGGCGCAGGGCCTGTGGCTGGACGCCGGCGCGCAGGACCCCCTCTTCAGCGACACGCTGGAGCTGGACCTGGCCGCCGTGGTGCCCAGCCTCGCGGGCCCCAAGCGCCCGCAGGACCGCGTGCCCCTGAAGGACATGAAGGCCGGGTACGAGAAGTCCCTGGTGGAGATGCTCGCCGCCGGCAAGAGCAAGGGCGAGGACGACGAGGGCCCCAAGGGCGGCGCCAAGGCCCCCGCGGCCCCGGTGCCCCCGGAGCGGCTGGCCCAGACCGTCAGCGTGAAGGCGGGCCGCCAGAGCTACCAGGTGGGCCACGGCGCGGTGGTCATCGCGTCCATCACCTCCTGCACCAACACGTCCAACCCGGCGGTGCTGGTGGCCGCGGGCATCCTGGCGAAGAAGGCCGTGGAGAAGGGCCTCAAGCCGCAGCCCTGGGTGAAGACGTCCCTGGCCCCGGGCAGCCGCGTGGTGACCGAGTACCTGCGCGACGCGGGCCTCCTGCCGTACCTGGAGGCCGTGGGCTTCCACGTCGTGGGCTACGGCTGCACCACCTGCATCGGCAACTCCGGCCCGCTGCCGGAGCCTGTCGCCAACGCGGTGGTGGAGGGCGACCTGGTGGTGGCGGCGGTGCTGTCCGGCAACCGCAACTTCGAGGGCCGCATCAACCCGCACGTGCGCATGAACTACCTGGCGAGCCCCCCGCTCGTGGTGGCGTACGCGCTGGCCGGCGAGGTGGGCCGCGACCTGGACCACGAGCCGCTGGGCACGGACCCCAACGGCCGCCCGGTGTTCCTCAAGGACATCTGGCCGTCCAACGAGGAGATCAAGGAGACCATCCGCACGGCCGTGAAGCCGGAGCAGTTCCGCCGCCAGTACGCCAACGCCATGGAGGGCGACACGCTCTGGCAGCAGCTGCAGGTGAGCAAGGGCTCCACGTTCAAGTGGGATGAGAAGTCCACCTACGTGCGCAAGCCGCCCTTCTTCGAGAACCTCCCGAAGGAGCCCAAGGCGGTGCAGGACATCAAGGGCGCGCGCGTGCTGGCGCTCCTGGGGGACTCCGTCACGACGGACCACATCTCCCCGGCGGGCAACATCGCCAAGACGAGCCCCGCGGCGAAGTACCTCATGGCGGAGGGTGTGGAGCCCAAGGACTTCAACTCCTACGGCGCGCGCCGCGGCAACCACGAGGTGATGGTGCGCGGCACCTTCGCCAACATCCGCCTGAAGAACCTCCTGGTCCCCGGCGTGGAGGGCGGCGTCACGGTGCACATCCCCACGCGCGAGCGGATGAGCATCTACGACGCGTCCATGAAGTACCAGGCGGACGGCACGCCGCTGGTGGTGCTGGCGGGCGCCGAGTACGGCACGGGCTCCAGCCGCGACTGGGCGGCCAAGGGCACGCAGCTGCTGGGCGTGAAGGCCGTCATCGCCAAGAGCTTCGAGCGCATCCACCGCTCCAACCTCGTGGGCATGGGCGTGCTGCCCCTCCAGTTCGAGGCGGGCCAGGACGCGCAGTCGCTGGGCCTCACCGGCCACGAGACGTTCGAGATCACCGGCATCGCGGACGGGCTGGCGCCGCAGAAGAAGCTCACCGTGAAGGTCACCGGTGAGAACGGCACCCGCGAGTTCACCGCGCTGTGCCGCATCGACACGCCGAACGAGCTCGACTACTACCGCAACGGCGGCATCCTCCAGTTCGTGCTCCGCCAGCTCGCCAAGGCGTAGGCCCTGCGGACGTCGCCCGCTGGTCTCGCGGCCCGGCCGCCCTCGCTTCACGGGAGGGTCGCCGGGCCGCCGTGTCTCTTGAGGCTACTCGGCGCGCAGGCGCGTCCAGGCGGCCACGTAGCGCGACAGGCGCTCCGCGTCCCTGGGCGTCACGTCCTTCAGCCGGCGCACGTCCATGTTGTCCTCCAGGTCCGCCAGCTTCACGCGGCGGGCCAGGGGGTGGGGGCGCAGCCGTTCGATGAAGGCCTCGTAGGTCTCGCCCTCGCGCTTCGTGAGGCAGTCCAGCGCGGAGAGGACGTCCTCCGGGTAGCCCAGCTCGCGCAGGCGCTCCAACGTGTAGGGCGTGTCCTCCACCACGTCGTGGAGGATGGCCGCGGTGCGCTCCGCGTCCGACGACAGGCGCAGCATCACCCGCAGGGGGTGGAGGATGTAGGGCTGGCCAGCCTTGTCGCGCTGACCCTGGTGCGCGGCCACCGCCAGGGCGATGGCGTCTTCGAGCGTGGGCATGGGAGAGAGCTTCGCACGCCCGGCGGCCGGCTCAACGGTTGAGGTTGCCGGAGCCCGTGCCGCCCGCCGACTGCGCCGTGTAGGCGTGGCCGCCGCCGTTGTACTGGAGGATGCCCTCCACGGCGAGCGCGTTGGGGTCCAGCTGGTTGCCGGCCCCCCGGCGCGGGATCAGCGTCTCGCTGATGCAGATGGCGCCCACCACCACCTGCTGATCATTGTCGCGGTCCCACGCCGGGGCGAGCGGCTTGAACTCGTCCTCGTTGTCCCGGATGTAGAGGTACACGTCGTCCTTGCCGTCGCCGTCCAGGTCCGCGAACAGCGCGGGGTTGGCCGTCTTGATGGCGGCGCGGCCGGCGGCGGTGCGCGGCTCGGCGGGGGACGGGTTGGTGGGCGAGGCGATGGGGTCGTAGATGGACGGCGCGCTCAGGAAGGCGTTCCACTGGCTGTAGTTGCGGCCGAAGTAGCCGCGCGCCAGCTGCAGGCCGCTCTCCGCGCAGCCCTGGCGCTGCCCCGTGCGGCTGAAGGTGACGGCGCGCGTGCGCTCGCTGCTGGCGTAGGCCATCACGCCCGCCACCAGCCCCAGCAGCACGGTGACGAGCAGCACGACGAGCAGCAGCGTGGCGCCTCGGGTGGCGCGGGAAGAAGGGCGCGGGGGCATGGCGGAGGGCCTCATGGGAGATGGGCTCACAGGCTGGCCGAGGCCAGGTTGGGCAGCTCCGCCCGGCGCGAGAAGAGGCTGCGGAAGTAGCCGTCCGCGGGGCCCGCGGCCGGGAGGTGGTTCTCCACCGAGAGGGGCAGGTCCTCGGAGAGGACGGCCTCGTTGCGATTGTCGCGCCGGGGCGAGCGGCCGGTGGCCACCACGCTGACGCGCACGGAGCGCAGGCCCGGCGTGAACTCAGGCTTGAGGCCGTTCTGGAAGTCGTAGCGGGCCGGGTCGCCCGTGCTCGCGGCGTCCAGGCCGAAGGCCACCTGGAAGTCCTCCACGAAGTCCTGCACCACCACCGGGTCGCCCATGTCCACGAAGGGCCGCCCCGCCACGTCGGCGCCGGGCCTGCCCTCCGCGCGCATCAGCGCCTTGCGGCCGGTGCTCGTGTTGGTCCCGATGAAGAAGTGCAGCAGGCGCACCGGGTACACCAGGTCGCCGCGCTGGAAGCCGCCCTTGTGGGGCGCGTTGGAGAAGCCCGGCACGCCGGTCTCCAGGTAGCTCACCGTGGCGGTGGGCGGGGTGCTCGTCACGGACGCCTGGGTGAGCAGCGCGGCGCTCTTCATGTTGCTGGCCACCAGCATGGGGTTGGCGGGCTCGGCGCCGCTGGGCACGCCCACGCAGTTGACCTCCAGGGCGCCGGTGCCTGGCTTCACCACCGTCATCGCCGCGCCCGGCGCGCAGTCGCGGCCCAGGTAGTTGCGGTCCGGCACGACCAGCCACAGGTCGTCGCTGCCATCCACGCTCGGCACGTTGCCGGCCGTGGTGGCGGCGAGCACGCCCGCGCCCCCGCCGTCCCCGCCGAAGACGGGGTTGATGCGCTGGGGCGTTCCGTTGGACACCACCCAGAGGCCCTCGGACATGCCCGCGCCGGCCTGGCGCACCGCGGACAGCAGCGTCTCGCCCGCGAGCCGCGCGTTGTCGTGGCTGTCCGCCACGTGCTCCGTGTTGTGCACCACGCGCCCGCCCGCGAGCAGCAGGGCCGTGGCCGCCGCGAGGATGATGGTGGCGAGCGCCGCCGCGACCATCGTCTCCAGCAGCGTCATGCCGCGCGCCCGCGCGCCGGCTCCCGGGTGGCGGCTCATAGGACGAACACCTCGCTGTGCACGATGGCGCGCTCCAGGCTGTCGTTCTTGCGGTACGCGCGCGTCCAGAAGGTGAAGGGCAGGGCGCCCGCGGGCACCAGCGCCTGGGCCGCGGGGGGCAGGTCCTTGGGGAGCCCCTGCGTCACCAGCACCTCGCGGCAGTAGACGTCGCGGGGCAGCACGGAGTCCGGCGTGGAGGCAGTGCAGGGCGTGCCGGCGGGCACGTCCAGCGCCGGCTCCACCTGGCCCGTGGGGCGCACGCGGAAGTAGGCGCCGGTGCCCACGTCGCCCGGCAGGGGCGCGCTGGGGTCCAGCTGCCAGGGCGCCGTGCCCAGGGCCAGCTCCGGCGGGAAGAGGGCGGGCCGGGGGATGGCCTGGTTGGCCAGGTCCGCCTTGGACGCGAGCCACAGCCGCTGCACGCGCGCCTCCAGCAGCATGCGCCGGCCCTGGAGCACCTGGCCGTCCTTCACGTCGCGCGTGGCGGCCACCATGCCCATCACCGCGCCCACGGCGGCCAGCGCCAGGACGCTCATGGAGATGAGGACCTCCAGGAGGCCGCTGCCCCGCCGCGAGGCGGAAAGAGGAGGGGGGCTCATTCGAGGAACCTCTGGCTCCAGTTGAGGAGCTGGTAGAGCACGCCGTTCTCGCCGTTCACGGAGTCCAGCGGGTTGGGGCTGGAGGCGCCGGTGTTGCTGCCGTTGTCGATGCGCGTGACGCGCAGGGCGCTCACCTCCGCGCCCACGACGTAGTCCGTGGACGTGCCGCCGTTGTCGCGGTGGTAGACGGCCACGCCGCCGTAGTTGGCCAGCGACGCGCCGCTCATGGGGCGGATGTCCTGCTGCGACGCCGCCGTGTTGCCCAGGTCGATGCTGTACGTGTGCCCGCCGACGGACGCGCTCAGCAGCATGGGGTCGTTCACGGACTCCTCGGCGGTGCTGAAGTACGCGGTGCGCCCGGCGATGGTGATGTTGCCGTAGACGTGCTCGGGCGCGGCGAAGACGAGCGGGAAGGGCGAGGGCTCCTGGAGCACGCCGTAGGTGGTGGCCTCCGTGTGGGCCAGGCTCGCGTTGATGGCCGTGCCGTCCAGCCGCTTGCCGTCCGTGCCCAGCGGCAGCCGCAGGTCCGCGTCCAGCAGCAGCGCGTGGAAGCGGCCGCCCACGGTGTCCGGCACCCAGTCCATGCCGGCGGTGCCCACCAGGGCCACGGTCTTGCCCTTGTACTGCCCGAAGGCGGAGGCGTCCGCCGCGTCGCGCGGGATGCGCGCCAGCCCCACGTTGGTGCTGATGGGCTGGCTGGTGATGGGCAGCCCGCCGATGTTCATCGCCGTGTACTTGCAGGGCGCGGTGTCCGTGCACACGGGGCCCAGGCGCGACACGTTGACGTTCACGCCGGTGGACGCGTCCAGCTCCCAGAGCCGGCCCTCCATGTCCCCCACGTAGAGGCGCGAGGCGCCGCTGGAGTCCTGCGCCACGGTGGGGGCGGCGGGCGCGCTGTTGTCCACGCTGCTGCCGTAGGCCTTCTGCCACTGCCACAGCTTCTGGCCGGTGGCCACGTCGATGGCGAACACCTGCACGCCCTTGGCGGGCGAGGCCGGCGAGTCCGGCGCCGCCAGCACGCCGGAGCTGCTGGAGGCGACGAAGACGGCGTACACGGGCTCCAGGCCCAGCCGGCCCACGCCCACGGACAGCCCGCGCGAGCCGCCCAGGCCGCTGTAGTCATAGAGGCCGCTGGCCTGACGGCCGGGGTCGATGCTCGGCGGGAGGAGGAAGTGGCTGGAGTCCTCGTCCCAGGTGTACGTCCAGTCCGTGCCGCCCAGGCTCTTGTCCGCCAGCGCCACCGCCGAGTACGGCGCGCCGGCGGTGGCGAAGTGGCTGCCCACCAGGTGCCACAGCAGCACGGGCTTGAGCGGGTTCGTCACGTCCAGGGCGAACAGGTCGCGCCCCGTCTGGCCCACGTTGGCGACGAGCACGGTGTGCCACTCGCGGCTGCCGGTGCCCACGAAGTCCGCGAACACGTCGAAGACGACGGGGGCGCTGTTCACCCGCGCGGTGTTGTTGCGCAGCCCGGCCAGCTGCGTGGCCGGCAGGAAGCTCCAGAGCTCCGTGCCCGCCGCCGGCGGGGAGCCGGTGCGGAAGCGCTGGGCGAAGTCCGTCTTGAAGCGGGAGGTGGCGTCCGGGTTGGGGAACTGGAGGTTCTCCGCCGGGCCGTCGTAGCGCGCGCCCCCGGAGACGTAGAAGGCGTGGACCTGGCCGTCCAGGCCCGCCGCGTAGGCCACCGTGGGACGGGGGGCGCCCCGGTCCGCGATGAAGGGGCTGGCGGTCACCACCACCGGCGACGAGTGGATGAAGCCGCCCAGGTGCGCCTTGTTGTCCGCGTCCTCGTTGTTGCACTGGCTGGTGGTGGGCTGGAGGATGGGCGTCTCGCTGGCGCCGTCCCGGCCGGACACCGTGGCGTAGCAGTAGCCGCGCACCCGCTGGAGCATCATCGCCACCGCGTTGAAGTCCACGTACAGCTGGGTCTTGTTGATGAGCTCGTTGGTGACGCCGAAGTCCGTGCCGCCCGCCTGCGGCGAGTACTGCGTCGCCTGCTGCAGGTCGCAGACGCCGTCCGGGCCCTTCACGAAGTCGTAGACGTCGGTGCCGTCGCGCGCCTTGGCGCGGCCCAGCTTCAGCACGTCCACGCAGCCGGGGTTGGGCGCGGCGCCGTAGTCGCGGTTGATGCGCGTGCCGGAGACCTCCTCCGGCTGCCAGCCCACCTGCAGCACCCCGTGCGGCGCCGTGCGGTTCGGGCCCAGGGGCGGGTTCTCCGTCACCTCGCCGCCGAAGTAGGTGAAGAGGTTGCGGTCGCCGGGGGCGGGCATGCGCGCGTCCGCGTTCCACAGGGTGCCGTCCGACAGCGAGTTCTCCCCCGCGGAGAGCGCGTCCCCGCCAATGAGCGAGTGCGCGCGCAGCGTGCCCGGGTAGTAGGGGAACACCCAGTGCGAGCCCTGCGCGGGCGTGTACGTGTCCGCGCCGGGCGGGTAGCCCGTCACGGCGTTGTAGGAGGTCTTGAAGAGCAGGGCGCGCGAGCCGTTGGAGTCCGTGCCGTTGGTGTCGTCCAGCGCGACGGGCGCGGACACGGTGCGCTCGCTCTGCAGCGGCTCGCTTCCCAGGTTGAGCAGCGTGTTGAGCACGATGCGCGTGCCCGCGACGCTCGATTTGAAGTCGTGGCCCGCCAGGTAGACGATGGTCGCCTTCTGCGGATCATTGTCCTTCTGGTTGAAGGTGAAGAAGTCGTGTCCGCGCTGGTTGTTCGCCGCCACCTGCGTCGCGTTGTCGTACTGGTGGCCGGGCGCGTAGTCCTTCCAGCTCACCGCCAGCCGCCGCACGCCGTTCTTGTAGGTCGTCCGGTAGTTCTCCGTGTGGCCCACCACGTTGTTGAAGCGGAAGTCGCCCAGCTGGGAGAAGGGGTCGCCCGGGTTGGGGTAGAGGACGCACGCGGGGCGGGGCGAGGCCTCGTTGCCGTAGTCCGGGTCCGTGCAGTTGCGGCCGTTCCAGGTGGAGCCGCCGGAGAGCTTGTTCTTCTCGAAGTTGCCGTCGCCCTGGAAGCGCGAGGACGGCACGAGCCCGCCTCCCACCCGGTCGGTGTGCTCGTAGGACCAGATGCTGGCGCACTCGGCGAACAGGCCGTTGCCGCGCTGGTTGGTGAAGTACGCGATGTTGTTGAGGACGTTCTCCGCCTGGTTGCCGGCGCCGTCGCCGTTGCTCCGGTACTCGGGCCGGGTGCTGTTGCCGATCTCCCAGTGCGGCGCCCAGAACACGCGGTAGCGTGGGCGCTGGGTGACGGGGTCCACGGCGTTGAGCAGGCCGTGGGGGAAGGCGGCGGTGGAGATGAGGTCCGCGTTGGCGTGGAGCGCGTCGTAGATGAGGCCGGGGCGCTTGCCGTTGAGGGTGCAGCCGCTGGTGGTGCCCTCGGGGCAGCCGCCCGCGCCCGGGAAGTCCAGGCCCGCGTTGCGCAGGTAGTCGTCCAGCATGCCGCCCTTCACGTAGGAGCGGTCCCCGGCGTTGTTGTCGTCCAGGTCCAGCAGCGCGATCTTCGGGGGCACGCGGTTCAGGCGCCGCCCGATGGGGGCGTTGAACTCGATGGTGGCCTGGTGCATGCGCACGTAGAAGCAGCCGCTGTTGTTGGTGAACGTGTCGCAGTTGCACGGCCTGCGGAACTTGTTCGGCGCGTCCGGCCCGGCGGACGAGTTCAGGAAGTCGAGCGCGTTCTTCGCGTCCTTCGCGTCGATGATGAACGCGCCGCCCATGTACTGGACGTCGCGGAAGCCGGCGGCGGAGGTGAGCGTCGCGCGCGCGAAGTTCGGCCGCGCCTCGCCCGTGCTGGTGGCGAAGTTGTCGACGGCCGCCTCCGGGAACAGGCCGCTGGCGGGCAGCGCCTGAAGAGGGGGCACCGGCACGACGGGCGCCGCGTCCGCGCGGGAGACGTGGAAGTCGCAGCCGTCATTCCAGCTGGGGTCGTTCCACCGGCCGTTGTTCGGCGCGGGCGGCAGGTGCTTGTTGGTGGGCACGCACCGGTTGGGGGACTGCTTCGTGTCGTCGATGGCCAGGTACACCGTCACCGGGTGGTTGGCGTTGAAGCCGCCCGCCTCGTTGGACTGCAAGAGGCGCCACACCAGGCCGTAGGCCGACAGGCTTCCACAGCCCTGCTGGAAGGTGGCCTGCTCGGGGATGATGAGCGCGCCCTGGCTGAAGGTGACGATGTCCGTGGCGGACGCCGGCAGCGCCGTCAGCAGCGCCAGTCCCAGCAGGATTCGCCGCGTCGCGGAAGCTCTGGGGGAGAAGGGGGCCAAGGGTTCACCGGGGGTTGGGGAGCAATGGACCCGGTCGGGGTCAGGGTCCACCCCTGGCTTGTGCACACCGTGTGCCCCGGCATGGGGGGCTCCGGTACGGGGAGCCTCATGGAAAGAAACCGTGTGGCTGTGGGCGGGCGGCGTGGATGGCTATGCAAACCTTGCGAGGTCCGCACGTCCTGCATAGCGCCGGACGCTCAGTCGCCCAGCCTGCCGCCCCGGCCGGCCTTCTTCTCGGAGGTGCGCTTCTTGTCCTCCAGGCGCCTGCGCTTGGAGCCCAGGGTGGGGCGGGTGGCCTTGCGGACCTTGGGGACGAAGGTGAGGGCCTGCAGGCCGGCGCGCAGCCGGCGCACGGCGGCGTCCTTGTTCTGGGACTGGCTGCGGCGCTCGGTGGCGGTGACGGACAGCTCCGTGGGCGGGTGGGTGAGGCGCACGCCGCTGGCGGTGGTGTTGCGGTGCTGGCCGCCGGGACCCGAGGCGATGAAGAACTCCACGTCGCAGACCTTCAGCAGGGCCTCGTCATCCAGGGCGAGGGCCTCCCGGGCGGCCTGGCGTCGTGCGGGGGCGATGGGGGTGGTCGGCGGCGGCATGGCGGTCCTCGAAGTTAGCGCCGCCGGGACGCCGCCGGTACCCCGCGCCTGACACTCAGCGCGGGTTCAGGTTGAAGGTGAAGCCCGTCTTGGCGGTGCGCCCCTGCTCGTCGGTGGCCACGAGCTTCACCACGTAGGGCAGGGTGTCGAGGGAGCGGTCCGTGGTGACGCGCACCTGCGCGGTCGTCTCGCCCGGGGCCAGGGTGATGGCGTCGACGCCGAGCCGCTTGGTGTCGGAGGGGGTCTCCATCGAGAGGGTGAGCGCGCCGGTGAAGCCCTCCACGCGCGTCACCGTCACCGTCACCTGGGCGGACTGGCCGGGCGTCACGTTCACCTGGCGGGGCTCCACGGCGATGGAGAAGTCCTTGTAGGGCTCGGGGGGCTCCAGGATGACCAGGGAGATGTTGCCCTGGGCGGTGACGTTGTTGGCCGGGTCCTCCGCGACGAGCTGCAGCGCGTTCACGCCGTAGCTCGTGACGCCGGGGTCCACCGTGATGGTGGCGGTGGTGCTGACGATGGTCTCGCCCTCCGGGAGGGAGAAGTCCGGGCCGAAGGTGACGCCCTGGGGCGCGACCGCCGCGCGCACGCGCACCTCCCCCAGGTTGTCCGCGATGCGCTGGAGGGCGATGTCATAGGGGACGGAGTCGCCGGGCGCGGCGGTGACGGTGTCCTGACCTCCCCAGTCCAGGTGGTAGTAGGGCGTGTTGCCACCACAACCCAGGGCCAGCGCACTGATGAGGACGGCGAGACGGGGGAACGAACGTGGCATGGGAGGGCTCCAGGGAGGACACGGCGGGGCGGATCATGAAGCTGGGGCGCGCGGGCCCGCAAGCGGCCCCGGGGACGGCGGGCGTCAGCGGAACAACGAGCAGGCCGAGAGATAAGTCCCGACGTGGGCCTCCAGCGTCGGCGCCAGCGGCCGCGCGTAGCCACCGCCCAGCGTGAGCACCACGGGGAGTCCGCGCTCCTTCGCCGCGCGCATGACGCGCAGGTCCCGCTCGCGCAGCCCCGCGTGGGTGAGCGACAGCCGACCCAGGGTGTCCTCCGCCAGCGGATCCACGCCAGCCTGGAAGAAGAGCAGGTCGGCGTGGGCGGACTCCAGGACATGGGGCAGGTGGGCGTCGAGCGTGGCCAGGTACTCCGCGTCGCCCACGCCGTCCTCCAGCCCCAGGTCCAGGTGCGAGGGCTGCTTGCGGAAGGGGAAGTTGTTCTCGCCGTGCATGGAGAAGGTGAAGACGGACGGGTCCCCCGCGAAGACGGCCGCGGTGCCGTTGCCCTGGTGCACGTCCAGGTCCACCACCACGGCGCGGCGGATGGCGCCTTCGGCCTGGAGGACGCGGATGGCCACGGCGATGTCGTTGAAGACACAGAAGCCCTCCCCGTGGTCCGGGAAGGCGTGGTGCGTGCCGCCGGCCAGGTTCGCGCCGAAGCCGTCCCGCAGGGCGGCGCGGGCGGCGGCCAGGGTGCCGCCCACGGACGCGCGCGCGTTGTCCACGAGCCTGTGCGACCAGGGGAAGCCCAGCCGGCGCAGCTCCGCGTCGGTGAGGCCGCCGCCAAGGAAGGCGTCCAGGTAGCGCGGGGTGTGGACGTGCTCCAGCTCGCTCCGCTCCGCGCGAGGGGCCTCGTGGAAGACGGTGGGAGGGAGGACGCCGCGCGCGAGCAGGAGCTCCCGCAGCAGGCGGTACTTCTCCATGGGGAAGCGGTGCCCGTCGGGCAGGGGGACCGGGTACCGGTCGATGTGGAAGACGCGCACGGACCCGGGGCGTAGCGCCCGCTCCGGAGGGGCGCAACCGGGGGCGTAGAACTTCTGGAAGGCCCGTCCGTTACAGGAGCAGGCGGCGCGGATGAGCCCGCCCGCAAGGTCCGTCTTCCGGAGCCCACCCATGAACCTGAAGCCCCTCTCGCGGGCCGTCCTGACGGCCGCGCTCGCCACCGGTCTGTTCGCCACCTCCGCCTGGGCCGCCACGCCCGTGCCCACGACGGCGTCCACGCCCACGAAGCCCGCCACCGAGAAGCCCGCCGCCGAGAAGCCCGCCACCGAGAGCCCCGCCGTGGAGAGGGCGCCCGTCAAGCCTACGCGGCCCACCTACACGCCGGACACCGGACCCCAGACGCCCACGGCGCAGGGCACGCAGGCCCAGGGACAGGACGCGCAGACGCAGACGCGGGCCCAGGGACAGGACGCGCAGGCGCAGGCCCAGGGCCCTCGGCCTGAAATCGAGGTGGCGTTCGTGCTGGACACGACGGGGTCGATGGGCGGCCTGCTGGAGGGCGCGAAGCAGAAGATCTTCTCCATCGCGTCGCGCATCGCGAAGGGCAAGCCCACGCCGCACCTGAAGGTGGCGCTGGTGGCGTACCGGGACCAGGGGGACGCCTACGTGACGAAGCGCTTCGACCTGAGCGACGACATGGACTCCATGTTCACGGAGCTGCGCAAGCTCCAGGCGGACGGGGGCGGGGACTTCCCCGAGCACGTGGGCCGCGGCCTGGGGGAAGCCGTGTCGCTGCTCAAGTGGAGCCAGGACCGCGAGGTGATGAAGGTCATCTTCCTGGTGGGCGACGCGCCCCCCGCAAAGCGCGAGGCCGCCTGGGATTTCAAGCTCTGGTCCAAGCGCGCGAAGGAGCGCCACATCGTGGTGAACACGGTGCGCTGCGGCGCGGACTCCTCCACCGAGGAGTCCTGGCGCTACGTGGCGAAGCTGACGGACGGCACCTTCGACTCCATCGACGCGTCGGGCGGCATGGTGGCGGTGGCCACGCCCTATGACGCGGAGCTGGCGCGCGTGAACGCGGAGCTGGCGTCGAAGACGCTCTACGGCGGCCGCGCGGAGGCCCAGGCGGTGAACCGCGCCCGCGCCGAGGCGACCAAGGGCATGGCCGCGGAGGCCGTCGCGGACCGCATCAGCTACATGAAGACGAGCCGGAGCGCGGGCAAGAGCGCCCCCAGCGCCGGGGCGGTGAGCAGCGCGCCCGCGGCGGTCGCGGGCGGCGTGGACCTGCTGGAGGAGCCGGCGGCGCTCGACAAGCTCAAGGACGACGAGCTGCCCCAGGAGCTCAAGGGCCTCGAGAAGGAGGCCCAGGCCGCGAAGGTGAAGCAGATGGCCGCCGAGCGCAAGGTGCTGGAGGAGAAGGTCGCGAAGCTCGCCACCGAGCGCGACCAGTGGCTCACGAAGAACGCCCCCGCCAAGGAGGACGCCTTCGACGCGAACGTGATGCGGAGCGTGAAGACCCAGGCCGCGAAGTTCGGCGTCACCTACTGAGCGCGGCTACTCGCGCGTCACCGCCCGGAGGACGAGCTCCCGGCGTTGCTCCAGCAGCCGCATCGCCCAGGGGCGCGTCACCCGGTACACGCCCAGGTGCAGCACGGCGAAGCCGAGGATGAAGGCCACGGACTGCCAGCCCGGTCCGTCCTTCCCCGCGGCCCGCAGCGCGTGCCCGAAGGGCATGCAGCCCACGCTGGCCGCGAGGATGCCCAGCATGGACGCGGTGAGGGGGACGCGGTCGCGGCGCTTCAGGCTCGCGTGGAACTTCACCGGGAAGTACAGCGACAGGAAGTTGCCCGCGGCCAGCAGCATGGGCACCACCGCCGCCACCGCGGCCATGGCGCACAGGAAGTCCACCAGCGAGCCCGCGCCGAAGTACACCCGGTAGAAGATGCCCACCAGCACCGCCATCCCCAGCGCGGCCACGCCCTGCACCCGGTTCTTCGCGCGCAGCACGTCCGCCAGGCTCATGGGCGCCGCCAGGAACACCGCGAAGCCGTGGCCGTCGTACGCGAAGGTGTTCTGCGAGAACGTGGACGCGATGACCACCGCGCCATAGATGCTCAGGCCGCCCATCACCCACGCGTCCGCGCTGCCGCCCAGCAGGTACACGAAGAGGTCCCGGCCGGAGAGCAGCTTCAGCAGGATGGCCAGGATGAAGGGCACCGCCGCCAGCAGCCGCGCGCGCGGGTTGCGCCACAGGTCCAGCACCTCGCGCCGCAGCAGCGTGTCGAAGCGCGAGCCCGTGGTGGCGAACGGGTCGTGGTCGCTTCCATCGCCCCGGTCGCCGCCGGAGCGGCCGCCCGCCTGCCGGTGGAAGCGCATCAGCAGCGCGTAGGCGACGCCCATGCCCAGGCCGGTGAAGAACAGGAGCCCGAAGGCCTCCAGCATCGCGATGCCCACGCGCCCGTGCGCCAGCTGCCCCAGCCCGTCGCCGAAGAAGCCCGGCGGCACCTGGCTGAGCGCCACCGCCGCGTTGATGATGAGGCTCATGTCCAGCGCGCCCACGCCCGCCTCGCCCACGCTGGTGAGCCACGACGTGTCGATGGGCGGGATGAACGACGCGGCGACGAGGAACGCCACCATGCCGCCGCCCATGATGCGCGCGCTGTGCTTCTCCCGGAGCACGTTGATGACCGTGTAGAGGCCGACCCGGCTCCACGCCGCGCAGAAGAGCGCGAACAGCACGTAGAGCACCGCCGCCAGCCACGGCGCCGCCAGCCGGTGGCGCGACGCATAGCCCACCGCCGCGCCGGTGAGGGGCGCGTAGAACACCAGCGCGCGCGGCTCGAAGAGGCTTGCCACCGTGGAGCCCATCAGCAGCCGGAACGGCGAGATGGGGAACGCGGCGTAGCGCGACAGCTCCGAGTGGTCATCCACGCCCGCGGACAACAGCGGCCACGTCACCCAGGTGGCCGCGGTGACGAAGCACAGCAGGTTGAGGATGAAGTACGGCCACACGTTGCTGTGCACGATGAGCGGCAGCCGCATCAGCTTGAAGAAGCTCAAGCCCAGCAGCACGCCCGGCGCGCTGGAGCCCACGAACGCCGCCACCGCGAGCAGCCGGCTCCTGCCCGGCCCCTGGTTGAGGCCCAGGTGCAGGCGCAGCCCCCAGAGCAGCAGCAGGTGCTGGAGGAAGCCGGGGACCTTCGGACGCGGGCGGCTCACGCGGACTCCCGGCGCAGCGGCACCACGTTCGCCGCGGGCTCGCCGTAGAACGACAGCCTCGCGTTGCGCGCGGCCGGCACGGCGATCAGCTTCTCGAACACCGCCTCCAGCGTGGCCACGCCGTGGCGCTGGCGAAGCGCCTCCACCGGGCCCTGGTCCAGCATGCGCCCGCCCCGGATGACGCCCGCGTGCGTGGCCAGCCGCTCGGCGATCTCCAGCACGTGCGTGGTGAGCAGCAGCGTGACGCCCCGGCGGGACAGCTCGCGAAGCAGCTCGCGGATGACGCCCGCGGCGAGCACGTCGATGCCCTCGAAGGGCTCGTCCAGGAGCACCAGCTCCGGCGCGTGGATGAGCGCCGCGGCGATGGCGAGCCTGCGGCGCATGCCCTTGGAGTACTCCGCGACCAGTGTGCCCGCCTTGTACGTGAGCTCCGTCAGCTCCAGCAGCTCCACCGCGCGCGACGCGGCCTCCGCGCCGTCCAGCCCGTACATGCGCGCGCAGAAGGTGAGGTACTGCCGGCCGGTGAGGCGCTCGAAGAGGCTCAGCTCCTCCGGCACCACGCCCACGCGCTGCTTCACCTCCAGCGGCCTCGCCACGGCGTCCACGCCGAGCATGCGGATGGTGCCCTGGTCGGGCCCGTACACGCCGGTGAGCAGCGCGATGGAGGTGGACTTGCCGGCGCCGTTGGGACCCAGGAACGCGTAGAAGGCGCCCTTGGGGATCTGGAGCTCCAGGCCGTCCAGCGCGGTGAAGGTGCCGAAGCGCTTGACGAGGCCGCGGGCGTCGATGGCCAGCTCGGCCGGTTCAGCAGGAGGGGGCGTCATGAAGGACGCCATCACACCATGCTCCCAGGGGCTGCCGGCAATCCTCGGGTTGACGGATGGTGCGGCCCGCCGGGCGCTTGCGACTCAATGCACCATGGCCACCTCCGGCGGCCCGACGATCTGCTGCACGGTGGCGCGCACCTTGTCCAGGTCCACCGGCTTGGAGATGTAGCCGGCGGCGCCCACCAGCTCCGCCTCCCACTCGAAGCCGTAGCCGGAGATGATGATGATGGGCAGGTTGCGCGCCCGCGGCATCTTCTTGAGCGCGTCCAGCAGGCCCCAGCCGCTCATGACGGGCATGCGCAGGTCCAGGAGCACGGCGCCCGGGATGTCGTCCTCCAGGAGGTCCAGCGCCTCGCGGCCGTTCTGGGCCTCGATGGTGGCATAGCCCATCTCCTGGAGGGCATCGCAGATGAGCGTGCGGTGACTCGCGTCGTCGTCGACGACCAGGATGAAGTTCGACATGGGCTTGAGCCTCTGGAGTGGCGGCGTCTTCTTGGGGACCGCGATTCTATGGGGACGAAGATGGGAATGCCCTCCTCATTGCGGAAGGGCCTTCGTTTCTTTTCAACATCTGGACGCGCCGGGGGGCGGTGATCCGCCCTCGCCGTAGAGCTGCAGCGTATTGCCTCCCAGCACGCCCGCGAGCGCGGCCTCGTCCAGCCCCAGCCCGGCCAGCGCCCGGAGCTCCCGGTCCCACGCGTAGGGGATGTTGGGGAAGTCCGTCCCGTAGAGGATGCGCTCGGGCCGCGCCTCCAGCGCCTTCCTGGGGAAGGGCACGGGGAAGTAGCCGCCCACCGCCATGGTGGTGTCCAGCCAGAGCGTGTCGTGGCGCTCCAGCAGGCGCGCGTACGCGTCGAACTCGTCCGCTCCCAGGTGCGGCACGCATAGCTTGAGCGTGGGGTGATCCCTCAGCACGCGCTCCACCCGCTCCGCGGCGCAGAGCTGATGCGGATCCACCGGGTACTGGGGACTGGAGGGCTCCCGCCCCGAGTGCATCACGAGCGGCTTGCCCGCCCGCGCGCACGCCTCGTAGAGCTCGTGCAGTTGGAGCGCGTCCGGCGCGAAGGCCTGCACGTGGCAGTGCAGCTTCACGCCCCTCAGCCCCAGGGCGAACGCCTCCTCGAGGATGCCGACGGCGTCGGGCTCGCCTGGATACACGGTGGCGAGGCCGATGACGCGGGGCTCGGCCTTCGCCACCTCCGCGACGAAGGCGTTGAGCGCGCGCGCCATGCCCGGCTTGTGGGCGTAGTGCAGGGCGACCACGCGCTGGACGCCCCGCGACAGCAGGAAGGACAGCACGCGCGGCGTGTGCAGCTTGTAGCGGATGGGCCAGCCGTACCGGTCGAACCAGCGCCACACCGCCTCGAAGACGCGGTCGGGGAACAGGTGCACGTGCGCGTCCACGACGGGCGGCAGGCCGGGGTCCACGCGGGGCCCTTCCTCGTCCGCCAGCGCGGGCATGGGCATCTGGATGCCCTGCTCCCGCCAGGTCGCGGCCGGCGAGGACGCCAGGCAGGGCACCGGCGCGTCGGGGTCCTCGTGCGCGTGCTCGCCCGGGCCAGGCCCGGCGCGGGGCCCTGGGGGCGCCGTCATCCGCCCGTGCCCGGCCCGGAGGGCTTCTTCGCGTCCTCCTCGTCCAGGCGCCGCAGGTAGCTGTTGTGCGCGTAGCCCTGGCGCTCCAGCCGCTGCGCCTCGATGGCGTCCGCGACCTTCGAGCACACCTGGCCGAGCATGCGCAGGGACTCGGCGATCAACCGCTCCGCGTGGTCCTGCGCGTTGGCGGACGGAATGACGGGACGATCGCGACGGAACGGCAGGGGCAACTTCATCCGCTGGAATCTAAGGGATGCCCCGCGCCGCCGCCACGCGTCCGTCCCACCCCGTCCCCCGGCCGCCCCTCCCGGCCGCCCGGGATCACCGAGTGTTGACAGCGCGACGCGGCATGCGACCCGGGGCCGGGTTAACCGCGTTGACAGTGTCCCACTTTACATTTTGCGCCGGGCCGGCCGCCGGGCGGGCCCGGCGCACGCCCTTGAGTGTTGGCAACCACTCGGAATCCCGGGGGGTTTACGAATTTTCAGGCGGGGGGATGACAGCGGGCGGATTCACCTCTACATTGCGACCGTCGGATTTCACGCAAGAGGGTCCTGCCCATGGCTTACGACGGCGAGCTTGTGAAGATGCAGAACGGTCGCTGGGCCCGGTTCCAGCGGTGCCAGGTGTACCGGCCGGGCGTGACGGACGCTGGTGAGACCATGCTCCTGATCGCGGTGGAGCTGGAGGAGCGCTATCAGCAGCTGCTCGACGAGGCGGCGGACTCCCTGGCGGAGTACCGCTCCCAGGGCGTGCCCGTGCAGGTGCGGCTGGCGCCGGACGCGCAGGGGCTGACGCTGCACCCGGAGGCCCCGGCCTCCATGTCGGTGAACTAGTCCCTCTTCCAGAGGTGAAGGTGTAAAGCCCCGGGCCTCGCGCTTCACCGCGCGGGGCCCGCTGCATTTACAGCGCTGACACGGGCGGGCGGCCGTCCACTTTTCAACGCGCCGCGCGCCACCCGCACGGCGCGCGAATGGCGCGCTCAGTCGTGGATCTGGAAGAAGCGGGCGGCATTGTCCCGGGTGACCCGCCGCACGATGCGCTCGGACAGCCTCGCCTTGCCCAGGAGGTTCGCCGTGCGCGCGAGCCCCAGGATGTCCCCCGCGCCGTCGCCCGCGTCCGAGTCCAGCACCAGGCGCTCGCTGCCCAGCCGCCGCACCAGGGCCACCGCCCGGTCCGCCTGGAGGGCCTCCGGGTGCAGGGTGAGGCCGGCCCAGTGGCCCACCTCCAGGATGGTCCGCACGGTGCGCGCGTTGGCGTGATCCACCAGCGCGCGCGACGGCAGGAGCCCGGACTGGCGCAGGAGCGTGAGGATGCGCCGCGTGTGGCGCTCCTTGTCCTTGAGCGGCGTGTGCACCACCACGCGCAGCTTGAGCTGGCGGGCCAGGGCCAGCTGCTCCAGGAAGGCCTCCTCCTCCTCCTCGCCGCCCACGTGCAGCCCCGTCTCGCCCAGGGCCACCACCCGGCCGCCCTCGAAGTAGTCCGGCAGGTGGCTCAGCACCTCCGACAGGCCCCGGCGCGGGATGCAGCGCGGGTGCACGCCCAGGGCGGCCCAGGCGCGGATGCCCAGCCGCTCCAGGCGCGGCAGCTGCTTCTCCACCAGCTGGTCGAAGTGCTGGCGCAGCCCCTTGGCCGTGGGCTCCGGGAAGTGATGCGCCACCACCAGGGCCCGCTCCACCCCGAAGAAGCGCATGGACTCCAGGTCCTGGTCCGTCAGGGCCTCCGGGTGGAGGTGCGCATCGAAGAGCGGAATCGGCTCGGCCACGGGCAGCGGTCCTCCTTCGCGTCAGTCCTGGCCCGTCGCGGCGCCCTCGTTGCGCGGGTCACTGGAGGAATAGCGCAGGTGGGTGCGCGGGTCGCTGTAGACGGCCTCCGCGTCGCCCCAGGCGTCCACCCGGCGAACCTTGTGGCCCTTGGCCTCCAGCACGGACAGCGTCGCTGGCTCCAGCCCCCACTTGTCCACCCACAGCTCGTCCGGGAGGTACTGGTGGTGCAGCCGGCCCGCCCCCCCCCCCCCGGCCCCCCACGCCGCCGGCCATGCGCCCCGCCCTGATGGCCGCACCGGCCGCCAGCGCGATGCCCCGACCGAGGGGCAGGGCCACCAGGAAC
>NZ_JAYESI010000022.1:0-155461 GCF_041903675.1 Corallococcus sp. RDP092CA | reverse complement strand
TCGCTGCCCTCGAAGAAGAGCGCGAGCTCGGAGTGCGCCAACTGCACGGGCGCGCCCGGTGCCTCGTGTTTCCAGAGGGCCGCGAAACGACCTCGCTCCAATCTCTTGGAGAACAGACACAGCCCCGTACCGTCGAAGAAGAGGGCCTTGGCCCGGCGACGGCTCCTTCCCACGAAGAGGAAGACGTCGCCCGACAGCAAGTCGCGGCCCATGTGGCCCGTCACCAGCGTGGCCAACGTGTCGAAGCTCTTGCGCATGTCGCACGGCTGCCCATACGCGTACACCGCCAGCCGCCGGGTGGCTCCAATCATCCCCCCAACTCCCGCAGCAACCGCGCCACCTGCCTCAGCGTCAGTCCTTCCACTCGCACGCCCCCGGCAGCGTGCACCACCAGGCGCTCCACCTCCGCCTCGTGCTTCACCGCGACGGGGCGGAACACCCGCGACATCTCCTTGCCTCCCTCGGGCCCCCCTGCTCCTCGCCGCACCTGCTGGTGCCACCGCGACAACGTCCAGGAGGACATCCCCAACTCCTTGGCCGCCGCCTCCTGAGTCACCCCTTGCGCCTGCCGACCCCTCACGTACTCCACCGCCTGCGCACGGAAGGCCTCGTCGAATCTCAACTTCACTCCGACTCCCGCTCGCGCCTTCGCCTGCGCTCGCAACGTCTCCCTCATCTGCTCCAAGTCCATTCACTCCCTCCTCTACCGGGGAGCACCAACCTCCTCACTTCATGCCTCACTTGTCACGACGGGCTCCGGCGAGGAGTTACTGTACTCCTGGCTCGCAGGAAGAAGACGCCCTCCCCAAACCTCACCCTGGCCCATGGCTGAGCACCCACTGGGCTCCGGAAAAATACCGGTCAAGAACCAGATCGATATGTCCGTCACGTATTTCCGTTGAGTCCTTCGCGGGTCCTTGGAGCCCGCGGATGCCGGAAACGACGCCTGCGGGGCCGGACTCGGGTGGGTGCTCACGACAGGGAGGGGTACATGACGGCACTCTTGGCGGATGTGCGCGTGCAGGTGGCGCGGTGGCGGAACCTCCTGGTGGACGCGGCCCGGTGCGGCGCGATGGAGAGCCCCCTGGCGGCCCTAAACCATCCCCACTGGGAGCTCCGGGAGCTTCAGGCACTCTGGTGGCTGCGCTCGGAGAGCCTGCTGCCCGTGGGAGTGCTCGCCATGCGCCTGGGGGGACTCACCATGCCGCGCTTGAGCCGGCTGGTGGATCGGTTGGAGGACGGCGGCCTCGTGCGCCGCGAACGCGCCGTGCGACATGATCGCCGACGCGTGCGCGTGCGCCTCACCGACGCGGGCCGCGCGCTCGCGGACGAGCTCGACGCGCAGGTGCAGGGGCGCATGGCGCAGCTGCTGTCTCCCCTCCAGGGTGAGATGCGCAGCGCGCTGATGGATGTCCTGGAGGTGTGGATGCAGGCCCTGACCGCCCAGGCCCGCTCCGCTGAAGAGGTCGCCGGGGAGGGCGCCGAGCTGGCCAGCGCCCCTGACGACCTTCTAACGGCTTCGGCCGCCTGAACCTACAGCCGCACCTCGATGACGCCCGAGCGGCGACACGCCTCCGCGCCGTCGCCGTCCCACAACTCGCCGTCATCGCCGTACAGCATGAGCGGGAGCTCGTCGGTATTCACGGGCCCCATTGGCCACCGGCCTGCGGTGTCCGTCCTCCCGCCTACGCGCGGCAGCGAGCGGTACATCCCTCCCGCGCTCACGCCGACGCCAGAGCGGGGCTGCCCATTCTTGAAGACATGCAGTTCGCACGAAGGCGGAGGTGCCATCTCCGGGGACAACCGCACCTCCATTTCCTGCGCGTCATCGCCCACCCGTGCCACGCTGCTCGGCCGCGCCGCGAACGGAGACGACGCGACCTGGACCCGGTAGGTGCCAGGCTCCACCAGGGACACCGCGACGCCGTCCTCTTCCGGGAGGAACTCCTGCGCGGGGACATCGCGCCAGCCCCCCTCCGCGTCGCGACGCTCCAGCAGGTACACCGGGTAGGGCACCCGGGAGCGCTCCATCAACTGCGACTGCGTAAAGCCATCCATCCGCAGCACGAGCCACCGGTACGCCGGCACCCGCCAGTCCACCTCCACCACGCCCTGCATCCCCGCCGTCGGCGTGAAGGTAAACCGCCACTCTCGGGGTGCCACCGGACGTCCCTGCTCCGGTGACTCCCGCGACACGGTGAAGACCGTAGGCCCCCAGGCAGGCACGTCCTCCACCGTGAAGCGCCCGTCCTCGCCAAACGGTATCGGCTCGCCGTCCGCGGGCTTCACGGTCGCGGGCCCCAGGGGCCGGCCCATGTCGCCCAACAGCACCCGGCCCCTCAGCGTGACCGTGCCGCCCACCCCTTCAGGGAACAGCTTCGCCACATCCAGCGTCACCGGCTCCACCGAGCCCTCTCGCAAGGGCACCTCCAGGGACTTGCTCCGCTTTCCGGCTGGTGTGCGCAACACCAGCCACACCGAAAAGTCCGGAGGCACGGGTGCCAACCGCGTCTCGCCGTCTGTCACGAGCGGCAGGAAGACGTCCTCATCCATCGCATGAATGAGCTCTGGCGCCGCCAGTGCCAGCACCGGCAGCAGGCGGCTGACCCGTTCGACGTCCTCATCCGGCCCGATCCCCCGGCTCATCCGCACGGAGAACGTGCCCGGAATGTTCCGTGCTCCCTCCAAGCGCACGCGCACGCCTGTGGGAGGACGCGCCTTCACCACGCCCAGGTCCACGACGCCTGTCATGGGAGGACTCGCGGGCACGTGCTCCGCCCACCAGATCGTCCCGTCTGGCGCGAAGGCCATCACCTCATAGCGCGGCGCCGATGGCACCTCCACCGGCCCTACCACTCCGCCCTGCGCTGAAACGGTGACCGGGGCCTCCATCCACTCCCGCACGTTGGCCAGGTCCTCCAGTCGCTCGGGCCGCGCGCGCCCGGTGCCCTGGCGCAGCTCAGCCTCCCACCAGCCGCGATCCCCGTCGGAGATGAACGCCGCGCCCACGCGCGCCTCACCTTCGAATGGCCGCCCCCCCTCCAGCGTCGCCGTCAACCACAGGCCCGCGTCCGCGGCCTCGGCCATCTCCACCACGGGCGCGACGTCCGGCACACCGGCGTCCTCGACCCGCATGGACACGGGAGGTGATGACGACACCGGCGGCAACGCAGGCGCAGGACGCAGCAGCATCCATCCACCCACGCACAGGAGCACCATCACCACCAGCCCGCGAAGGACCTGCTTGCGGCGCATGCGGCCTCAGTCCGTGTCGCTGTTGGAGTACAGGGACAGCCACACCGGCGCGTGGTCCGACAGCCGCGTGACGTAGTCCACCGGGTTCGCGATGTAGTCGCGGCCCGTGCTGGAGAACTCCGTCACGTAGGTGTCCTGCATCCAGAAGTGGTCGTACGCGTTGGCGTAGCCCCCGGACGTGTTCATCGTGGTGGCCACGTCCAGCTTGCAGGTCACCGCGGGCGACAGGCCCTTCAGCTGGCTCCAGGACGCGTGCGTGCAGGCCATGTTGTGGTCGCCCACCAGGATGACGTCCTGGTCCACGCTGCTCGCGGACTGCACGGACGCGAACACGCCGTCGATGGCCTGCGCCTCCGCCGTGCGGTCCGCCGCCGTGCCCCACACCGCGTGCCAGTTGAGGAAGGTGTAGTCCGCGCCCGTCGGCACGTGGCGCACCTTCACCACCTGCGGCTCGCGCTCGAACAGGTCCCCCGTGTCCGTCCACACCGAGGAGGACAGGAGCGACACCGTGTCCGTCCGGTACAGCACCGCGTAGGACTCCTTGTAGGACGACCGGCCGAGGAGCGGCGTCACCACCGCCTTCCACGTCACCCCGGACACCTGCGTCAGGTTCTGCGCGATGGCCGTCGCCGCGGCGGACTCCATCACCTCCTGGAGGAACACCAGGTCACAGCCGTTCTTCGAGTTGCTGTTCGCGCCGAACTGGGTCCACAGCTGCTTCGCGTCATCCAGATACGTCTGCTCCGCCGCCCAACCCTCGTGGCGAAGGTTCCAGCTCACCACCCGAAGGTATGAGCCCGCCTGCGCCAACGCGGGGAGCACCAGCACGGTCAACACCAGGACGCGCGACAAGAAGGACGACCCTCTCATTTCACGGCACCTCCAGGCCTGCGGGGGGAACAGCGAGCCATCTTCAGCGAAGCCGAGGCGTCAGGGACAGCCTTCCTTCGTCGAATCGCGGTGACAGCCCCCCACAAGGCGCGCCCCGCGCTCCACCCATTAAATGCAACTTGATTGCATTTGAACCCATGTGGCATCTATTGCGGGTCTCTCGCGGAAAGGCGAGCGGGCGCGCGCACCGCCACAGGTGCGTCCAGAGGGGAACCCATGAACCGCATCGTCTGGAGTGTCGGAGGCACGGGGGTCGTGTTGTCGTGTCTCGCGGTGGCCTGGCTGCACCGGCCCCTGGAGGCCCCGGTCGAGCCGGCCCCCGCCCCGCCCATCGTCTTCCAACAGCCCGCCCCCCCGCTCTCGCAGGCGGAGGCCGCGCCCCCGCCCCGCGTGTCCGTGCGCGAGCCCGTGCCCGCCGCGCCGGAGCCCGGGTCGGAGACGCTCCTGTCGCCAGAGCTGTTCCTCGACGCGGCGCTGAAGGCGAAGGGGCCCGTGCAGCCGGAGCTCCGGGACCGCGCGCGCCGCGTGTTGCCGGAGACGCGCGTGCGGCTGGTGCGGGCCCTGCGCGCGGACCACCCCACGCCGCAGGCCCGCCGTGACGCCGTGCTCGCGGAGCTCACCGCGTCCGGAGCCAGCGCGGAGCCGTGGACGCAGGACGCCCGCGCCGCGCTGGACGCATGGCACGCGCGCATCGTCCAGGACGTGCGGCCCGTCCCGGCGGAGCCGCCCCACTGCTACGCCGCGGGCTGCGTGACGCGCGTCACCTTCCCGGACGAGGCGTCCTTCCGCGACGCCTGGGAACGCACGTCCCGCCTGTCCCCCAGCGCCCATGGCGCCCACCTCCAGCTCCCGCCCGAGCGCCTCCCCTCGGGCGAGGTGCGTGTCCCCTGGCTCGTCCTGCGCCCGGACCGCTCCTAGCCCCCGCTCTCACCCGCAGCACCCTCCAAGGAGTCACCCATCATGTCGAAGCTGTCCCATGTCCTGCTCGCCGCTGGCGCCGTCTTCATGCTCGCCGGCTGCGGTACCGAAGAAGCTCCCGCCGTCCCCGAGTCCCAGGCGTCCGAGGCCCCCATCACCCAGCAGTCGGAGCTGCTCGCCGCCTGCCAGGACACGGAGGAGCTGGCGGAGGTCGCCGAGCACTCCTGCACCCACGCCGAATACGGCCCCTTCGAGTCCGTCACCGCCGCGCCCTACGGCGGCCCGTCCTTCGTGGACGTGAGCGTGGAGCACACCGCGTACAACGTCACCCTGCCGGCCATCTCCTTCCACAAGTGGACGCTGGGCTACGCGGGCTCCGTCATCTTCACCCCCGAGGAGTCCACCGAGTACGCCTTCCTCACCTCCGGCTACCGCGCCATCCGCGTCGTCAACGCGGCCACCAACGAGGAGGTGGGCCTGGAGTGCCGCTACAACATCCCGCAGGAGGTCTGCGGCAGCCTGCGCACCGCCGTCACGGCCGACCTGGAGGGCGGCGTGGACTACCGCGTGGACTTCGCGGCCATCGTTCCCCAGCCCGCCACGTTCCTCCTCGTCATCGAGGAGACCGCCCACGACCACCACGAGGAGTAGCCCCTCTTGAGTGAAGGCCCGTGGACACCTCCAAGGTCCACGGGCCTTCCCAACACCCGAAAACTTCTGTATCTCAGTTGCATCTACATCGCGACTCCAGATGAGGCAGCCCCATGCGCATCCCGTTTCCCGCCCTCCTCCTGGCCGGCGGCCTGGCGGTCCTGACCGCCTGTGGCGGCGACGACGACGCTCCGCCCGCCCCGGACGACACGCCCCAGGAGCAAGGCGACCCCTGCGCCCCCAACGGCCACATCCACCGCGAGCCTGACGGCGACTGGTGCCACTGCAACCGGGGCTACCTGGCCAGCGAGCAGGGCCTGTCCTGCGTGGCGGACCCGGACTACGTGCCGCGCGAGGACTTCGACTTCGGGGACAACGGCGAGCACGCCTGCTGGCACGTCACCCACGGCCCCTTCGCCACCGTCACTGCCTCGACGGAGCGGCAGCCGCGCGTGGATGACTTCCACACGCACTACACCGTCAACCTGCGCCCGGAGGGCGGCCAGTCCGTGGGCACCTTCAGTTTCAAGGCCTGGGCCACGGGCGACTTCGTCCTCTACCTGAGCACGCCCGACGTCCCCGTCACCGTGAAGGAGGGCGAGCGCGTCGTGGAGCCCGTGGGCACCCAGGCCACCGGCGCCTTCTGCGACGGCCTGAAGCAGATGGTCGGCTACGAGCTGACGGACAAGGTCCAGTACACCCTCACCTTCGGCCCCACTCCGCTCACGAGCCTGGGGCTCGTCATCGAGAACCTCCAGTGACGGGCTGAATCGCCTGACCATTATTGCAACCAGATTGCGATTACGGCATGAGTGAGGCACCGGGCGCACCGGCGGTCTCTGGCCGCCTGGCACTCCGCCGCGCCCGGCATCCCGAAAGGAAACACCCATGTTGAAGATGAAGCGCATCGCGCTGGGCGCGCTGTTGTCGCTCGGCCTGACGGCCTGCGGACCGATGGAGGAGGCACCGGAGTCCTCCTTCGAGGCGCAGGACTCGCAGGAGCTGGAGGCGGGCTGCACGTCGCTGGGCACGGGCATCACCACGCACGCGTGCACCCACGCCATCAACCCCGCGGACCACGTGTCCATCACGGCGAGCGCCACGCGCGTCACCAGCGCGCCCGCCATCAGCACGAAGCACAAGGCCTACGACCTGGCGCTGCCGTCCGGCGCCGAGGGCTCGGTGACGTACGTCCCGGCCACGACCGGTTCGTATGCGTTCTACCGGACGCAGAACGTGCCCATCACCGTCATCAACGGCAGCACCAGCGCCACGGTGCCCTCGGCGCTGTCGCATGCCGTGTCCTCCTCGGGCTGCTCGCTCACGCAGGTGTCCGTCTACGACCTGACGGCGGGCACGACGTACATCGTGGCCACGGGCCCCGCGTCGGGCAACGCCATCACCGTGGTGCCGGAGTTCCTCAACGACACGCGCACGCGCTACTACCAGGACGCGGACGGCGACGGGTACGGCAACAACTCCGTGTCCGTCTACACCGCGTGCACGCCGCCCGCCGGCTACACGACCCAGCGCTTCGACTGCAATGACACGCCGGGCACTGGCGCCAGCATCAACCCGGGCGCCGCGGAGATCTGCGGCAACGGCATCGATGACAACTGCGACGGAGCGCAGTGCTGACCGCCGTCCCCTGACGCGGGCCTGAGAAGGCTCGCTCCCGCGCCGGAGCACCTCCCTCGGAAGGGTGCTCCGGCGTGGGCCTTTCCCCGCTTGCACGAAGGACTCCCCCCGATGCGTCTCTCCTCCGCCACCTTCCTGTTCATCACCTGCGCCGCCCTGGCGCTGACCGGCTGCGCTGACGACGACCCCGTCATCACGCCGGACGCGGGCACCACCACCGACGCGGGCACCACCACCGACGCCGGCACCACCACCGACGCCGGCACCACCACCGACGCCGGCACGCCCTCCCCGGTCACCGTCACCGCCTCCCAGCCCGCCGAGGGCGAGACGGACGTCTACCCGCTGGAGATGTACCTGGACGCGTCCGGCCAGACGCCGGTCATCGCCTTCCGCAAGGTGCTGACGCTCACCTTCAGCGAGCCCATGGACCCGTCCACCTCCCAGGTCACGCTGCGCGACCGCACGGACACCACCGCCCCCGCCCGCGTGCTGACCGGCACCTGGTCCGAGGACGCGCGCACGCTCACCGTCACCGTGCCTCGCACCGAGGAGAGCACCCGGCCGCTGGAGGTCTCCACCCGCTACGCCCTGGCGCTGGACGCGCTGAGGGACACGGCCGGGCTCGCGCTGTCCTCCGGCACCGTGGGCCTGGGCGGCGACACCGCGCTGGACTTCACCACCGGCGAGCGCGACCCGGAGCTGGAGCACGCGTGCACGCACACGCTCGTCAACACGCCGGAGGCCGTCACCGCGGGCCGCACGCCGTTCGACTTCCCGCCCGACACGAACACCGGCCACACGCGCTACGACGTCGCCCTGCGCACGGTGGAGGGAGGCTTCGGCGGCTACACGGGCTTCATCTCCGACCCGGAGAACGCCGAGCACGTCACGCTCTACTTCAACCAGGAGGTGCCCACGAAGGTCACCAACGACACGACGGGGACGGACGTGGCGTCGGTGCTCGCGCCCGCGCGGTTCATCTGCGCGGGCATCACGCACACGGCGACGTTCGCGGCGGAGCCGGGGGATCAGATCTACCTGTTCCAGTTCGGCCCCGTGGCTTCTGAACACATCCAGTTCGTGCTGGAGCGCGAATAGCAGTCCACATGGCCCGCGGGGAGGGGGCGCGTCCACCAGGACAAGGTGGACCGCCCTGGCGGTCCGATGCCGCGTGGATGGCCGCTCGCTACGGTGACGGTCTCTCTCGGAGTCGGAGGCCCACCCCATGCGCCACGCCGCCACGCCCAGGACGCTCGCCCCTTACGAGGAAGTGCAGACGCTGCCCCATTACCTGGTGGGCGAGGCGTTGGATGGCGTCCTCTACGTCTCGTCGCCGCCCATCGCGCGCAAGCAGGGGCTGACGCCGCTGCTGGGCCGCGCGCCGGAGGGCTGGTGGTGGACCTCCGAGCCCCGGCTGCTCCTGGGCCAGGACGTGCTCGTGCCGGACCTCGCGGGCTGGGTGGGCGGACGGCCGTCGACGCTGCCCGATGGCGCGTTCATCAACAACGTGCCGGATTGGGTCTGCGAGGTGCTGACCCCCGCCACCGCGAAGCTGGACCTGGCCATCAAGCTGCCGCGCTACGCCCGCGCGGGCATCCTCAACGCGTGGGTCATCAACCCCGTCCACCGCGTGGTGGAGGTGCTCCGCCAGGACCACGAGCGCTGGGTGCTGATGAACACCTACGTGGGCGAGGAGCGCATCCGCGCGGAGCCGTTCGGAAACGTGGACCTGGTGCTGTCGCCGTTCTGGACCCAGGCCTGAGGCGCTCAGCGCTCCAGGTCCGCGATCCCGCTTCTAATCGAGAACAGGAAGCCCACGTTCCCCGAGACGAGGGCGATGCCGCTCGCGGCCCTGAGCGCGGCGGTCAACGCGCGGCCCGCTTCCGGAACGGGCAGCTCGGGCGCTCCGCCAGCCGAGGAGACGACGAGCGGGCGGGAGCGTGCGGGGAGCGGGAAGCGGTGATGGAGGGGCATGACGCGGTCGAGCGGCGCCCCCATCCAGCCCCCGCGGATGGATTCACGCCGCCGGCTCCCACGCGCCGGTGAACGCGTCGAAGCGGCGCACGTTGACGCTCAGCGCCCGGTACACCTGGGTCTCCGCCCCCACCTCCACCGGCGTCCCGTCCGGGGGCGGCGTCAGCCGGTCGAAGTGCGCGCCGGTGAACCAGCGGTGCGGCTGCGGCTCGAGGACGAAGAGGCCCTCGTCGTCGAGGTCCACCTCGATGGGCACGAAGTCCACCCGCTGGAGCTCCACGGGCGGCGGGAAGTCCATGGCGACGCGGAAGGGCACGCGCGCCGCCGCCTGCGTCGCGACGCCCTCCAGGACCAGGGAGCGCCCCCCCATCACGTCCGCCTCCGGGCCCAGGGCGCTCGACGGCGGCTGGAGCAGCAGCGACAGCGACCGCGCCAGGCCGGCGATGCCAGGAGAGCGCCCCAGCACGCGCGCCTGCCCCGCGTCCGCGAGCAGGTCGAAGACCACCTCGCGATCCCACTCGCCCAGCACGCGGCCTCCGGAGAAGAAGTCCCCTTCGTGGGCGTGCGCGGTGGGCAGCAGCACGCCGCCCAGGCGGCGCAGCAGGGCCTGGGGCTGGAGCGGCGAGGCCTTCTCGAACAGGTAGATGGGCCCCAGCACCAGGCGCGCGGTGGTGAGCGCCACGCGCCAGCCGGTGTCGGTGGTGAAGGTGCCCACGGAGGGCTCGCCGGGTGCGAGCGCCGGGCGCAGGCCCATGCGGAAGGTGATGCTCCGGCCGCCGGTGCCGGACAGGCCGCAGCCCGCCGCGAGCGCGCCGCCCAGCAGCCACGTGAAGGCACGACGCGAACAGCGCTTCATGGCCGCTCCTCCTGGAGGTCCAGGTAGACGGTGAGGGTGCCGCGCACGGTGCGGGGCGCACCGGCGGAGAAGTGGCGCGTGGCCAGCAGGGACGCGGGGGCGTCGGGGCCGCGGAAGTTGGACACGTAGTTGAACTCGGACTCGCGCCAGCGCGCGTCCAGCAGGTTCTCCACCGACAGGCCCAGCTCCACGGCGCGCCAGCTCGCGCGGGCCGCCACGTCGAAGAGGAAGATGGGCTCGCTGTAGCGGTCCAACGGCAGGGGCTTGGGCCCGATGGCGCTGTGTCCCAGCGCCACGCTCCACCCCACCGGCTGGCGGGCCACGGTGGCCGTGCCCCGCCACGACGCGTCCACGCGGCCCAGCAGCTGCGGGATGTACGGCAGCACCGCGCCGTCCCACAGCCTCCACGGCGAGGCCCCGGGCAGCGGCTGCGTCGCGCGGGCCCACGCGAGGCTCGCCTGCACGTCCAGGCGCTGCTCCCACTGGAGGCGCGCGCTGCCGAACGCGCCCAGCCGCTGCGACGGCCCCAGCGGCTGGTTGCGCCCCGTCGTCTCGCTGAACACCAGGTCCTGCGACACGCGCGTGGCGAACACCGCGCCGCGCAGCTCCAGCAGGGAGGGGCCGTCGCTCCACCGCCAGCCCAGGCCCGTCTCCCCGGAGGTCACCCGCGCGTAGGGCGCGAACTCCGCGTCGGACAGGCCGGCCGCGTCGCTGGAGCGCGCCCCCAGGCCCGCGCTGGTCAGCCATGTGAGGCGCCGCGTCAGGCGCACCTCCGCGCTGGCGCGGGGGCTGGCGAAGAAGCCATACGCCTCCACGGACTCCTCCGGGATGCGAGCCCCCAGCCGGTCCTCCGCCGGCCGGTTCAGGTCCTCCACGCCGAACAGGAACGCGTCCACGCGCACGCCGCCGCGCAGCGTGAGCCACTCCAGCGGCGCGCCCCGCAGGGACAGGTACGCGCCCAGGTTCGTCACGCGCACCTGGTTGTCGAACACGGTGGCGTAGGGAGCGCCGCCCTTGTCGCGCAGGCGCCGCGCGCGCGTGTGCACGTTGTCGTAGCGGGCCAGGTAGCCCAGCTCCAGCGGCTGCGGCTGCCCCGCCCAGGTGAGGCCCGGCGTGTACCGGCCGCGCAGCCCCACGGTGGTGCCCTGGTAGGACTGCTCCGTGTCGTCGCCGCGCTGGGCCTCGCCGATGGGCGGCGTGTCCTGGAGGAAGCCGGTGAAGTTCTCGCGGCCGCGCATCTGCCGGGCGATGGCGAAGGCCTGCTGCACGAAGCGGCCCCCGCGCTCCAGCCGGGACGTCAGCTCCACGGAGGCGATGTGGCGTTGGCTCGCGCCGCCCTGGTTCGGGTCGTAGAGGCAGAAGAACTGCGAGTCCGCGTCCGCGTCACACGGCAGCCGCGCGTCCACGACGTCCGTCTCCCGCACCACGCCCGCGGAGGCATAGCGCGCGCCGTAGCTCGCGCCGAACAGGCGCAGCTTCGTCTCCGCGCCCAGGCGCAGCTCCGTCTGGGCCATCAGGCTCGCGTTGGCGTAAGCGCGGTTGGGGCCGAAGCCGTGCCCCTGGCGCAGCAGCACGCCGACGAAGGTGGCGGCGGTGGCTCCGGGAGGCCCCCACACCAGGGACAGCCGGCGCGACGCGAAGCTGCCGTAGCTGGCGGACGCGGTGATGCCCCGCCGCTCCAGCCCCAGCTGATACTCCACGGTGCCCGCGACGCCGAAGTCGCCCTGCGACGGGTCGTAGGGTCCCTCCGTCACGCGCAGGGACTGCACCAGCTCCGGGATGATGAAGTACGTGTCCGCGTAGCCGTGGCCGTGGGCCTGGGAGACCTCGTTGAGGGGCACCCCGTCCAGGCGCATCTCCACGTCCTTGCCCTCGCCCGCGTCGAAGCCGCGCAGGTAGACGGTCTCCGCGTGCCCCTCCCCACCGTGGTTGGCGAGCATCACCCCCGGCGCCAGCAGCATCAGGTCCGTGGCCGAGTTGCGAGGCACATCCGCCAGCTGCCCCACCGTGATGTGGAAGTCCCCCACGGCGACAGGGGGCGGCGCGGCGGACTGCCCCCGCACGGTGGTGGAGAACGCGGGCGGCTCCGGCTTCGCGGGCGCGGGCAGTGGCTCCGCCCCAGTGGGCTCCGGCGGCCCGGACGCGGAGGCGCCGTCATCCGCCGCGAGCGCCGCAGGGTCCACCACCGGCTCGAACGTCACCGGCACGTCCACCCGCACCTCCAGCGGCGCCGCGCCCCGGCGCGCGGGCTCGAAGCGCCAGCGCAGGGCCGCCGCCATCGCGGCCCGGTCGAAGGCCACGCCTCCGGACTCCCTCACCTCCACCTGGGACACCTCGCCCGCGGCGTCGATGGTCAGCCGCAGCAGCACGCGCACGGCCTCCGTCAACGCGGGCACCTCCGCCGGCATCACGGGCGGCGCGGCCTCCACGGGGACGGGCGGCGTCACGGGCACTTCGGGCGACGCGCTCAACAGCCAGAGCACCAGCGTCGGGATGAACACGGGCAACGACCTCGGCCGGCGGGGCCCACCCGACACGGGCGGCCCTTCCAACGGCCGCCCGTGGATATCGCAACCCGCGCTTGACTTGCAATTAAGTTACAAATACCAAGCTGCTGCATGAACCAACGACGCAAGTGGACCCGGGCCCTGCTGCCAGGCGCGCTGGCGCTCATGGCCGCGGGCTGCGGCGATGCGGTGGCGCGGGGCGACGTGCGGGTGACGTTGAGCGGCGGGGACGGCACGCAGCGCGGCTACGCGGACCACCTCTTCCAGGACGGCTGGTCCGTGCAGTTCACCAAGTACCTGGTGTCCCTGGGGGACTTCACCCTCACCTCCGCGTCCGGCGACGTGCGGGCCACGACGGAGCACCTGCTGGTGGACGTCCAGAAGGGGGACGTGCCGCTCACCGACCTCACGGGCCTGGAGGCGGGGCGCTACGGCGTGGCCTTCCGCGTGAGCCCTCCGGAGGCCCGCACCGTGGCCGGCGCCTCCGTGTCCGCGGGCGACCTGGCGATGATGCGCGAGCGCGGCTTCAGCTACTTCGTGGAGGGCCGCGCGCAGAACCGCGACCCCACGCTGGGCCTCTACACCTTCCGCATGGGCTTCCCCGTCAACGCGCGGATGGTGGACTGCATCAACGGCGTGGACGGCACCCAGGGCATCGTCGTGCCGGAGAGCTCCGTGGCGGAGGCGGAGGTCACCATCCACGCCGAGCACATGTTCTACGACCGGCTGGGCACCCACCGCGGCGTGCAGCTGCGCTTCGAGGCCATCGCCGCCACCGCGGACCCGGACCACGCCATCACGCCGGAGGGGCTGGCGACCCAGGACCTGCTGGACCTGCGCGGCCTGGACGGCGGCGAGCTGCGCGACGCCCAGGGCAACCCCGTCGTCTACCAGCCCGGCGCCTACGCCCTGCGCACGCTCCAGGAGTTCGTCACCCAGAGCATCGTGGATCAGGCGCACCTCAACGGCGGCGGCGTCTGCACCGTCGCCGCGCCGTAGGGCCTCCCCGTCGCGGGAAGGCCCCGGCGGGCGTCAGGCCTTGGGCGCTTCCTTGGCGGCGCGCTGCGCTTCGACCTCGCGCCGCACGTCGTCCATGTTCAGCGCGCGGACCTGCCGGATGAGGTCCTCCAGCGCCGCGCCCGGCATCGCGCCCGGCTGCTCGAACAGGAGGATGCCGTCCCGGAACACCATCAGCGTGGGGATGGAGCGGATCTCGAAAGCACCGGACAGCTCCGGCTGCGCGTCGGTGTCGATCTTCCCGAACACGATGTCCGCGTGCTTGCTGGAGGTGCTTTCGAAGATGGGCGCGAACGCGCGGCACGGACCACACCAGGTGGCCCACCAGTCCAGGATGACGATGCCGCTCTTGCCCACCGTCTCCTTGAAGTTGTCCTTCGTGATTTCGAGCGTCGCCATGATGGCCTCCTAACGAACGTCCAACAGCTCCACCTCGAAGAGGAGGGTGGCGTTGGGGGGAATCACACCGGCCGCGCCGCGCGAGCCGTAGCCCAGCTCCGGCGGGATGGTGAGCTTGCGGACGCCGCCCACCTTCATGCCCGCGACGCCCTGGTCCCAGCCCTGGATGACGTGGCCGGCGCCCAGCGGGAAGGTGAAGCCCTGACCCCGGTCCCGGCTGCTGTCGAACTTCTTGCCGTCCGTGAGCGTGCCCACGTAGTGCACCGTCACCCGCTTGCCGGCGACCGCTTCCGCCCCGGTCCCGACCTTCACGTCTTCGACTCCCAAGCTCATGCAGGCTCCTTGGCGGGGGATCCGCCGTGGAAAGATGGCCACTCTAATGCCGGGCGCCGCCTCCCGCCTCCCTGAATGCCCATCCCCCGCTGGAATAAAAAAGGTGACGGCGGGGCGCCGGATGATTCCGGACACCCCGCCGTCAGCTCCTGCCATGGAGGCCGTGACTTCCAGGCTTCAGGTCAGAACGTGCCACCCACGTTCAGCGAGCCCACGTAGCTGCCACCGCCCCCCGCGTCGCCGCCGCCCGGGTCGATGTTGGGGGCGAACTGCTTGTCGAACAGGAAGTTGTAGTAGCCGCGCAGGTCCGCGGTGAAGTGGCCGAAGTGGCCGCGCACGCCCACGCCCGCCGGCACGTTGCCCACGGTGTCGTCGCTGTAGCCGAGCGACTCACCGCCGCGGAAGTGGTAGTTGCTGATGCCGATACCGCCCAGCAGGTACGGCTGCACCGCCGTCGGCGTCATGGCGAGCGTCAGGGCCGCCTGGCCGCCGTTGCGCACCAGGTCCGGACCGGTCTCCGCGCCCGCGGAGCCCGCGTTCTTGATGTTGTTCAACGCGCCGGAGTAGCCGACCTCGACGCCCAGCACGGACGTCGGCTTGATCGACGCCGTCACGTTCGCGGAGGGACCGGGGGCCAGCTGCGGAGCCAGGGCGCCGGTGTAGCCTTCCACACCGCCACCGATGAGGAGCGTCAGGCCCTTCTTCGCGTTCTTGCTCTTCTTCTCCACCTCGAGCGGCTGGACCTCCTCGTTGGCGCTCGCCGACGGGCGGAAGTCCGAGGACGGCGGCGGCGTCGTCAGCCCGCTCCCGCCCGTGGCCTGGTCGCTGCCCAGCGTGCTCTCACGCTGGCTCATGCCGCCGCTGCTCGTGCCGGACGGCGGCGGAGGCGGAGCGGGAGGCTGCGCCGCGGGAGGCGGAGGCGCTGGCGGCTCGGCCTGCGGCGTGATGTTGCTGGAGCCACTGCCGCCGGTGCCGCTGCCGCCCACGCCGGACTGGTCCACCGGCTCGCAGCGCAGCGGCATGTTCAGGTAGACCGCGCCGCTGCCGCCCTTGGCGCTCGCGCTGGGGCTGCTCAGGCCCTGGTCGCTGGTGCCCAGGCCCTGGCTGCTCGTCGAGGAGCCGTCGTACGACGAGCCGCTGCCGCCCGTGCCCTGGAGCGACTCATCCACCGGCGCCTCCTCGATGATGAGGTCCTCCTCCTGGACCCCGCCCTGGGAGGACTGCGCCGACATGTCCTTGTGCTGCTTGTCCTTGTGGACCGCGGCCTGCCCTGGAGGGCAATCCTTCTCCGCCGCGCCCGCCCCCGTCCCATACATGAGCGCCGCGATGGCGCCCGCCAGAATTTTCGCTTTCATCCAACCCTCCATCGTCGACTGACTGACATGAAGGTTGTCTTGCGTGGGACATCCGGCAAGCCTTGCGCGGGAAGTCAAAGACAGCCGACCCGCCCGCCTGCCCTCCAGGGGGGAGGGCGTGGTTTCAGAGCCACTTCACGGGGGAGGAGGGCATGGACGCCCCCCTGTCCACCGTCAAAGGCAGACGTCAAAAGCCATCCGTCACGCGTCGCGCAGCCAGGCGGATCCGGTGACGACAGGCAATTGCAGCGCGCGCTCCCGGTCCAGGTCCAGGTTGCCGATGTGCAGCGACAGCGGCGCCTGCACCCACTTGTAGATGGACTGCTGGAACAGGCGCACGAAGCGGTCCACGTACCCGCCCAGCCGCTCCGCCTCCACCTCCGGGAACATCGCGGTGAGGGCGGTGCGCATCTCCGACGGGGTGAGCTTCTCGCCCGCGTGCAGGTAGAAGCACGCGTCCAGGATGGGGAAGGGCATCAGCTCCTCCTCCCCCACCTGATCATGCGCCAGCTCCGGCCCGGCGGGCTTGGCCAGCACCTTGCGGATGCCCTCGTAGCCGGTGGTCTCCTGGAGGTAGTCCAGCAGGTACATCACCACCGTCTTGGGCACGTTGGCGATGACCGCGAGCGCGCCCATCAGGTCGCCGCCGATGGTGGTGTAGCCCACGGACTTCTCGCTCATGTTGCCCGTCTGGAGGAACAGGCCGCCGCAGGAGTTGCTCCAGTTCCACATGCGCTGCGCGCGGATGCGGGCCTGGATGTTCTGCTCGGTGATGGGGGTGAGCTTCACGTCGCCCAGCATCTTCTGGGCGGCGGCCTTCTCGCGCTCGAAGGCCTCCTCGATGGAGACCACCTGGAAGGGCACGCCCAATTCCCGCGCGATGGTCTCCGCCGCGTCGCGCGTCTGCTCGCTGGAGTACGGACTGGGCATGTAGAACGCCTGGATGAGCGAGCCCGGGTCGTCCGGCCGCGCGCGCTTCGCGTAGCGGTGCGCGATGAGCAGCGTGAGCAGCGAGTCCCGCCCGCCCGACAGCGCGATGCCGAACAGCTTGAAGGCGCGCGTCTTCTCGAAGTAGTCGCCCACGCCCAGGGACAGCGCGTCCAGGATGTCCTCGCACAGCGCCACGCGCGCGGTGCGGCGGGTATCCGGCGCGGGCAGGAAGAAGCTGCGGTGCGCGGGCACGGGGTACGCCAGCCGCTGGCGCTGCGTCTGCACCGCCTGCGTGCAGTCCAGGGTGGGCACCTTCCTGCCGCCGGCCGTGACCCAGTCCTCGCGGTCCACGCGCCAGGTGGTGTTCTCCGTGCGCAGGCGCAGCGTGCGGTCCAGGTCCACCACGGCGGAGGTGTAGCCCTGCTGGAAGCGCGGCGTCTCCAGCACATGGCGGCCGTTCTGGTTGACGAAGCCGCCGCCGTCGAAGATGAGGCCGTCGTTGCTGCCCACCGCGTTCGCGTAGGCGATGGTGACCTGGTGGTCGGACGCGCGCGTGGCGATGAGCTCGCGGCGCGTCTCCCAGAAGCCCAGCCGGAAGGGGGAGGCGGACAGGTTCACCACCAGCTCGCCGCCGGAGTACGCGCGCCGGCGCATGGGGCCGTCCGCGCTCCAGATGTCCTCGCACACCTCCGGCGCCACCGTGCCGAAGTCGAACTGGAAGAGGTAGTCGCCCAGCGGCACGCCCCGGTGGCGCTCCGCCATGCCCGGCTGGCCGTGGCCGAAGGTGCGGCCCTCGTAGAAGACGTTGTACGTGGGCAGCTTCTCCTTCGGGACCAGGCCCAGCACCTGGCCGCCCGCCACCACCGCCGCGCAGTTGAGGCGCACGCCCTGGTGGGCCACGCCCACGCCCAGGATGCTCACCAGGGGCAGCGCCGCGGTCTCCTTCGCGAAGCGCTCCAGCTCCGGCCACTGGTGGTCGATGAAGCCCTGCCACTGGACCAGGTCCTCCGCCGGGTAGCCGGCGATGACCTGCTCGGGGAAGACGCCCAGCGTGACCTCCTCCGCCGCCATCTTCCTCGCCAGCTCCAGCACCCGGTCGGTGTTCGCCTGGAAGGCGCCCACGGTGGTGTTGACGCTGGCGATGCCAATCTTCACGAGCCGCATGGTGCGTCGCTCTCCCTGGAAGGCGTGATGCCCCGAGCAATGCGCGCAAGGGGGGGCCAGGGCAAGCGGATGATGTGGCCCCGGGCCCCCGGCGTTCAGTGCCCCGCCGGGGCCGCCTCCGTCAGTTCAGCGGCCCGCTGGGGCGCACCGGCTGAAGCTGGCTCAAGAGGTCGCTCACGTCCTCCAGCACCGCCTCCAGGCGGCGCCGCACGTCCAGCTCGCCCAGCAGCTCCTGCCGCCGCCCGGGCTCCGGCACCAGCGCGGACGCCACCACGTCCGCCAGCATGCCCCCGCCGGCGCGCGCGGCCACCGGCAGCAGGCGCTCCGCGAACGAGGGCGGCACCCGGCCGGCCAGCTCGAAGACGGCCTGGCGCAGCTGCTCCTCCTCCGGCCCCGTGTAGGGGGCATCCGTCAGCACCTGGGCGCGCACCTGGCGGTAGAGCGCGTCCGGCGGCAGCTCCTGCACCATCCGCGCCCGGCTGACGCCCTGGAGGAGGATGTTGTAGCGCCCGTCCTCCACCTGCTCGTCCCAGACGATGACACCCGCGCACATCAGGGGTTGCAGCGGCGGGCGGCCCTCGTAGTTGCCCTCCCAGCCCGGCTCCAGCTGGCCCAGGGCCAGCACCCGGTCCGTGGCGAGCGCGTCCTTCACCAGCGCCCGGTAGCGGGGTTCGAAGATGTGCAGGGGAATCACGGTGTGCGGGAACAGGACCGCCGACGGCAGGGGAAACACCTTCAGCGCGCCGGCGGCGCGTTCCACGGTCTCTTGTGCGGTCATGGTCACCCTTCCCCCGTGTGTAAGCCCCCGGGGCATGGGGCGCATTCCAATCAGGCAGGCATCCGGGCCCGGCGGCCCGGTGGCAAGGGCCCCGGGTTCCGCTAGGGTGCGCCCCCGAATGTCTTCCACCGAGCCTTCCCCCCAGACCTCCCCGGCCGCGCCGGCCGCTGACGCCCCGAAGCTGTCCTGGTACCGCCGGCTGTACCTGCGCGTGGAGTCCGCCGCCTCCACCCCGCACGCGCTCGCCACGATGATGACGGTGTCGGTGGTGGATGGCTCCATCTTCCCCATCCCGCCCTTCGCCGTGCTGGTGCCCATGGTGCTCGCCCAGCCGAAGAAGTGGGTGCGCTACTGCCTGCTGGGCACCCTGGCGAGCCTCGTGGGCGGCCTCATCGGCTACGGGCTGGGGGCCTTCGTGGGCGAGGGCATCACGCAGTTGCTGCACATCGACCTGGACGTGCGCGTGGACCGCTTCGGCGTGTCCGGCACGGTGGGCGAGCTGCTGGGGCGGAACTTCTGGGTGCTGGCGCTCCTGTGCTCCATCCTGCCCACGCCGTTCAAGATCGTCGCCATCGGCAGCGGCCTGGTGTCGGTGCCGCTGGAGCGCTTCCTGCTGGCGTCCGTCATCGGCCGGTCGGTGCGCTTCTTCCTGGTGGGGGGCGTGGTGCGCTTCTTCGGCCCCACCGCTCGCAAGTGGCTGCGCGTCTGACGCAAGCCTAGCCGCGGCGCGTGCCGCCCACCGCGCCGCGCGCCGCCGGCTCCGGGGGGGCGCCCTCCAGCACCGCCTCCACCGTGGCCAGGAGCACGTCCGGGCGCACCGGCTTCTCCAGCACCCGGTGGGCCACCGTCTCCATGAACGCGCGCGCCTCCGGCGACGACGCTCCACCGGAGATGAACACCACCCGCGACGCCAGCGCGGGCGCCTCCTCCTGGAGCCGCTGGTACACCTCGATGCCGTCCATGCCCGGCATCTGCAGGTCACACAGCACCACGTCGAAGGCCTCGCCCGCGGCCACCCTCGCCAGCGCGTCCTCGCCGCGCGTGGCGGTGACGACCTCGTGGGCGGGCTCCAGCAGCAGGCGCATGGACTGCGCCAGGCGGGGCTCGTCGTCCACGATGAGCACCCGGCCCCTGCGCCCGGGGGCCGCGCTCACAGGCCGTGGAGGCTCCGGTCGAGGCTCCGGTGGCGCCTCCACGGCGGCCGCCACGGCGTGCAGCGACGGCGACGAGGGCGGGCGCCTCGCGCTCTGCACGGGCGCGGGCGGCAGGAGCAGCGTGAAGGTGGCGCCCTGGCCCGGCACGCTGTGCACGCGCAGCTCGCCCCCGTGCGTGCGGACGATCTGCTGACAGATGGCGAGCCCCAGGCCGGTGCCCTCGTCGCTGCCCTTGGTGGTGAAGAACGGGTCGAAGATGCGCGGCAGGATCTCCGGCGGGATGCCGGCGCCGGTGTCCTCCACCTCCACGCGCGCGTGGCCGGACACGTCCGTGCCGGTGCGCACGCGCACCTCGTGCCGGCCGGGGTCCCCTTCCGGGATGGCCTGCATGGCGTTCACCAGCAGGTTGAGCAGCACCTGCCCCAGCCGCGCCTCGCTGCCCAGCACGAGCGGCACCGGCCCGAAGTCCTCCACCAGCCGGGCCCGCGGGCGCAGGGCGTGCAGCACCACGCGCACCGCGGGCGGCACCAGCGCGTTCAGGTCCACCAGGCCGCGCTCCGGCGAGCCCTCGCGGCTGAACACCTGCAGGTCCTTCACGATGAGGCGGATGCGCTCCGCGCCCTCCTGGGCCTCGCGCACGCTCGTGAGCGCGTCGCGCACGCCCCGCGGGGCCTGGGCCTCCTCCGCCGCCAGGGCCTTGCGCGCGGCCTCCAGGTTCAGCGCCAGGTAGGCCAGCGGGTTGTTGATTTCATGGCCCACGCCCGCGGCCAGGGTGCCCACGGCGGCCACGCGCTCGGCGGCCACCAGCCGCGCCTGCAACTCCTTGGTCGCGGTGACGTCGCGGTGGGTCGCCACGAAGTGCGTCACGGCCTGGCCGTGGGCGCGCACCGGGGACAGCTGCATCTCGCTCCACACCCGCGTGCCGTCCGGCCGCGTCAGCGCCACCTCCGCGCGCAGCGAGCGCCCCTCGCGCAGCGCCTCCAGCAGCCGCTGCCGGTCCCCGCCGTCGCCGGACGCCAGCAGCTCCCCGGGCGCCGCCCCGACGAGCTCCTCGCGCCGCCGGCCCACCAGCGCGCACAGGGCCTCGTTGGCGAAGACGGTGTGCAGCCCGCCCGACTCGCGCACCTCGCAGATGAGCACGCCCTCGTGCACCGCGCGCACCGTGGTGGCCAGCAGCTCCAGCAGCTCCACCGCCTGGCGGCGCTCCGCGCGCGCCGCCGCGAGCAGCAGGCCCGTCAGCGCGGTGATGCCGATGAAGAGCTGCAGCACCACCAGCCCCCGGTGCGGCAGGTCCGCCGTGAAGAACGGGCCCAGCTCCCGCGCCGTGCCGGCGATGGCCGCCAGCGCGATGAAGAGCGAGGTCAGCGCCGCGCCCCGCAGCCCGAAGCCCAGCGCCGCCCAGGCCATCAGCGGGAAGAGCAGGAACGTCATCGCGTGCGCCGCGCCGGAGCCCGGCCTCGGGAAGGCGAAGACGCCCACGCACACCGCCGCCGTCAGCGCCGCGACCAGCAGCGCCTCCCAGGAGCGCTCCGCGCGCCGGGGCCTGCGCAGCAGCAGCACCGGCGTCACCAGCAGCATCCCCAGCAGGTCCGCCATCCACCACAGCCAGCCGGAGGGGCCCCAGGCCCCGGCGGGGACCACCCCGCCCAGCACGAGCCCCAGCGTGCCCACCCCCGCGCCCAGCAGCGCCCCCACCCCCGCGCCCGCGCCCAGCCACACCACGTCTCGCACGCGGTGCAGCTCCCGCGCGCCCTGCATCCGCCGGAAGAGCAGCGCCGGCAGCGCCGCCTCCAGCGTGGAGCCCAGCACGACGGACAGCCCCACGCCCGGCGTGACGTCCATGGCGTACGCCACCGCGCCCGCGCCCAGCGCCACCGCGGGCCAGCGCGACACGCCCAGGAGCAGCAGCCCGCCCAGGGCCACGCCCGACGGCAGCCAGACGGGACAGATGTGGCTCTTCTCCGCGGCCAGCGACAGCGCCACCCGCGCGGCCAGCAGGTACACCCCCGCCAGCGCGAGGACCTCCACGAGGCCCCGGACCGGGAACGCCGCCACACGGGCCTGAGGACGACCTTGGATGATGACTCCCCCCGTCCTGCCGGGCCGTGACACCAGGGCCGGAGGAACATGCGTCATGCTAGCGGGGACGGCAGGGCCTTGCACCCCATCCGCCGGCAGGCGCGGCAGGCAGGCAGGCGCTGTCCGGCAGGGGATGCAATGGACGCCCTCCGGGACCGTAGAGCGGGGCAAGGAGGAACGAATCCATGTCGCGTCCCGGTCTTGCTGCGCTGCTGTCGTTCTTCATCCCCGGCGTGGGGCAGATCTACAACGGTGACATCCTGCGCGGCGTCTTCTGGCTCATCATCACGCCCGGCTTCTGGCTGGGCACCGGCGGCCTCCTCGGCTGGGTGTGCCACATCATCGCCGCGGCCACCGCCTACAACCGCGCGGAGGACAAGGAGCGCCTGAGATACGGCATGGGCTAGTCCCGCGGCCCCGGGCCTGGAAGCACGGACATGAAAAAGGGGCCGCCGAGGCCCCTCGCCCACCGCCGCCCCGGTGCCCGCATGGGCCGGGGCGGTGTCATTTCAAGCCGCCTCAGGTGTTGAATTCCTCGGGCAGCGGCTGCGGGCCCGGGACGATGCCGGCGATGTCGGGATCCTCTTCGCCCGGCAGCCGGGTCGGGCGGTTATCCTTCTCGTTCTTGCGCTCGGCCTTCCTGGCGTCCTTCTCCCGCTGCTTCTGCGCGCGCGCCAGTTCCTTCTGCCGCTTGGTGGACCTTCCCTGCATGGAACCTCCGGGGGAAACGTTTCTGCGAAAAAGAGGCCCGACCCCGGAAGGGCCGGACCTCCTGGATGCATGAAGAGCAGCCGAGCCCGTCGGGCTCAGCCGACCGGGCGGACGTTCTCCGCCTGCAGGCCCTTGGGGCCCTTCTTCACGTCGAATTCGACCTTCTGGCCCTCGGCCAGGGTGCGGAACCCATCGGTCTGGATCGCCGTGTGGTGGCAGAAGACGTCCGGGCCTCCGCTGTCCTGCGTGATGAACCCGAAGCCCTTCGCATCATTGAACCACTTCACCGTACCACTTGCCATGATCTGCTTCCTTGTCCCACAGACAGCCCGGCGAGAGCGCCCGGCTGCCCGCCCCGTGACTTTGGGGCGAAGACCGCGCCTTAGCCCTGAACAGGCATGAAGTCGAGGCGGGAACCACTCCCGCCCTTCCTCACGCCGTCGAAGGTAACAACCTCGATCTTGCGGTGAAACGCCTTCTCGGGGCGGAGCATTTCACGCTGGCTGACGCTCCAGGCAGCCAGGAGGTAACAGATTTCGGGGGCGGCGGTGTTCTGGAATAGTTTCCGGCCCTGAACACTTCCGCCTGGACGTGTCCTATCGTGGGCTCCGCCTGTCCCGTTCCACCTCCGCCGTCCCCCTCCCGTGAGGCGTCCATCCCAGTGACAAACCCGACCCGTGTGACCTTTGGCCAGCGCGATGCCTCCTTCGCGGAGGACTTGAAGCGACGCGTCTCCGAGTACTTCGAGACCCGGAACCTCTCGCAGCGGGCCAACAAGGCCATGTACGTGAAGGCGCTGGCCATCATGGGCTTCACGGCCGGGGTCTACGGGCTGCTGCTGAGCGGGCGCTTCGGCGCCTGGGGCATGCTGGGTCTGGCGGTGCTGATGGGCGTGGCCATCGCGGGCATCGGCTTCTGCATCGGCCATGACGGCGTGCACGGCTCCTACAGCGACGACGCCCGGGTGAACACGGTGGTGGGCTTCGCGTTCGACCTGATTGGCGCGAACAGCTACATGTGGCGCATCACCCACAACGTCCTGCACCACACGTACACCAACATCCAGGGCATGGACGAGGACCTGACGGTGAGCCCGCAGCTGCGGCTGTCGCCGTACAGCGAGTGGAAGGGGTACCACCGCTTCCAGCACCTGTACGCCTTCGCGGCGTACTCGCTGACCACGGTCTTCTGGGTGTTCGCCAAGGACTACAAGTACTTCCTCCAGAAGGACCTGGGCCCCTACAAGGGCAAGAAGCACGCGCGCTCGGAGTGGGCCCGCCTGCTGGTGATGAAGGCCGTGTACTACGGCTGGACGCTGGTGATTCCGTGGCTGGTGCTGGACGTCACCTGGTGGCAGTTCGTGCTGGGGCAGCTGGCCATGCACCTGACGGCCGGCTTCATCCTGGGCATCGTCTTCCAGCTGGCCCACGTGGTGGAGGACGCGGAGTTCCCCGTGCCGGACACGGACGGCAAGGTGGAGGACGCGTGGATGGTGCACCAGCTGCGCACCACCGCGAACTTCGCCCGCAAGAACCGCCTGCTGAGCTGGTACGTGGGCGGCCTCAACTTCCAGGTGGAGCACCACCTGTTCCCCAAGGTGTGCAGCATCCACTACCCGGCCCTGAGCGAGATCGTGAAGGCCACCGCCCACGAGCACGGCCTGCCCTACCTGGAGGCGGAGACCTTCCGGAGCGCCGTGGCGTCGCACTACCGGATGCTCAAGCTGCTGGGCCGCCCGCCCGCCGTGGCCCCCGTCGCGGAAGCCGCCAAGCCGAAGCTCGCCGTCGCGGCCTGAGCCACCGCGCGCCCGAAGCCCCAGGGGCCGGCCTCTCCAGGGAGGGGAGGCGGCCCCTGCTGCTTTTTCAGGCGCCCGCGCTCCGGAGCGCGGCCAGGAGCTCGCCCGCCGAGGACACCACCGCGCGCGCCCCGTGCGCGTGCAGCTCCTCCGCCGTGCGGAAGCCCCAGGTGACGCCCACGCCGTACATGCCCGCGGCCCTCGCCGTGTCCATGTCCACGGAGGTGTCCCCCACGAAGCCGCACGCGTCCGGCGCCACGCCCAGCTCCGCCGCCAGGGCCAGCGCCGCGGTGGGGTCCGGCTTGCGCGGGATGCCCGGCCGCTCGCCGTACACCGCCGTGAACGTCACCCGGGGCAGGAGCCGCGCCGCCAGCCGCTTCACGAAGTCGTCGGACTTGTTGCTGAGCACGCCCAGGCGCACGCCGTCCGCCGCCAGCTCCACGAGCGCGTCCTCCACGCCCGGGTAGGCGCGCGTCCGGTCGAACAGGTGGTCTTCGTAATAGGCGTGGTAGGTGGCCAGCACCTGCCCCTGGAGCTCGGGGGGCGCGCCGCCCGTGGCCCGCTCCGCCAGCTTCGCCACGCCCTCCCCCACGAAGCGCAGGTACGCGGCCTCCGGGTGCGGCGGCAGGCCGTGCCGCGCGAGCGCGTGGTTCATCGCCGTGGCGATGTCCCCCAGCGAGTCCACCAGCGTCCCATCCAGGTCGAAGAGCACGGCGCGCAGGCGCATGACGGCGGAAGCCCCTTCCTTGAAAAAACGCGAACGCCCCGACCCATGCGGGGTCAGGGCGTCTCTTGTAGCGCGCGGACCCCGGAACCAGCCGGGGTCCGCCGCGAAGCGGTTGTTACGGAGTGGCGGCGGCGGTCTTCTCACCGGCCGCGGCGCCACCGGCCTGGATGACGGCGAAGTTGATGTTGTTGTAGCCGGCCGTGGCGCAGCTGAACATCACCCGCTTGATGACCTTGAACTGGACGTCCTTGTTGGCCTGGATGTTCACGTCGCCCTTGAAGGCTTCACCACCGCCGGCCATGGAGTGCAGGTCCTCGAACTGCTTCTTCATGTCCCGCAGCTTCTCCTCCAGCGCGGGGATGTTGAGGTACTCGTCCTTGGTGAGGTCCTCCACCCGGCCCACGATGGTGCCCGACACGCTGACCTGGTCGTTGGACACCATCACCACCGGGTGCATCTCCACTTCCTTCACGTTGACCGCTTCGGGAAGGACGATGTCCTTGGTCATCATCAGCACCTCGCCCGTCGCGGAGAAGTTCGCGATGAGGAAGAGCACGATGATGACGAACATGTCGACGAGCGGGGTGATGAGCAGGTCCGCGTTGCCGTTCTTCTTGCCGTGACCGCCGTGGCCGAAGACCTTGGAGTGCTCCAGCCGCTTGCCGTACCGCTTACCGGGAACCTTGATGCCCATGGCGTTCGCTGACTCCTGTTAGCCCATCGCCGCGGAGACCGACACCTGGGGCAGCCCGGAGCCGATGCACTCGTCGATGATGCGGACCAGGTCCTCGTAACGGACCGCGTCCTCGGTCTGAAGGGTGATGGCGGACTGGTCCGGCAGCTGCGCCTTCAACTCCTTGAAGCGCGCCACCAGCTTGGTCAGGTCCGGCCGGCCCTTGTCATCCCGGGTGAGGGGAATGGGGTCGAAGGCGCTCTGGTCGGCGGTGAGGCGCATCTCCGTGGCGGACACCAGGAGGGTGAGCTGGACCGTCTTGGTCTTCTCCTCCTCCTGCTGCTCGTCCGTGGAGGCCCCGCCGGCCTGCGACACCTGGAGACGGCCAATCTGGGTCCAGACCGCCGTCATGATGAGGAAGCTGATGGTCACTGCCATCAGGTCGATGAAGGGCACCATGTTGATGGCGGTGTCGAGCGGCTTCTTGCCACCCTTTCCGCCGGTGCCCAGGTCCATTCCGCCGGCCATGGCGACTACCTCCCTGCCCTACCGCGCTCTTCGCGCACGAACGACGTTTCAAGAAGACTGCGAAGGCTGGCGCGCCGCTTGGTGCTCCTTCTGCCTCGGAGCCTCCAGACAACGCGCCAGCACCGCCGGTTCCACGACCCCCAACGACCGCGTCGAGGAGGGCTACTCCTCGGCGTGGGCGGAGGCCGGGATGTTCAGGTTCTTGAACTTGTCGCGGTTGGCCACGATGAGGTTCAGCACGGAGACGCTGGTCTCGTTGATGTCGTTGATGAGGTTCTGGGTGCGGCCCATCAGCACGGAGAAGGCGATGAGCGCCGGGATGGCCGTGAGCAGACCGAAGCCCGTGCAGTTCATGGCTTCCGAGATGCCGTTCGCCAGGATGGTCGCCTTGTCGGCCGGGTTCACGTTCGCCACCGCCTCGAAGCAGGTGATGAGGCCGTTCACCGTCCCCAGGAGGCCCGCGAGCATCGCCGCGTTGCCGAGCATCGCCAGGTAGCCCGTGCGCGCCTCCAGGCGCGGCGTCTCACGCAGGCTGGCCTCGTCGAGCGCCGCCTGGACCTCCTCCTGGCCCTTCGGCACGTTCATCAGGCCGGCCTTGATGACGTTGGTCAGCGGCGTGTTCTTCTGGCCGGCCACGTAGTTGATGGCCTTGTCCAGGTCGCCCGCGTAGATGTGCTTCTTCAGCCCGCGCAGGAAGCCTTCCTTGTTGATGGAGGCCTTGCCGAACAGGACGATGCTGCGCTCGATGATGATGGACAGCGCCACCACCAGACAGACCGCGATGGGGTACATACCGGCCTGACCGGACTCCCAGCGGCGCCCCAGCTCCTGCAGGAAGGTCTCATTGCTTCCGCCGGCGTTGGCGAGGACGGACAGATTGGCTACGAACCCCAGGTTCATCACGGAAAGCCTCCAGATGAGCGGCGCGGCACACGCTTGCGAGCCGTTCCGCACTGCGACCGGCCGGGTGGACATCCACCCAGGTCAGCGGCAGGAATTTTGGATCACGGTGGCGCCGAGTCTAGGAACCGCTCCCAGGCGTGTCAAGGCAGGCACCCTCAGCGTTAGTTACTGAAATCTCACAGGAATTTTGCGTTGGCGCGCGGCTTGCCAAGTCGCTCCACAGGGCACAGGACAGGCCCTTTTTCGCGGCCTGCGCAACGGGCGTGCCAGCGATTTGGGCCCCTTGGAGTCACGTGTTAGGCGGGAAAACCATGGCCAGGAAGCGAATTGGCGAGCTGCTGGTGGAGCGCGGGGCGATCACCCCCGAGCAGTTGGAGGCGGGGCTCGCGGCGCAGCGACAGACGCGGCTGCGGCTGGGGGTGACGCTCATCGGGCAGGGCGCCATCACGGAGGCCACGCTGGCCCAGGCGCTCAGCGAGGCGCTGGGGATGCCGCAGGTGGACCTGGCGGCGATCACCCCGGACTGGGCGGCGGTGCACCTGCTGCGCGCGCGCTTCTGCGAGCAGCACGACCTGTTCCCCTACGCGCTGGAGAACGTGGGCGGCAAGCGGCAGCTGGTGGTGGCCATGGCGGACCCGCTGAACATCACCGCCATCGAGGAGATCGAGTTCACCAGCGGCCTGAAGGTCAGCGGCCGGGTGACGGCGCTGTCCGCGGTGCGCGGCGCCATCCTGCGCTACTACCACAAGGTCCCCGTGGCCACGGGCCCCCGCCCCGCCCCGGCGCGGCCGCCCGCGAGAGCGGCGCCGGCGCCCGCGCGGCCGGTGGAGGAGGAGGACGACGAGGAGGTCATCGTCGGCGAGGAGCTGCCCGCGGCGGAGAAGACCCAGCGCACCTCGCTGGCGGACCTCATCCGCGAGCGCGAGGAGCAGGCGAAGCGCAAGCGCGGCGGCGCGGGGGACAAGGGCAAGGCGCGGGCGCCCTCCGGCGGGGGCGGCGTGCTGGACGACCTGGACTACCTCTTCGGCCAGGCGCGCGAGGAGCCGGACCGGCTGGAGGAGCTGGAGCGCCGCTTCTGGGCGCTGATGCGCATCATGGCGCGCAAGGGCCTGCTCACGAACGACGAGTTCCGGCGCGAGCTGGACGACGAGGGCGGCGAGGGCTGAGGGCGCCGCCCCGCGCCGCGCGCGTCAGTCCGTGGCCAGGGGCAGCCGCACCGTGAAGGTGGTGCCCTGCCCCATCGTGCTCTCCACGGTGAGGCGCCCGCCGTGGTTCTCCACGATGCCCTGGCAGATGGACAGGCCCAGGCCGGTGCCGCGCCCTTCCGGCTTGGTGGTGAAGAAGGGCTCGAAGATGCGCGACAGGTTGCGCGCCTCGATGCCGGTGCCGGTGTCGCGCACGCGCACCACCGCCTCCGTCCCCTCCTGCGCGGTGGTCAGGTACACCTGCCCGCCGGGCGGCATGGCGTGGCACGCGTTGGTGATGAGGTTGACGAACACCTGCACCAGGTTGGCGCGCACGGCGGCCAGGGGCGGCACGTCGCTGGCGTAGTCGCGCTGCACGCTGACGCGGGCCTGGGACACGACGTGCTCGCAGAAGCCCACCGCCATGTCCACGACGGCGTTGAGCGACACGCGCTCCGGCCGGTCCTGCGCGGGCCGCGCGTAGCTCACCAGGTCGCGGGTGAAGCGCAGGATGCGGTGGCTGCTCTCCAGTATCTTCTTCAGCTTCTCCTGGTCCGCGGGGTTCGCGCCCGGCGTCATCCGCGAGCGCTGCAGGAGCGCGTCCGCGTAGGTGGCCACCGCCGTCATGGGGTTGTTGATTTCGTGCACCACGCTGGCGGCGAGCTGCCCGATGGAGGCCAGCTTCTCCGCGTGGATGATGCGCTTCTCCAGCTCCTTCACCACCGTGACGTCCTGGCCAATGGCGATGACGCCCTCCACCTCGCCGGGCTGGGTGAGCATGGAGGACGTGGCGAAGGACACGCGCACCTCGCCGCCGTCGCGGGTGAGGAGGCGGGTCTCGAAGCTGTTCACGGACTCGCCGCGCATGGCCGCGGCCAGCACGGGCGCCATGCGCAGGTGCTCGCTGTCCGGCACCAGCGAGGACAGGTCCCGCCCCAGCACCTGCTCCTTGGAGAGGCCGGTGAGCGCGCTGAGGGCCTGGTTGAAGACCACCACCTGCTTGTCCCGGTTCACCACCAGGATGAGGGCGTTGGCCTTCTCCAGCAGCTCCTCCAGGTACTTGCGCACGAACGTGAGCTCGTCGATGAGCTTCGCGTTCTTCACCGCCACGGCGACCTGGTTGGCCAGCTGGAGCAGCACGCGCTCGTCGTGCGCGGGGTCCGCGTCCAGGCCCTCCGGGTACTCCATGTTGATGGCGCCGAAGAGCTGGCCGCTCGCCACCAGGGGCGCGCTCACGGCGCGGGTGCTGCCGTGGAAGAGCAGCGGCACCTCTTCGGAGATGGTCACCCGGCCCGGCGGCAGCGCCGTCAGCGTGAGGTTGGTCTTCTCCACGGAGCGCTGGAAGAGGACCAGCGGCTCGTGCGCGCCCTCCTTGAGGCGCCCCTCGGCGTAGAGGGACGTGAGGCCGCCGGTGCGCGCGTCCACGATGCGGATGCAGAAGGCGCGGCCGGGGAAGAGCTCTTTCACGCCGCGCGCCACCGCGGCCACCAGCTCCTCCTCGCCGCCGGCCTCCGCCACGCTGCGGCCCAGGTCCAGGAGCACGCCCTCGGTGCGCGCCTGCTCCAGCAGGGCCCGCTCGGCCACCACCAGCCGGCCGCTGATGACCTCCGTGTCCACGCGGGCGCGCACCGCCACGGTGTCCGCGCGGCGCGACAGGGTGAGCACCAGCGAGGTGCCGCTCTGGAGCACGAGGTCGACCTCGTGGGACTGCCCGTCCTCCGGCGCGACGGCGTTGGCCAGGGCCTCCGCCACCACGTCCACGCCGACGTCGTGCTCGGCGCAGAAGCGGCGCATGGCGGGGTTCACGACCGCGATGCGCAGGGACGCGTCGCAGACGGCGGCGGGCTCGTCGAGCGCGTCGAAGAAGGCCTGGAAGGCGTCGGGGGCCAGATTTCCGGACGGGCGCACGGCGCGGACCTCACTCTTCATGGGAGCTGGCCTTGTCCAGGTCGAGGATCTGCTGCGCCCCCACGTACGACTTCGTCTCGTAGCGGGTGATCTTCCCGATCTTCCGGACGATCTCCGCCATGCGCTCCGCCTCGCGGTAGATGATGTCCACCGGCCTCCAGGCGAAGTCCTCCTCCTTGAGCTTGCGCTTGAGCAGCTCCGCGTAGCCCATCACGGAGGTGAGGGGCTGGTTGAGCTCGTGGGCGGCGGTGCCGGCGAGCGCGACGATGACGGCGTTCTTCTCGCTCTCCTCCAGCCGGGTCTCCACGTCGGACAGCTTGCGCTCCAGCTGCACGCGGTCGCGCAGGTCCGTGAAGATGCCCACGGTGAAGGACTCGCGGCCGCCCTCGTAGACGATGGAGGCCGTCATGTTCACGGGCACGCGCTCGCCGGAGCGGTGCATCAGCTCCTGGCGGGTGAGCGACAGCCGGCCCTTGCCGCCCATGTCCGGCCCGCGCAGCTGGGCCATGATGCGCTGGGCGACGCCGGGCGGGTAGAGCAGGTGCGCGGTGAGCTTCTCCTGGGCCTCCTGCGCGGTGTAGCCGCACATGGCCTCCGCGCCCTTGTTGAAGAGGATGATGCGGCCCTTCAGGTCGGCGGCGATGATGGCGTCCACCGACGAGTCGATGAGCCGCTCCAGGAAGTCCTTCGTGTTGCGCAGCTCGTCCTCCAGCTTGCGCGCGTGCGTCACGTCGCGGAAGGACAGGATGGTGGCCGCGTCCTCGTCGCGCAGCGGCGCCGCGGACATGGACAGCGTGAGGCACCGCCCGGCGGGCGTGCGCACCACCACGTCCACGCCCATGCGCGCCTCCCCGCGCGACGCGGACGTCACCAGCTCCATCAGGACGCCGTCGTCCACCGGCTGGGTGATTTGGTTGAGGTGCTTGCCCCGGGCCTCGCTGGCGGTCGTGTCCAGCATCTGCGCGCCGGCGGGGTTGAGCGACAGCACGGCGGCCTCGTCGTCGAGGATGGCCACGCCCTCGCTCACGTGGGCGAAGAAGAGCTGGTAGGGCTTGAACGAGGCGGCCTTCTCCTCCGCCGCGAGCCGCGCCGTCTGCACGGACTGGAGCACCGACGCGCTCCGCAGCGCCACCGCCGTGGCGTGGGCCACCGTGGTGAGGAAGTCGATCTCCCGCGCGCTGAAGGCCCGCCTGCGCCCGGCCGCGCGCAGGAGCAGCACGCCGCGCACCTGGCCGCGGATGGGCAGGGGCAGCGCGGCGATGGCGTGGATGCCTCGCGCGGCCACGGCCCGGCGCTCCGTGTCGCCCAGCAGCGGGTGCGTGGCGGCCTCCTGCATCACCACGGGCTTGCCGGTGCGGACCACCTCGCGGATCTCAGGGTAGCGCGCCAGGTCGATGCGCAGGTCCTTCATGCCCGGGTCATCGCTGGCGGCGACGATGACGCCCTCGTCCACGCCGCCGCCCACCATCACCAGCGTGGCGCGCGCGATGTCCAGTTGCTCCGCGAGGCGCCGCGTCACCCCGTGCAGGAGCGCCTCCACGTCGGAGCTCTCCGCGTAGTCGGCGGTGAGCTCCAGGAGCAGCGCCAGGTCCGTCTGGCTGCGGGCCTGCTCCTCGCGCTCGCGGTGGCGCTCCGCGGCGCGCTGGAGGCGCCAGGTGAGCTCGTACGGCAGCCCCTGGTGGGTGACGATGTCCGCGGGGCGCAGCGTGTCCACGGCGGCGAAGCCGCGTGGATCCGGGGACACCACGGCGATGAGCGTGAGGTGCGGCCCGTTGAGGGAGGTGAGCAGCTCCACCACCGCGGGGCCGCAGCCAGGGGCGGTGAGGTCCACCAGCGCCAGCGCGGCGTCGTCCGGGTCCTCCACCACGCGCAGGCCCGCGCGCTCGGCGGCGGCGTTCAGGGGTTCTCTTGCGACCGACCCCGGGGGGACCAGGACGATGCCGAAGGCGGGTTCCGACGGGGCCGACACGGGGCGCAGGACTCCGGAGCGAGGGGGCCCGGAGTCTACACAACCCCGGGGGTCAGGGGCAGCCTGACTCGAAGGCGCCCTGGTCCGGCGCCGCGCCGCAGAAGGGCAGGCCCAGGGGCAGGCCCGCCTCGCGCGCGGGGGACTGCGCGGACAGCTGGTAGTCATCCGCGCCAGGGTCGACGAAGGCGGGCGCGCGCTCCTGGGAGCGCTTGTCCAGGCCGGACCCCGAGCGCCAGTCGGCCAGGCCCATCCTGGCGTCATCCAGGCGGAACACCGCCGCGCCGCCGCTCCGGTAATACAGGTTGCCGTCCACCACCGCGCCGCTCCGGCCCGGGCCACCGCGCGCGGCGATGCCGCAGCCTGCGAAGATGTTGTTGCGCACGTCCAGGCCCTGGCTGGCGCCCGTGGAGCCCGTGCCGAAGATGAGGCACGCGCCGCTCAGGTTCCACACGGTGTTGTGCTGCACCTTCACGTCCACGGATGTGTCGATGCGGATGCCCGTGCCCTCCTCGCCATCCGCTGCCCCCAGGCCGTCGTGGATGAGGTTGCGGCGCAGGATGACGCGCGTGGGGGGCGCGCCCTCGCGGTTGCCGCCAATCTGGATGGCGCGCGCGTTGGCGTAGAAGACGTTGTCCTCCAGCGTGACGTCGGTCGGGGACATGTGGATGAGGATGCCCTCGCCCGCGGAGGTGGACACGGCGCGGTGGTTGTAGACGGTGTTGCCGCGCAGCGTGACGTGGGTGCACGTCTTGATGTCCGCGCCGTTCTCCCGGTTGTCGTGGAGCTGGTTGTTCTCCACGAGCAGGTTGTCGAACGGCGTGCCCGGGTTGGTGGCGCCGCCTTCCGGCCCCAGGCACTGCACGCCGTCGCCGGAGTTGTGGTGGATGTCATTGCCGCGCACCACCACGTTGAACGCGGAGGTCTGCACCGCGACGCCGTGGCTGTCCACCGCGCCCCTGTCGAAGTGGGAGATGTCGTTGCCCTCGATGAGGACGTCGTGCGCCTGCTCCGTCACGTAGACGCCCGCGCCCTCCGTGCCGTTCTTCACGGTGCTGTCCCGGAGCACGCCGTGGTGCGCGCCCGCGCCGCGCCACATCACCGCGAAGGTGGACTCGCCGCCCACGTCCACCGTGAGCCCCTCGATGTTCCAGTACGCGCCGCTCACGTCCACCAGCGCCGTCCTGCCAATGGCGCCGCCCTGGAGGATGGCCGTGGCGCCCGGCGCGGCTCGCAGCGTCAGCGGCTGCTCCGCCGTGCCCTGCCGCTCCTTCAGCTCCACGTGTTCCCGCCACGTGCCGGACTGGAGGAACACCGCCTCCCCGGGCCTCACCAGCGACACCGCGCGCGCCACCGTGCGCAGGGGCAGCCCCTCCGTGCCCGCCGCGGAGTCGTTGCCGCTGGGGGACACCCAGAGCACGCGCGAATATCTCGGCTCGGCGGGCGGCGGTGGCTCGGGCTCCCGTGGCTCGGTGGGTGGTGGCTCCGCCGGGTCCGTGGGGGTGCCGAGACCTCCGTCCGTGGCGACGCCGCCGTCCTCGCCGGTGCTCGTGCCCGCGTCGGCGGGCGGCTGGGGACGCGGGGAGATGACGATGGGCGGCCTGGACGTGTCCGGCGGCGTGGCTGTCGCGGGCGCGGGCCCGACCTCGCCGGTACAGCCGACGGTGCCAGCAAGCATCCCGGTGGCACAGACGATGGTCGTCAGGGTCAGGTGGAAGCGCATGGGGACTCCTCGTAGGGGTTCACGGCGCGGAGGTGCGCTCGCGAGGTCGGCCGGCAACGAAGGCGTGCGGGCCGTGCATTCCCCGTCAGCCCTGAGCGGCGCCGACGCCGGGTCGCCGGGCAGGCGGGCAGGAGTGTGAATCCGCGCGGTTGGGGCCTGGCGACAGGGACCCGCGAATGTGCCGGAGGGTGGGCACCGCGCGCAGGACGGGCTTCAAGGCTCCCACCGGGAGGCCCCGTCCCCAGGGCTCGACAAGTTCCACCACCAGGCCCGCTCCGGCACTTGTCCGGAGGGACGACGCGGGTGCCCTGGAAACACGAGGGCCGTGTCCCCCGGAACGAGGAACACGGCATGAGGACGACGACGGATGGCGGCTTCAGGGAGCGGCGGAGTCCCGGGTCTCCCGGCCGAGGAGTGCGTCCAGTTGCCCGCGCGCCTCCAGGTCATACAGGTCATCGCAGCCACCGATATGGCGGCCTCCGATGAAGATCTGCGGCACCGTCTGGCTGCCGCAGCGCCGCATCATCTCCTCGTGCCGCACCTCGTCCGCGGCGACATCCACCTTCTGGAACTCGCAGCCCTTCTCGTTGAGCAGCGCGATGGCCTGCCGCGAATAGGGACAGGTCCGCTTCATGTAGACGACGACCTCGAGCATCACGACCTCCTGGGTCGAAGGGTGGGGACTCGCGCCGCGGTCCGACACCCGCCGCGAGGCGCTCGCTCCCCTGCCCGCTTCCCTCAGCGAGCCACGGGCAGGCGCGCGGTGGCCTCCCGCGCGCGGCCGCGCAGGTCCCACGCGTACAGGGCGCCCCACTGGAGCGCGGCGGTGAGCACGAACAGCAGCGGCCACAGCGGCGTGTAGTGCACGCGCAGGAGGTACAGGCCCACGTAGTACACGTAGAACTGGAGCACGAACGCGAGCAGCGAGTGCCGGCCGATGACGCTCGCCGCGCGCAGGTAGCGCGACAGATAGCCGGCCTGCTCGGCGCGCATCAGGAGCCCCAGCAGCGCGAGCACCGTGCCGCCATACAGCGCCACGTAGGCGGGCCCTGGCGGGTACTTCTGCGCCAGCGACGTGAGCGCCATCAGCGTGTCGAAGCCCGCGCCGTGCCACGAGTGGTGCACCGCGATGTGCAGCACCACCAGCGCCGCGCCGCCCATGGCGATGCCCAGGCCCGCGGCTTCGAAGCGCCGCCCCACGCCCTTGACGTCCGCGCGGCCCCACGTGCCCAGCCACTCGCCGAACATGCTGCCCACCAGGTACACGCCCAGCCACGGCGCCACGGGGAAGCTGGAGAGCAGCACGGACAGCTCGCGCTGACCGAAGAGGAGCTCCTTGAGCGTGCGCGCCACCACCGACTCCGGCCACCAGGCCAGGCTCACCGCCCAGCTCAGCGCGAACAGCCCCAGGCCCAGCGCCGCGCGGGCCCGACCGCCGAGCCGCGTCACCACCCAGGGCCCCACGAGCAGCGCCAGCCCGATGGTGTCCGTCACCGGCAGGATGCGCAGCAGGTAGTGGGGTTCGTCCGCCCAGAAGCGGCAGGTGGGCACGATGAGCAGGTGGCCCGCGGTGAGCAGGAACAGGCCCCGGCGCTGGAGCCGCGCGCGCAGCGGGCCGAAGTCCCGGCTGCGCGCGTGCAGGAGCCCCAGCATCAGCCCGCTGATGACCATGAAGCCGGGCGTGGCCATCATCGTCAGCAGGTTCATCCGCTCGCGCAGGTGCGCGGCCTCGCCGCCCAGTGGATAGAGATACGCATCCGCGAAGTGCGACAGGAACACGAGCAGCATCACCGTGCCCCGCATGGCATCCACCGCTTCCAGCCGCCCAGGGGCGGAGCGCGCCCCCGACACCTGCTCGCGCTGCATGGGAGATCCTTTCGGAAGAAGGCGCGCGGCGTGGTTGACATCCCTCCCCCCTCGAGCGGGTGCCTGCCCTGCGCGCCGGAGACCTGGAATATCACCCCGAACCGCAAAGACAAACACTCCACCTGGCTCCCCTTCCCATGGGAGTCCTTGTCGCGCCAGACACCTGTATGGGTTCAGGATGGACCCGCGTGGAAGGCACTCGGGGTCTGGTGCACGCCCGGTGGGGAGGTGGGCAGGCATCAACGCGGGAGCGGCCGGGGTGGGCGTGCTAGGTAGGAGGCATGTCTCCCCGACGCCCCGAAATCCTCGCCCCCGCTGGTGACCTGGAGTCGTTGCGTGCCGCCCTGGCCAGTGGCGCGGACGCCGTGTACTTCGGGCTCGATGAAGGCTTCAACGCGCGGGCGCGCGCGGAGAACTTCTCGCTCGCCCGGTTGTCGGAGACGGTGGGGCTCATCCACCGGGCCGGCGCGCGCGCCTACGTGACGCTGAACACGCTGGTGTTCGAGCCGGAGCTGCCGGTGGTGGAGCACCTCTTGCGCGGCGTGGCGAAGGCCGGCGTGGACGCGCTCATCGTGCAGGACCCGGCGGTGGCGCTGCTGGCGCGGGCGGTGTGCCCCCAGTTGGAGCTGCACGCCTCCACGCAGATGACGCTGTCCAGCGCGGAAGGGGCGCGGTTCGCCACGGGGCTGGGCTTCACGCGCATGGTGGTGCCGCGCGAGCTGTCGGTGGCGGAGATCCGCCGGCTGGCGTCGCAGACGGACATCGAGCTGGAGGTCTTCATCCACGGCGCGCTCTGCATGTCGTGGAGCGGCCAGTGCCTCACGAGCGAGGCCTGGGGCGGCCGGTCCGCGAACCGGGGCCAGTGCGCGCAGTCCTGCCGGCTGCCGTACGACCTGGTGGTGGACGGCGAGACGCGCGACCTGGGCGAGGTGAAGTACCTGCTCAGCCCCAAGGACCTGGCGGGCGTGCGCGCGGTGCCGGAGCTGGCGGACATCGGCGTGCACAGCCTGAAGATCGAGGGCCGGCTCAAGGGCCCGGCCTACGTCTCCAGCACGGTGCAGGGCTACCGCCGCTGGCTGGACGGCGTGATGGCCGGCAGGCCCGACGGCGCGCGGCTGGCGAAGGACCTGGCGGAGATGTCGCTGTCGTACAGCCGGGGGTTCTCGCACGGGTTCCTGGCGGGGTCCGACCACCAGACGCTGGTGGAGGGGCGCTTCCCGAAGCACCGCGGGCTGTACCTGGGCCGGGTGCGGGCGGTGTCGGGCAAGGACGTGCTGGTGGCGCCGGACGACCGGCCGTGGACGGGCGCGCTGGGCCTGGGCGACGAGCGCCCGGAGGCTCCGGCGGGCACGGTGTCCGCGCCGCTCACGGGCGAGCCCGACCCCGCGGACGTGGATCCGCGTCCGGGCATGGGCGTGGTGTTCGACGCGGGCGCGCCGGAGGACAAGCACGAGCCTGGCGGCCCCATCTTCCGCGTGGAGCGCGAAGGCGACGCGTGGGTGCTGGGCTTCGGGCACCCCGGGCCGGACCTGGGCCGCGTGGCGCCCGGGCAGCGCGTGTGGCTGAACAGTGACCCGGCGCTCGCGAGGCGCACGGAGGGGCTGCTCGCGCAGGGTGAGCCCGAGGGCCGCATCCCGCTGTCACTGGTGGTGTCCGGCGCGGAGGGCACGCCGCTGCGCGTGCGGATGAGCACCGGGCGGTTCACGCGCGAGGCGGTGGGCACGACGGTGCTCGCGCCGTCGCGAGGCGCGGGCGTGGACGCGGCGCTGCTCAAGGACAAGCTGGCCGCGCTGGGCGGGACGTCGTTCCATCTGGCGGAGCTGGACGCGTCCGGGCTGGCGCCGGGGCTGCACCTGCCCGTGTCGGAGCTGAAGGCGCTGCGGCGGCAGCTGGTGGCGGAGCTGACGGCGGACGTGGAGCGCGGCCCCGCGCGGACGGTGCGCGAGGAGGCGGTGGAGTCCGACGTGCGCGACGCGCTGCTGGCGAAGGTGGCGTCACGGCCGGCGGACGACGCGCCCCGGCTGCTGCCCTTGTGCCGCGACGACGCGCAGTTGGAGGCGGTCATCGCCGCGGGCCTGCGCGAGGTGGAGCTGGACTGGATGGAGCTGGTGGGGCTCCAGAAGGCGGTGGAGCGGGCGCGCGCGGCGGGGCTGCGCGTCACCATCGCCACGGTGCGGGTGCAGAAGCCGGGCGAGGAGGGCTACGACACGCGCCTGGACCGGCTGCGGCCGGACGCGGTGCTGGTGCGCCACTGGGGCGCGATGATGCACTTCCTGGAGCAGCCGGCGGGGGCGTCGCGGCCGGTGCTGCACGGGGACTTCTCGCTGAACGTCACGAACTCGCTGACGGCGGCGCACCTGTTGGGGTTGGGGCTGGACACGCTGACGGTGTCGCACGACCTGGACTCGGAGCAGCTGTTCGCGCTGCTGGAGCAGGCGCCGGCGCACCGGTTCGCGGTGGCGCTGCACCACCACATCGCCACGTTCCACACGGAGCACTGCGTGTATTCGCACACGCTGTCCAACGGGCGCGACTACAAGACCTGCGGGCGGCCGTGTGAGCAGCACGCCATCGCGCTGAAGGACCGGCTGGGCCTGGAGCACCCGGTCATCGTGGACGTGGGCTGCCGCAACACGGTGTTCAACGCGCAGGCGCAGAGCGCGGCGTCGCTGGTGCCCCGCCTGCTGGAGCGCGGCGTGCGGCGCTTCCGCGTGGAGTTCGTGCGCGAGACGCGCGAGGAGGCAGCCCGGGTGCTGGGCGCGTATCAGGAGCTGCTCGCGGGCCGGCTGGCGCCCGCGGAGGCGGTGAAGCGCGCGGCGGTGCACGAGCGGTTCGGCGTCACGCGCGGCACGATGCAGGTGCTCAAGCACCCGGCGGTGAACGCGCGCTGAGGCGCGGCGTGAGCAGGGCTCCTGCTTCGAGCCCTGCCCCTCTGTTCGTTCAGGCGATGTGGAGCACGTCCCACTTGGAGGAGGGGCTTCGCAGCCACTTCAAGCGCAGGAGGACGAACAGCAGCGTCATCGCGGCGAACCACTTCCAACCCAGGACGTCGTGCGCATCGCGAGGTCCGCGCCGCAACCATCGCAGCAGCAGGAACACCACCACCGGCGAGAGCCAGAGCGCGTAGAAGAAGCCCACCGAGGGCGGTGGGGGTCCGCACACATCCGCGAGCGTGAACTGCATGGGGCACCCTCCCGTCCCCGCAGTCTACCGCGGTCAGGCCGTGGCCGCGGATGGGGGCTCGGATTGGGGGGTCACGAGGTTCACCGGCTCACCGTCCTCGCCCAGCACCACCGGCGCGATGCCCAGCTTGCGCTCCACCAGCGTGTGCCCCAGGTAGACGAGCGGCGTCAGCCCGATGGCCACCAGCAGCTTCACCGCGTACGAGGTGAAGATGATCCGGAAGATGACGTTCTGCGGCAGCACGCCCGTCCAGGCGACGAACTGCACCACCACCGTGTCGATGAGCTGCGACACCACCGTGGAGCCCGTGGCGCGCAGCCACAGCATCCGGTTGTTCGTCACGCGCTTCAGCAGGTTGAAGACCGAGATGTCCAGGAACTGCGCCACCAGGTACGCCACCATCGACGCCATCAGGATGCGCTGCGAGCCGCCGAACACGTTGTTGAACGACGCCGCCACCGTCCCGTTGTAGTCCTTCGCCTCCGTCATCGGCGCCCACGGAATCTGCCCCGCCAGCGCGATGATCACGAACGTGAAGATGGCCATGAAGAAGCCCACCCACGTCACGAGCCGCGCGACCCTCTTGCCATAGAACTCGTTGAGGATGTCCGTCAGCAGGAACGTCACCGGGAACGGCAGCATGCCCGCGGACATCACCGCCACCACCGGGCCCAGGTGCACCTCGAACAGCTTCACCCCGATGATGTCGCCGACCACCAGCGAGGTGATGAACACCCCCGCGAGCACCACGAAGAGCTGAATCCGCCGGTCCAGGGTCATCCGATGCGTCCTTCACGAACGAGGCGCCTCTACAGCTAGCACACCCGCCCTCCCCCGTCGCTTGGCAGGCCGGGACCTACTCGGGCAGGTAATACAGCGTGCCCGCCCCCACGGGCGTCAGCTCCCCAGCGCCGCCTCCATCGAGGAGCACCAGCCGTGGCCGGTACACGCCCAGCACGGTCTGCTCGGTGGCCGTCGGGTTGTCGTAGCGGTGGCCGAAGACGCCCGGGCCGTTGAACGCCATCCCCCGCCCCACCGGCTGGCCCTCCAGCAGCATCCCCGCGCCCAGCACCAGCTCCATGCCCTCCGTGTGCCCGTCCGCGCGCGGCGGGATGCCCCCGCCCGGCTCCACCCGCAGCCGGTACACGCCGTAGGTCGCGCCCTCGTGGATGACGTCCACGTGGCCGAAGGGCTTCGCCTCCGCGCGGTACACCATCTCCTCGGCGGTCCGGTGCACCTGGAGCGACGGGATGGCCCAGCCCGTCAGCGCCTCCGGCTTGGTGACCCGCACCGTGGCGGCGTACAGGGGCGCGTGCGGCGCGGCGTCCGTGGGCGGCGCCAGCAGGTAGCGGCACACGGCCTCCGCCGCGGACTCCAGCAGCTCGAAGCGGCACGCATCCAAGAGGAAGCGCAGCTCACCGGCCAGCCGCCCGTAGTGCACGGTGTTCGCCAGCCTTCCGCCCACCGCCGCCTGTCTCGCGTCCAGGAAGAGCGCCACGTCCAGGCGCAGGGGCTGCGGCTTCACGCGCTCGCGGTTGTAGACGCCCACGATGACGTCCACCGTGAGCCCGCGCAGCTCCATCACGTCCAGCGGACGGCCCTGCGCGTCGGTGACCACGGGGTGGATCCACGCCGGCTCCTGGCTCACAGCTGCGCGCTCCTTCCGCCATCCACGGCGATGACCTGTCCGGTGAGGTACGGCGCCTCTCGCGCGAGGAACACCACGGTGCGCGCCACGTCCTCCACGCGGCCCTCGCGCCCCATGGGCACGCGCTGGAGCACGTCCCGCCGCGCGGCCTCGTCGAAGTGCTCCGGGAACGCCACCACCCCCGGCGAGATGGCGTTGACGCGCACGTGCGGCGCCAGCTCCACCGCCAGCGCGCGCGTCAGCATCACGAGCGCCGCCTTGCTCACCGAGTAGTGCGCGTAGTGGCTCACCGCCCGCTCCCCGCCGATGTCGGTGAGGTGCACCACCAGCGGGTCCCTCCCCGCGCGCAGCGACGGCAGCAGCGCCTGCGTGAGGAAGAAGGGCGCGTCCACGTTCACCGCGAGCATGCGGCGGTACTGCTCGCGCGTCACGTCCGCGAAGGCCACCCGCTCGTAGAGCCCCGCGTTGTGGACGACCACGTCCAGCGCGGGGTGCGCCTCGCGGACCCGAGCGCCCAGCGCGTCCACCGCGCGCGGGTCGGAGAGGTCGCCGCGGTAGAGCGCGACGGCGCGGCCCAGCGCTCGCAGCTCGTGCGCCAGCGCCTCCAGCGACGCCATGGAATGGTTCGCGTGAAGCGCCAGGTCGTAGCCGGCGCGGCCGAGCGCTCGCGCCACCGCGCTTCCAACGCGCACGCCCGCGCCCGTGATGAATGCGGTCCCCATATGCGGGCCCTGCCTAACAGGCCCGCCCGCGAAAGGCACCCGGCGCCTTCATCCACGAAACACCGCGGGGCGACACCTGGAGACCCCACTCCAGGCACCGCCCCGCGTTGTTCCCCTGCTTCCCCGCTGCGTCGTTCGTCCCAGCGCCTCGTGCTCGCTACGGGTAGTAGACCACCGTCTGCCAGCGGCGCCCGCCGTACGGCACCCAGACCCACTCCGTCACCGCCTGGTAGCCGCCCGCCACATAGCGCTGGTCGTAGTGGCCCGGCGTGCAGCGCACCGCGCGGCCGTGGCGCCCCCGCGCCACGCACTGCTCGGGGATCCAGACCTGCTCGTAGCGCGCGGGCACCCAGCGCTCCACCGTCTGCAGCTCGTAGCGGCCGCGCGCGTCCACCGGGCGCGGCATGGGGCCGTGGTTGCAGTTCGGGCCGCGGCAGCCCATGAAGCGGCGCGTCTTCTCGTCGTCATCGACGTAGCGGAACGCCTGGCCCTGCGGCACGGAGTCCCAGCCCCCCTGGTACCGCTGCCCGCCCCACTGCGCATCCGCCCGGGTCGGGCCGCGCCAGTCCGCCGCGAACGACGTGGAGGAGCCGAGCAGCAGTGCACCGAAGGCCAGGGTCGCGAGTCCGAGCTTGAAAGCCATGTCTTCCATCCTCCGTCCAGGTTGCTTGTCCTGACTGACGGGGCCCCCGCCGGAACATTCAAATCCCGTCGGCGCTCGCCCGACCCCGGTGGCGGGACCGGAGGGATGTGGGTACACCTCGCTCCATGTTCCACCGCGACGGCCCCACCTTCCGCGAGCTGGCCCGGCAGGCCCTCACCTCCGTCGAGCACGGCTACGACCTGCTCGCGCCCAAGTTCGAGCACACGCCGTTCCGCACGCCGGATCCGGTGCTCAAGGCCGCGCTCGCGCACGTGGGCCCCGTGGGCAGCGCCCTGGACGTGTGCTGCGGCACCGGCGCCGCGATGCGCGTGCTGCGCCCCCTGTGCCGCGAGCGCGTCGTCGGCTTCGACCTGAGCCAGGGCATGCTGGACGAGGCGCGGCGGCGGCTCGCGGATGCGCCGGGGAGCGCGGCGCTCGACTTCGTGCGCGGGGACGCGCTGGCGCTGCCCTTCGACGCGGCGTTCGACCTGGTGACCAGCTTCGGCGCCTTCGGACACATCCTGGAGGAGGACGAGCCCCGCCTCGTCGCGGGCATCGCGCGGGCGCTGAAGCCCGGGGGCCGCTTCGTCTTCGTCACCGCGCAGCCGCCGTCCGCGCTGAACCCCGGCTACTGGGTGGCGAAGGGCTTCAACGCGGCGATGCGCGTGCGAAACGCGCTCTGGAAGCCGCCGTTCGTCATGTACTACCTGACGTTCCTCGTGCCCCGCGCCCGCGCGCTGCTGGAGGCGGCGGGGTTCGACGTGGAGGTGCGCGAGGGCGACATGCCGGAGCCCTTCGGCCGGCTCGTCACCGTCATCGCCACCAAGCGCTGACGCGGCCTCACGGCGCGGCCGTGGCGCCTTCGGACTCCGCGTACTCCACCGCGAGGAGCTCGTATTCGACCGTGCCGCGCGGACGCTCCACCTGCACGGACTCGCCGGCCTCCTTGCCCAGGAGCGCGCGCGCCAGCGGGGACTCCACGCTCAACCGCCCCGCCTTCACGTCCGCCTCATCCGGACCGACGATGCGGTAGCGCATGCGCGCGCCGTCCTCGTCCTCCAGCACCACCCACGCCCCGAAGAAGACGCGGCCCGCCTGCGAGGGCTCCGGCGTCACCACCCGCACGTCCTCCAGGATGGCGGTGAGCTCGCGCGCCCGGCGCTCCCGCTCGCGCTTGCGCACGCCCGCCTCCAGCTCCGGCCAGTCCCGCGGCACGGGACCCTGAAGCTCCTGGAGCTCCTCCTGGAGCGCGCGGTAGCCCTCCGGCGTGATGTAGCGCTGCTCCGCCGACGTCGAACGCGGACGCGCGGGCGTGAGCCCCTCGTCGCCGCCCCCGTCTTCCTTGGTGAATGCCTTCGACATGGCCCGCTCCCTCCTCCCGGGAAATTTCTCAACGTTTCCCGGGCCTTGCACGTGGGGTCCGCCTGCCCGCCTGTTCTCCGCAGGTGCAATTTTACTACTTGGTCGGAATTGGACAGAATCCCGGGACATGCACCTCCCCCGAGCCGTGCCTCGCTTCGAGCATCGCCTGGCCGTCCGTCTGCGCGGCATGCTGCCGCTCTACACGCGGGATGTTTCGGAGAGCGGCTTCTGCGCGGAGATGCTCCAGCCGATGAAGGCGGGCGATCTCCTGGAAGGCGCGCTGCTGCTGGGGGACGAGGAGGTCCCCTTCCAGGCCCGGGTCATGTGGGCCCGCCGCTCCGCTGGGGAGCGCACGCGGGGGCGCTGCGGCGTGCGCTTCGTCACCATCGGCGAGGACTTCCAGCGGCGGCTGGGGGCGTTCAGGCGCGCGCAGGGCAGGCGCCTGATCCGCTGGTTCACCTGAGGTCCGGACCTACTTGCTGGTGGCCGTGTCGGGGGTGGGCTCGGCCGGGGTCTCCGACGGCGCGCCGGGCGTCGCGGGCGTGGCGGACGACTCCGGGGCGGGCTCGGCCGGGGCGGTGATGGGGGCGCCTTCGGGCGCGGGGGCCTGACCGGAGGGCACCACCTGGAGCTTGTAGCGGCTCACGCCCTTGGGCAGCACGACCTCCACCAGCGGGTTCTCCTTCACCAAGCCCGGGTCGAGCTGGAGGGAGAACTCGCCGTTCTCGTCGCTGACGGAGTTGAGGTGGTTGCGGTACTCGCCGCCCAGGATCTTGGCGCCCTTCACCGGCTGGCCCGTCTCGGCGTCCGTCACGCGCAGCACCACGAGCTGGTTCTCCTGGAGGGCGGTCGCGCCGTTCGCCTGCACGATGTCGTTGTAGCGCGGGCGCAGCGCGCAGGCGGACAGCAGCGCGGAGGAGAGGAGGGCGACGGTCAACAGGTTGCGGCGAAGGCTCATGGAATCCATCCGGGCTGGGAAGCGGTACTGCGGAGGCGCGGCAGCATAGCCGCCAGCCACCGGACGCCAAGTCCCCGGTGTGCCATGGTCCCCGCGTATGGCACCCGCCCTCACGCCCGGTGGCGGAAATTCCCGGCGGGCAGGCAGAACCAGCGCCCTCCTCCTCGGGGACCGGCGAGGCCCTCGGCCCTTCCACCCGCCCGCTTCCAGCACCATCTCCCAGGTGTCCGGGCACGTCCTTCCCCCCGCCCGAACGGAGGCCCATGCTCCATGAGTGAGACCTATACGGAGGAGTCGGAACGCGTCGCGAGTCCGGGCGAGCGCTTCCCGCTGAGGAATGAACAGGTCGAATACGCGAGCCTCCCGCCCGACACGCGCGTGGAGGAGAGCCGGATCTTCTGGAAGCACAACCGGTTCGACGTCAGCGTGCTGACGATGGTGCTCATCAGCGCCGTCACGTTCTTCATCCCGCTGTTCAACGGCCTGCTGGCCGGCACCTTCGGCGGCTTCCACGCGGGGCGGCCCCGCCGGGCCCTGGCCGCCGCGCTCGTCGCCGCCGTGGGGGTGCCCGCGGTGTTCTTCGTGGCCTACAACGTCTTCAGCGTGGGCTCCGAGCGCCTCTTCTACGGCCTGGGCTGGTGGAACTGGACCCTCCTGAACGCCATCGGCCTGTTCATCGGCGCCCTCTGCGGGGCCGCCAGCCGCCCGATGTTCAGCGGGGAGATCCCCGTCGGCTACGCGTACCCGACGGGCGTCAGCGGAGCTCCACTCCTAGCGCAAGGCGATGTCGCGCCAGCCCTTCCGGAAGGCTCGCGAGACTTCTCCCGGGACCTGCCCACGACGCGAGTGTCCCCTCCCAGTGAACCTGGGCGCGAGGAGTGAGCAGCACGCTCCAGCGGGCGACCCGCCCCAGGTACCACTCCACCTGGAGCGTCGCGTCCGCCTCGTGCGTGAAGCCCGGCGTGATGCCCATGCGCCACGAGGGCACGTAGGTGGCCTCCAGGCGCAGCGCGCTGTTTCCCGGTCCGGGCAGGCCCGTGCGATGGGCCAGTGACAGCCGGGGCCCGACGGTCGGGACCGTCTCCCCCCGGCTCCAGGCCATCGCAGCCTGGGCGCCCAACCCCACCGCCAGGAAGGTGTCGAAGCGCTCCGAGGCCGACACCACGCCCAGCGCCTCCGCCTCCATCGTCGCGCGGTAGGGCAGCGGGCGGTCGAGGTCCGTGGACATCCTCGCCTCCGCGCCCCAGCCCAGCGCGTCGGAGAGCGACCGCTGCTGCTGGGGCAACTCGGGCAGCAGCGTGCGGTAGCCCACCAACGTCAGGCGCGACCCGATGATGCGCGGCACGCCCCAGCGGGGCTCCACCGAGAGCTCTCCGTCCAGCACGCGCAGCTCGCTGCTGGACTGGAAGCCGTGCAGGCGCGCGTCGCCCAGGGCCTCGTTCATCGCGGAGGTGCGCAGGCTCACCACCGGCCGCGCGGCCCCCACCTCCGGGAAGTCCATGCCGCCGCTCACCACCATGCGGGCCGCGCCGGATTCGCGCAGCGCGCCCCGGGCCCAGGTGGTCTCCGCCTCCACCTTCCGTTGATGGTCCCGCGCGAGGAAGGCGCGCGGATCCACGCCCGCGAACGGACCCTCGTTCAGCGTGCCCTGCGCCTCCGTGGCCGCGGCGAAGGCGGCTTCGGTGCGCTCCGCCCGGACCAGGGCCTTGAGCTCGTCCGGCGTGGGCAGGCGCTTGGTGGCGGTGTCCAGGGCCTGCTGGAGCAGGGCCGTGCGGTCGAGCACCGCGAGCTTCCGCTGCATGGCGTCCTCGCGCTCGAAGAGGCGCTGACGTTCCCGAGCCCCCTGCGTGGCGCCCCCCTCCCCCTTGAGGTCGACGGCGACGAGGCGCTCACGTTCGATGGAGAGCTTCTCCTCCTCGGCTTGATCCACCGCCGCGCGCTCCACCCGAACCGCGTGCGCCACGTAGGCGTGCAGGGCTTCGCGCGCGTTGGCTTGTTCGGGTGGCGCGGCGGCATCGAGCGCCGTCATCACGGCCTGGGGCAGGTGCTCGTAGGCCCGCCGGCGGACGTCGGGCTCGGGGGACTGGAGCTGGCGGTGCACGTGGTGCAGGGGCGCGAGGGCAGCGGCCGGCAGCAGGGAGGCCAGCGTCGTGAGCAGCCGCTCCTCTTCCACGAGCGCGCGCCGGGCGCGGTCACCGGTGGACTCGAAGGCGTCTGGCAGGTGCTCCAGGAGCGGCACCGTGCGGCCCCGGGCGTCCACGACGCTCGTCTTCGCGAGCGTGTCCAACGTGGCGGTGGGCAGGACCCACAGCGTGCCGGGGGCGCTCACGTGTCTGCCGTCCTCCAGCGAGCCGTTGAGGAGGAAGAGGAGCGCGGCGGCGCAGTTGTCGGTGAAGAAGTAGTAGCCCAGGTAGCCGCGACGCTCGAGCTCCCAGATGCGCTCCAGCATGCGCTGGGACTCGCCGGGCGTGAGGTTCAGCCGGAAGCGGCGGATGGTGCGCTGCTCCAGCTCCAGCGACTCGTGGGTGATGTCGCCCAGGGTGCCCGTGAGGAAGACGGTGCTGTAGCCGCCCGTCATGCCCTTCATCAGGTAGCCCAGGCCCTTCTCCTCCATGCCGGTGAGCGCCACGAGCTGCACGACGCGCTCGAAGCCCGGGCCCTGCACCCTGGCGCCTTCGCGCCAGACCGGGCGCAGGAGGAGGTGGCCGAAGAGGGACTGGGGCTGGCGGCCCGAGGCCGCGACGAGCAGGACCTCCAGGTGGGAGAGCGCGTCCGCCTCCGCCCAGGCGTCGAAGGCCGGGCAGTCGCCCCTCGCGGGCAGCGTGCCCAGGCGCGCTTCCGCGATGAGCTCCGACAGGGCGCGCGCCTTGGAGAACTCCTGGCAGCGCACCTGATCATCCACGGGCAACGCCTCCGGGCGCAGGGACTCCACGGGGACGAACAGCTCCTCCGCGAACGTGACCAGGTCCAACGACGCGCTGACCTGGCCCCGGGCGCGGCTGAAGGCGCCCGCGTAGGTGATGCTCGCGGACTCCCTCCACGTGAGGGGCCGGTCGAAGGGGAGCAGCCATCCGTCCAACCTGCGCCACTGGGGACGCTTGCTCCAGCCGCGCGCGTCGTCCCAGCGCTGCATCACGGCGTGCACCACGGCGCGGCGGCGCCACAGGTGCTCGGCCTCCGGGTCGGTGAGCCGTGACAGCCGCAGCGTGGCCCGGCGCTCCTCGGACGGGGCGTAGCGGTAGAGGTGGAACTGCTCGCGGGACTCCGACCAGTCGGGACGGGCCTTCGTGCCGTCGCCCAGGCCCAGGGGCGCGGGCTCCGGGTGGAGCACCAACTCCAGCTTGCCCCCCGGCGGACGGCGCATCGCGGGAGGCAGGGCGGCGAGGCCCGCCTCCACGTCCGAGACCAGCGCGGCATCCCGCGCCGCGGCGCCGCGCAGGAGGATGCCCGCCGTGGCCTCCAGGGCCGCGACCCGCGAGGCCAGGGCGACCTCCGGGGACACGCCCCTCAAGAACGCGGGCACCGCGAGGTGGCCTGGGGGTTCTTCGAGGAGCGCCGCGTCCTGTCCCCGCGCGTGTGCCCGCGCGCTCACGCAGAGCAGCAGCACCGTCAGCAACCCCGCCCAGGCTGGGCGGGGCTTCACTGAAGGGCCTCGGCCGCTTGGGTCGCCCCTTCCTGCTCCTGGAGGAACGCCCGCCGGTCCTCTTCGAGCCGGGGCTCGGTGCGCGCCAGCGCGCCCACCCGCTCCAGCCAGGCGCGGGCGCGCTCGGGCGTCAGCCTCCTCGCGTCCGCCATGCTCAGCAGCTCCTGGCGGTGCGCGCGCAGCAGCCTGCCGAAGACCTCCAGGTTCTCCCGGCGGATGCGCGCCGCCTGCGCCAGGTCTTCCACCGTCGGGCCGGCGCCCAGCGCCAGGTCCTCGCGCAGCTGGTGCGTGCGGGCCCGCAGGTACACCTGGGCCGCCTGCCCCACCTCCCTGGGCGAGGGCCGCTTGCCCTTGCGCCGCGCCGAGTGCTCGTAGGACTGCCAGATGACGATGCCGAGGCCCATCACCGTCAGCGCCACCGTGGCCGTCGATAGGAGCTGGTTCTCCCGGCCATTGCTGCTCTCGCTGCGCGTGCGCGAGTCGTCGCCCTGGTCCACCTGGTTCGACTCGCTGGTGCCCGAGTCGCTGTGCTCGCTGGAGCCGGAGTGGCTGGAGTCCCCTTCTCCCGTGCTGTGGTCGCTGGCGCCCGAGGAGTCGTTCGAGTCCGTCTGACTCAAGTCCCCGTGGCTGGAGTTGCCCGAGTCGGAGTCGCTGGACTCGCCCGAGCCCGACTCGCTGGAGCCCTCGTCGCTGGAGCCGTCGGAGCCGGACTGGCTCGAATCTCCACCGCTGGAGTTGCCCGAGTCCGACTGGCTGGAGTTGCCCGAGTCCGACGCATCCGCGGCCCGCAGGCCCGCGGAGGGCGTGCGACACCCCACGGCGAACACCAGCATCGACGCCGTCACCACGCGCTTCCAGGAAGGCTTCGTCCGCATCCATCCCCCTCGACAAGGCGCCACCGGGCCTGGCGCCAACCCACGCCCTAGCCAACCGCATGCCGGGCGTTGGATTGTGCATTATCGAGAGGTTGGTGGATCGTCTGACGCGATACGGCGCGAAAACCCGGTCCCAGGGTGCGTCAAGGACTTCGCGCCCCTCGCTCCACGGCGGGTGGGGCTACGCGAGCCTCGCGCTTCCGGGTTCCCTCCCCGGGCGACGGGCGCCCTCCTCCAGGAAGAGACGTCTCAGATAGGGATTGAGGAAGCGCCCCTCCGGGTCCAGCTGCTCGCGCACGCGCTGGAAGTCGTCCCAGCGCGGATACAGGTGTTTCAGCGTCTCCGCCGTCTGCGTGTGCAGCTTGCCCCAGTGCGGCCGGCCGCCGTGGTTGCGGAAGATGGCCTCCGCGCCGGAGAAGTAGGGCTCCAGCGGCATGCCCCGGTATTGATGCACCGCGATGAACGCGCGGTCCCCGCCGTTCGCCGGGCTGAGGAACACGTCGTCGCCGCGCACGAAGCGGTACTCCACGGGGAAGTGCACGGGCAGGTGCTCGCGCGTGATGTACCCGGACAGCTCGCGCAGGCAGTCCGGCCCGCGCTCCACCGGCACGGCGTATTCCATCTCCTGGAAGCGCACGAGCCGCGGCGTGGCGAACAGCGCGTGGCTCTGCCCCGCCAGCACCCCCTCCGACGCCAGCTTCGCCGACAGCCGGCTCACCGGCGCGCACCACGCCGGCCGCAGGCGGCACGCGCGGCTCACCGCGCCAAAGACGGCGTTCTCCATCACCATCTCGCTGAACCAGCGCCCCACGCCCACCCCGTGCGGGGTCTCGTCCGTGAGGTCCATGGCCTTGGTCATCACGCGGTCGGAGTGCGGGAACCAGAAGAACTCGTAGTGCCGGTGGCGCGCCCGCGCTTCGTCCAGCCCCGCGAGGCACTCCTCCAGCCCCAGGTTCCGACGCGTCAGCCGCAGCCGGTACGCGGGCAGCAAGCGCAGCCGCACCCGCGTCACCACGCCCAGCGCGCCCAGGGACACCCGCGCGGCCTGGAGCAGCTCCGGCGACGCGTCCTCCGAGCACGTCACCTCGTCACCGCTCGCCGTGACGAGCGTCATCGCCGCCGCCTGCGTGGAGAGGATGCCCAGCTCCACGCCCGTGCCGTGCGTGCCCGTGCCCAGCGCGCCGCCCAGCGACTGCTTGTTGATGTCGCCCAGGTTCTCCATCGCGAGCCCGTGCGACGCGAGCAGCGTCCCCAGCTCGCGCAGGTTCGTGCCCGCCCACACCACGGCCTCGCGCGCGCCCTCGTCCACGGACTCCAGGCCCCGCAGCGCTTCGAGCGACACCATCGTCTCGTCCGTCGCGCACAGCGGCGGGAACGAGTGGCCGCTGCCCACCACGCGCACGGTGCGCCCCTGGGCGCTGGCCTCGCGGAGCGCGGCCTTCAGCGCGTCCACGGACTCCGGCTGGAGGAAGCCGGACGGGTGGGCCACCACCGCGCCGGACCAGTTGCGCCACGTCTTCGCCTTCACCGCCTCGGTCGTCATGCCGTCACCCCCATTCACCCCGGTAGGTCGGGACCTCTTCCACGACGCGGCCCTCCGAGATGAGCAGCAGCGTGCGGAAGTGCTCGCACACCTCGCCCGCCTTCGCGTGCCGGAAGAACACCGGCGCGCCCAGGGGCAGCGGCACCGGGCCCGTGTACGCGATGGGCGTCTGCACCTCGCCCGCGCCCTCCAGCGGGAGGAGCCTGGCGCCCTCGGGCAGGTAGGGCGCGGGCAGCTTGTCCGCGCCCGCCGCGCCAGAGGCCACGTAGCCCCCGCCCTGGAGCGTGAAGACGCCCGGGCCCGGACGCCGCGTGACGGGGATGGCGAACGCCACCGCGGGCTGGTGGTGGAAGCCGCGATAGCCGTCGAAGAGCGCGGGCGAGTACAGGCCGCTGCCCGCGGTGAGCTCGGTGACGCTCGCGTCCTGGCGCGTGGACTCCAGGCTGCCGGTGCCACCGCCGTTCACGAAGCGCGGCGCGAAGCCCGCGACCTTCAGCGCCGCCACCACCGCCTGCCGGCGCGCGTGCACGCGGCCCACCGAGCCCCGCTTGAGCGCCCGGATGACCACGTTCTTCGCCCCCGTGCGCGGCGCCGCGTCCGGCACGCCCGCGAGCTGCGCCTCGTAGCCCATGACGCCCGCCAGGAACGCGGCGTCTTCTTCCGCCGCGATGCGCCTCGCCACCCTCAGCGCGTCCTCCGGCGAGCGCACCGGCGAGCGGTGCACCCCGAAGCGCAGGCCCGGCAGGTCCACGGACAGGTCCACGTCCAGGCACAGCGGCGCACGCGCGCCGTGCCGCCGGGCAGCCCGGGCGGCGAGCGCCACGTGCTCCACCGAGTCGACCATCAGCGTCACGGGCGCCGGCGGACGGCAGAGGTCCGCCAGGGCCTCGGCATCCACGACGGGGTAGCCCATGAGCAGGTCGCTAAAGCCGCGCTCGCGCAGGCGCACGGCTTCGTCGGCGCTGAAGCACATGAGGCCCTGGAAGCCGGGGTGCTCGTCGAGCACGCGCCGCAGCAACGACACGCACCGCACCGACTTGGTGGCCACCCGCACCGGCAGGCCCCCCGCGCGCCGCAGCAGCGCCGCCGCGTTCTCGCCCAGCAGGTCCAGGTCCGCGAAGGCCAGCGGCAGCCGCCGTCCCTCCAGCGCCCGGGCGTAGTAGGCGTAATCACGCGGCATCTCAGGGCCTCCGGGCGGGGACGACAGGCGCGGCCATCATCGCCGCGCCCCGTCACGGCGGGGGCGTCGCGGCACCGGGCCCGTGGGGTGGTGGACAGGTGGGGCGGGAGGCGCCAGAAAAGGGGCAGCGCGCCGGACATTCCTGGGGGAACGCCCGGCGCGCGCACACGCGGTTTCTTCGACTCCTAGGGTCGGCCCACCCCCCCGGAAGGGCACGGAATGCCATGGTGCCGTCAGCCGAAAGTCATTTCTATTGAGGAAATCACGCGAGTCTTAAACGACTCGGGGGTCTGGGAATCACTTCCCACCTGGACAGGCGGAAGAGGCGCTGATTCCCATTCCGACCTTACAAGTCTTCCAATTGGCCCCAGCGGCTATAGTAAGTAAACCGTGATTGATTTGATTTCCGAGGACCAACGCCTCTTGCAGGAGCTGGAGGGCCTGCTGGAGGGGTTGGAGCCTGGCTCCGAGGCCCTGCCGACGGTCCTCACCGCGCTCCGGAGCGCCCTGCGCGCGGAGCGGACGGCGGCCTACGGCGTGGACGTGGGCCCGGACCGCTATCACACGGCGTTCGTGCACGGCGTGGGCTTCCCGCAGCCGCCCTCGGTCCTGTCAGAGATGTTCGACGCGTCGCTGCCGCCGGCGGGGACCTGCTTCGGCTATTTCGATCCCGCGCGGCCGCCCCTGGCCCAGCGCAACCGGGCGATGCGCTTCTCGCCGCTGGGGCTCTCGGAGCCGCTGCGGGCCCTGCCCATCACCGGCGAGGGCGAGGGGCCGCTGTGGGAGCGTCTGGGGTTGAGCGAGGCGGAGTGGGAGCACGGGCGGACGTACCTGGCGGGCTCCCCCGCCAATCTCTATCGGCAATTGGGATTGGAGCCGCTGGCGCAGCTGCGGGTGCTGGTGTGCGAGGGCGACATGATGCTGGGCTGGGTGGGCGCCTTCCGGACCGAGCCCTTCACGGAGCGGGAGCAGCGGCTGTTGCAGGCGCTGACGCCGGCCATCCAGCGGCGGATGGCCATGGACCGGCGGCTGCGCGAGGCGGGCCTGCTGGGGCCGGCCCTGGGCGCGGCGCTGGAGGTGCTGGGGCGGCCCGCGTGGGTCGTCACGTTCAGCGGCCGGGTGATGCACGCGAACAAGGCGGGCCAGGCGCGGTGGGAGCAGGACGCCCAGGCGCTGGCGGCGCAGGTGCGCGAGTGTCTGCGGAGCCCGCCGGGCACGGGGCCGCTGTTCTCCTCCGGGCCGCTGCGCACGCAAGGGCTGCCGGACCACTACCTGGTGCTGGACCCCGGGCCGCCGATGGATCCGACCTCGCGCCTGCCGGTGCTGACCCAGCGCTGGGGGCTCACCGCGCGCGAGGCGCAGGTGCTGGAGCACGTGGTGCAGGGCGAGACGAACAAGGCCATTGCCCTGCACCTGGGCTGCGCCGAGCGCACGGTGGAGGTGCACGTCACGCACCTGCTGAACAAGGCCCAGGTGGAGAGCCGCTCCGCGCTCATCTCCCGCTTCTTCCAGTCCTGAAGGGCCGGTGGGTGACGGCCGGGACGTGACTAGGATGGAGGGATGGACGACGCGCTCTTGAGGAAGGCGCTGGCTCGCGCGGACGCGGCGGTGGCGAAGGGGCCGCACGCGGTCGCGGCGGAGGGCCGGCGCCGCACGCTGCACGTGGCGATGGGGGACCCGCAGGCGGACTTCGACCGGGTGCTGTCCATCCTCTGGCTGAAGGGGCTGCTGGACGGAGAGGGCGGGCTGCGCTCGGACGTGTGCCTGGTGTCCGTGGGCGACCACTTCGACTGGGGCCCCGCGGCGGACCGGGAGCGCGTGGCCCGGAGCGCGCTCCGGCTGGTGGCGTGGCTCGCGTCCCACCCGGCGGACCAGGCGGTGATGCTCCTGGGCAACCACGACCTGGGGCGCGTGGGGGAGCTGGCGGACTTCACCGACGCGACCTTCCGCGCCGCGCAGGCGGACGCGGACCGGGTCTACGCGGGGGACGCCACCGACGCGGCGGCGGAGCGGGCCTTCCTCCAGCGCTGGCCCGGGCTGCCGAGCGCGGAGCTGGCGGCGCGGGACTTCAGCACCTGGACCGAGGAGCAGCGCGCGTGGGTGGAGCACCTGCTGCGCGCACGGCGCTTCCGGGTGGCGCACGCGGCAGGAGACTCGCTGCTGGTGCTGCACGCGGGCGTCACGCGTGAGGACCTGCGGGTCGTGGGGCTGGAGCCCGCGAGGTGGGCGGAGGCGCGCGCGGTGGCCGAGGCGCTCAACGGCGTGATGGACCGGGCGGTGGACGCGTGGAAGGGCGGGCCGCTCGTGCTGCCGGGGCTGCACCATCCGGGCAACGCGAAGGATGGCGAAGGGCTGGGCATCTTCTACCAGCGGCCCAGCCTCCAGGCAGACGACGCGGAGCGCGTGCGGGGGACGCCCCGGCGCAGGTTCGATCCCCGGGACCTGCCGCGCGGGCTGGTCCAGGTGGTGGGCCATACGCGGGACAAGCGGGTGCGGGAGCTGGTGTCCGCTCCGGGGCCCGCGCGCGACGGGGTGTTGCGCCATCTGGTGACGGACGGGGCGCGCGTGGACTACGCGCACGGCCCGCCGCCAGTGACGGGCCCGGGCGAGGCGGTGATGGTGTTCACCGACGGCGCCATGCGCGAGGGCCGCGCGGAGGACTTCGAGCTGTTCGACCTGGAGGCGCGGCGCGCGGTGAAGCGAGCGCCGTGAACCCCCGCGCGTGCCCCATCCGAGGCGCGCGCGAAGGCGGGTGCCCCGCTACGGCGCCGCGCCCGGAGCGGCGGCGGGCGACTGGAGGCCGGCGAGCTTCTTCTCCAGCGCCTCCACCTGACGCGCGGACACCTGCGCCGCGGGCAGCGTCTTCGCGAAGGCCAGCGCCTCCTCCAGCGTCTTCACCGCGCCCGCGGTGTCCTTGCGCGCGACCTGGATGTCCGCGCGGCCGGAGAGCACGGCCAGCCGCCGCGATCCCCGCACCCGCGCCAGGGCCCGGTCGCTCGCGGCGAGCGCGTCGTCGAGCCGGCCCGACAGGCGGTACAGCGTGGCGAGCCGCGCGGGCGGGTTGTAGTCCTGGGGCAGGTCCTTCTCGCTCTGCTCCAGCGCGGGGATGGCCCGCTGCGGCTGCTCCAGCGTCATCGCCGCGAGCATGCGGTGCGAGTCGAACACGCTGCGCGCCTCGGGGTTCGGCGCCTTCGCGGCCTCGCCCTCCAGGTACGTCAGCCACTGCTGGGCCACCTGCTTCGCGCCCTCGGTGTCCTTGTCCTGCTTCCGGGCCTCCACCAGCACCTCGTACAGGCCGGAGCGGTCATCCGCCTCCATCTCGATGGCGGGCGGCGCCAGCACCTCGCGCGCTTTCGCCTCCAGCGTGTGCCGCAGCTCCGCCGCCTCGGGCGCGCCCTCGGGGATGGCCAGCGCGCAGGTGAGCCCGTTGAGGACGCTGTTGGCCTGGTGGAGCGAGCGCGGCACCGTCGGCAGCTCCGCCACCGCCTTCCGCGCGCAGGGCACGTACTGCTTCGCCCCGTACTGCGCCATCAGCAGCGACTCCAGCGCGCGGCCCCGGCGGGACCAGTCCGCGGGGGCCTCCGCGAGCGCGAGCGACAGGGCCTCCGCGGCCTCCGCGGGCTTGCGCTCGCCGTAGAGGGCATCGCCCCGGGCGAGCAGCGCGTCCGCGCCGGTGGCGCCGCCCTGGTAGGCGCGCTCACCGTCCTCGAAGAGGCGCTCCAGCTGCGGCACCGTCGCGCTGCCGGCGAAGCGCAGCAGGGCCTTCTCCTCGCGCGGGTCGATGATGAAGAAGGTGGGCCAGAACTCCACCGGGTACTTCTCCTGGAACGCCGCGTTCTGGGTCAGGTCGGTGTTGAGCTCCAGCCACACGAAGCGGTCCGCGTGCTTCGCCAGCGCCTGGTCCGTGAAGACATACGCGCGCATGGAGCGGCAGGTGTGGCACCACGGCGCCCAGGTGTCGACGAACAGGGGCACGCCCTTCGCCTTCGCGTCCGCGAGCGCGCGGGCGTAGTCGTCCGGGATGAAGGGCAGCGGGCCTTCGGCGTGGGTCCCGGCGGACGCGGGCGCCGGCGCGTTGGCGTTCGTGGCCGTGCAGGCGACGGACCCCGACAGGAGCAGACAGGCGAGGAGGGAGCGCATGCGGCGCACCCTATCGCGCCTCTCCAGGGGTGTCCCCGGTGGACAGAGCGCGCACACTTGTCTGGGCACCACGCGGCGCGCGTGATGTCCTGCGCCTGGCCCCTATGCCCCTGAAGGACCCTCGCGCCCTGCGCACCGCCCTCGCGTCCGCCCTGGACGCCCTGCCCGCCTCCGAGCGCTTCCCCGACGGAGGCGACGCCGACGTGGCCCGCCGCCTGGCCGAGCGCCTGCGCCGCGACCTGCTGCCCCGCCTGGGCTCCGGCGCCGAGGACGCCCCGCTGCTCCTCGTGGCCATCGCCGGGCCCAACAACGTCGGGAAGTCCACGCTCTTCAACGCGCTGGCGAAGGCGCCCCTGTCGCCCGCGCGCCCCGAAGGCGGCCTCACCAAGCAGTGCCTGGCCGCGGCGAACCCGGAGACGTGGACGGGCGCGCTGAAGGACATGCTCACCCAGCGCTACGACATCGTCCCGGTGGCTGACGGCGCGGTGGCGCCGGTGGACGAGCCCGGGCCCGCGGGCCGGCTGTACCTGGTGTTGTCGGGCGTGGTGCCGCGCGGGCTGCTGGTGATGGACACGCCGGACTTCGACAGCGTGTACCGCGACAACCGCGAGCGGGCCGAGGCGCTGCTCGTCACGGTGGACGTGCTGGTGTTCGTGGTGAGCCGGCAGACGTACCAGAACGCGGCGCTGGTGGACTTCCTGCGCGCGGCGGTGGGCCACGGCAAGCCGTACCTGCTCGTCTACAACGAGGCCACGCGCGAGGACGTGGCGCGCGGCCACCTGGACAAGCTGGCCCAGGACGTGGGCCACCCGCCGATGGCCCGCTACCTGGCGCCGCATCAGCCGGACGTGGAGGCGGGGCTGAAGCCGCTGGCCACGGAGGCGCTGGATGGACGGCCGCCGCTCGCCGCGCTGCTGGGACAGGCCGAGCACGCGCGCGAGCTGAAGGCGCGGGCGCTGGAGGCCTCGCTGTCGGATGCGCGCTCGGAGCTGGACGCGGTGGCGCAAGCGGCGACCCGCGCGGCCCGTGAGCCGGAGCGGCTGCGGCAGCGGCTGCGGCACGACCTGCGAGGCATTGGCGCGCAGGCGGCGCTGAAGGCCGTGCCCGCGGACGTGCTCGTGGACGCGTTCCGCGACGAGCTGGACGCGCGCAGCACCTTCCACCGCTTCGTGCGCCTGCCGTTCCGCGGGCTGGCCACGGCGCTCACGTTCGTGAGCCGCAAGGTGCGCGACTCCTTCACCGGCCCCCGGCCCCAGGAGGCGCTGCCCACGCAGGCGGTGGATGCGTCGCTGAAGGACGGGCTGCGCAGGCTGGTGGACGCCTTCGCGCCGGAGGTGGCCGCGTGGCGCGGTGACGCGGAGACCCAGGAGAAGCTGGCGCGGGCCTTCGGCCCCGCGATGCTCGGCCGCCTGGATGCGCCGCTGGACCTGGGCGCGCTGCACGCGCACGCGGCGGACCGGGCGACGCTGTATGACTTCTGCCGCCAGTTGGTGGGCAGCGAGCTGCAGGGCGGCATGCGCGAGGAGCTGCTCCAGGCGCTCACCACCCTGGTGTACTCGGTGCCGTCCGGGGCGGCGGCGGTGGTGACGGTGGCCACCGGCGGCCTGGGCCATGACGCGGTGGTGTGGGCGGGGACGCTCCTGTCCACGCCGCTCCTGGAGCGCTTCGTGGACCTGCTGGGCGCCCAGGTGCGCGCGACGGTGACGCGCAAGTGGGCGGACGCGCACGGGGCCACGCTGGCGCAGGCGCTGGAGACCCGGTTCTTCGCGGAGCTCCTGTCCCACCTCGACGCCCAGGCGGAGGGCTGGCTGCGCACCGCCTCCACCCTGGAGTCGGCGCGGCGGGCGGCGGAGCAGGCGGCGGCCGCCTGACACGTCCCAGCCTCCGGGAGGGCGGCGAGACTTCGTGCCTCGCCGCCGCCGATGCGCCATGCTGGGTCCGCCATGACCGGTCCGGGCCCGGAAGCGGGTTCACCTCCCATCCTGTCGTTCCGTCACCTGCTGACCGAGTCCGTCAGTGCGTTCCTCGACGAGGCGGACATGACGTGTCCGCAGACGGCGGACGCCCTCAGCGAGCTGCTGGTGACGCTGTCGCGCTACCGCGAGGAGGGCGCGCTGCTGTTCCCCACCGCGTTCCTGGGGGACGACCTGGGCACGATGATGGAGCTGCTGGGCGGACATGATCCGATCCCCATCGGCGTGGGGCCGCGCAACCGCGCCACCATCCAGCGCGCGCTCAAGCAGTGCGCGCCCCTGGGCCAGGGGCGCTGGTGGGCGCTGTACCTGCTGCGTGAGCCGGCGGGCCTCTCCTACGGCATCTTCCGCACGGATCCGTTCCCCCTGGCGGAGACGCCCCTGGAGCGCCTGCGGCACGCGCCGGACCGGGGCGCGCGCGTGGTGGGCGTGTTGCAGCTCGCGGACAACATCATCGAGCTGCGCGGCTGTGGGGACCTGTGCCGGCACGTGTACCTGTCCGGCGCGCGTATCGATCTGGAGCCCCCCTCGGTGGTGCTGGACGCCCTGGCGAGCGCGGTGACCGAGCAGGTCCTGCCCTCCAGCCGTGAGCACGCGCGGGGCTTCTTCCGGCGGGTGCTCTTCGAGGTGATGCAGTCCTCGCACGGCACACTGGTGGCGGTGCTGCCCCGGGAGCGCGCGGGCTCGGCGCTGTTCGTGGACGGCATCCTGTTGCCCCGGCCCATGGACGTGGTGGCGCTGCTGGATCGTCACCACGCGACCCAGGACGACAGCGTGGCGTCGGCGGTGCGTGCGACCGCGCAGCTCCTGCGCGGCATGATGGCCACCGACGGCATCACCGTGCTGCGCGCGGATGGGTGCATCCTCGGGTACAACGTCTTCGTGCGTCACCCGGAGACCCTGACCCGGCAGCCGGGCTTCTACGGCGGGGCGCGGCGGCGGACGTACGAGGTGCTGTGCGCGGCCCTGGGCACCGAGCTCGCCGCGGCGTTCATCCGCTCGCAGGATGGGGACGTCGCCTGCCGTCGCGCGTGACGCTTCCGGCACGCGGATGGGTTCCGGTTTTGCGTGCTGTCCGGATTGCTTGCGGCCCAGAGGAATGGAGGACCCTGGAGGTCGCATGCGGCACGGGGTTTTGAGACGCGGGCGGAAGGTTGAGAACGTCAACCAGATCTGAAAGGCTGTGCGCGTTTTGCGCACTGCTCCCTTCTCCCTCCACGCGACCGCCGCGCTGTTCCTGCTCGCGATGTGCCTCGCGAGCACGTCCGTCGTCGCGCAGAAGCTGCCGGATGTGGTGGTGACGGGAGCCCCTGCGGCGCCCTCTCCCACTGAACCCGGTACAGGGATTTGCATGGCGTCCAACGTGTGGACGCGCACCGCGAATGAGTTTCCGCAGAGCCAATCGCTCTACACGGAGAGCCTGAACGCATACATGGAGGAGAACAGCGGAACGCGCATGACCTCCGTGCTGCGCTCCGCGTTCGACCTGTCGAACAACCTGAACGATGGTCGAATCCTGAGTTACGGCGACTTCGTCAACGAGGTCTCGGGATGTGCCCAGGGTGGCTGCCCCTTCCACTACAACGATCCGAACACCCGGTTCGTCTCTCGCTTTCGCGGCTACCTGAACGTCACCCCGGACATGGTTGGACGGGTCCTGCACTTCGGCTTCTACGCCGACGACGCGATCAGCCTCGTGCTGTTCGACAAGACCAGCAAGCGCTACGACGTCATCATCCGCCCGCCGGAAATCGGGGCGCCAACACGACGTACCACCAACTCCGTCACCTTCACCCAGTCCGGGCTCTATCCTCTTGAGTTGCTCTACGTGCAGATCGTGGAGCACTCCGCGCTGGAGTTCGCCATCCTGGACGGGTCGTTCACGGACTTCGACCGGCCCGCGAACCAGCCGCCAGTCGTCCCGCTCTACAACACCACCGGCACCACTAGCTTCTCACTGGTCCAGCCCACTCGGCTGTTCCAGACGGAAACCGGCCGACCGTCATTCCCTGACAACCTGGATCAGTGCGTCCAGTGCAACCGGCAGTTCGCGAACCAGCCCGGCAACGGCAGTTGCGGTCCGTCCTACTACTGCAACTCCGCTGCGCTCTGCGCGCCCTGTGACACGAACCTCCTGTGCGGCGACACGTGTTCTCCGTGCGGCCCCACCGCGCCCATCTGCGCCCAGGTCAGCGGCCAGTTCACCTGCGTCCAGTGCACCCAGAACAGCGACTGCGCCACCGGCCGCTGCGACACCACCACCCACGTCTGCACCGGCTGCGTCCGCGACTCCGACTGCGGCTCCGGCCAGGTCTGCGACGAGGAGAACTTCACCTGCGTCCAGTGCACCTCCGACGCGGAGTGCCCCGGCAGCCAGGTCTGCGACCTCACCGCCAACACCTGCGTCGAGTGCAACGACGACGCCCAATGCGACCGCGGCGAGTCGTGCTCCAACCACGTCTGCACGCCCTGCAACACCCAGGACGCCTGCGCCGGCAACTCCTGCAACTGCTGCCCCAAGGGCACCCAGTGCGCCGCGCCCACCCCCGGCGCTCCGCCCTCCTGCGTCGAGTGCACCACCGACAGCCAGTGCGCCAACGGCCAGCGCTGCGACACCCTGAACGGCGCCTGCGTCGACGCCATCCCGGAGTGCAACACCTCCGACCGCTGCGGCCCCGGCTGCTCCAAGTGCCCCGGCGAGCGCCCCTTCTGTCTCGACGGCGAGGTCTGCGTCCAGTGCCGCAACGACCTGGAGTGCGGCGACGGCCAGTTCTGCCTCAGCGGTGAATGCAGCTCCTGCACCACCGACAAGCGCTGCGGCCCGCGCTGTGACGCCTGCGACGGCGAGACCCCGTTCTGCCTCTCCGACGGCACCGTCCAGAACAGCGTGTGCGTGGGCTGCGTCAATGACTCCGACTGCGGCAGCGGCACCTGCGACCCCGCCACCCGCACCTGCTCCAACACCGGCGCGTGCGCCGTGACGTGCGCGGAGGGGCTCGTATGCGACGGCGCCGCGTGCGTCGAGTGCTTCGCCGATGCCCACTGCCCCTGCGGCGGCACCTGCGACCTCACCACCAACACCTGCCTCGAGTCCTGCTCCGACAGCGGCGACTGCCTGGGCGTCGAGTTCTGCTCCGCCCAGACCCAGCAGTGCGAACGCGGCCGCCGCAAGCCCGGCACCGAGCCCCAGGGCGGCGCCTTCTGCTGCGGCACCACCGCCGAGGACACCCCCGCCGGCAGCGCCGCCATGCTGGTCACCCTCGCCCTGGGCTTCCTCTTCCTGCGCTCCGCCCGCCGCGTCCGATGAAGCCCTCCCGCACGCCGCTCCTCCCGCTGCTGCTGGCGCTCGCGCTGTCCACCGCCGCCCACGCCGCGCCGGATCCGCGCTTCAACATCCAGGTCTTCCGCCCGTCCGGCGCGCCGCAGGACCTGGTGATGGTCACCCAGTCCCGGCCCCTGTCCCACCTGTCCGTCTCCGCCGGGCCCTACCTCAGCTACTCCATCAACCCGCTCTCGCTCGTCCCCAAGGACGGCGACCTGGGCTCCATCAGCCTCGTGGGCAACCGGCTCCAACTGGACGTCATGGCCACGGTGGGCCTCTTCGACTGGGCCGAAGTGGGCGTGGACATGCCGCTCGTGCTCCTCCAGGGCGGCCAGAACCTGGAGGTCATCGGCACCGAAGGCCCCGTGGAGAGCTTCGCCCTGGGCGACCTGCGGCTCATGGGCAAGGTGGCCATCCCCGGCCTGCGCCGCTCCGCGGAGGGCCACGGCTGGGGCGCCTCGCTCACGCTCAACGTCAGCTTCCCCACCGGCGTGCGGGAGGCCTTCGCCGGTGACGGCGAGCTGACCTGGGCGCCGGGCCTGGTGCTCGACTACCGCTTCGAGTCCGGCATCCTCCTCGCCTTCAACGGCGGCTTCTGGAAGCGGCCGGACATCATCTTCAACAACGTGGAGCTGGGGGACATGGCTCCGTTCGGCCTGGGCACGGAGGTGCCCCTCCTGCGCGGCAGCGGCATCACCGCGCTGGGCATGGTGAACGGCGCGTTCGGCCTCAAGAAGGCGCCGGGGCAGGAGCGGCAGATCCCCGCGGAGCTGCTCATCGGCCTGCGCTGGTACAGCTCGCTGGGCGTCACCTTCACCTTCGGCGGCGGCCTGGGCTGCGGCTGCTCGCTGGCGTCGCCGAACCTGAGCTTCTTCACGTCCATCCTCTGGGTGCCCGCCAAGACGCGCGAGTGGGAGGCCATCGAGCGCTTCAAGGAGCCACCCGAGCCGCCCCCGCCGCCCGTGGACCCCGACAACGACGGCGTCATCGGCGAGCGCGACCGCTGCCCCAACCTCGCGGGCCCGGTGGAGAACGGCGGCTGCCCGGACACCGACGCGGACTCCGACGGCGTGGTGGACCGCATCGACAAGTGCCCGGACGTCCCGCAGGGCAAGCGCGGCCGCGACGGCTGCCCGCTCGCGCGCACGTCGGGGAACAAGATCGTCATCCTGGAGCAGGTGAACTTCGCCACCGACCAGGACGTCATCCTCTCCGAGTCCTTCCCCGTGCTGGAGGAGGTCGCGCGGGTGATGCAGGAGAACCCGCGGATGGACCGCATCCTCATCGAGGGCCACACCGACTCGCGCGCCAGCGACCAGTACAACCTGGACCTGTCCAGGCGCCGCGCCGCCAGCGTGAAGCGCTTCCTCATCGAGACCGGTGTCGCCGCGGAGCGCGTGTGCTCGCAGGGCTTCGGGCGCAGCATGCCCCTGGCCGACAACGCCACGGAGGAGGGCATGGCCCTCAACCGCCGCGTCGAGTTCACCATCCAGCCGCCGAGCGACGGGCCGCGCCCGCCCTGCCCGGATGACGCGGGGGCCGCGCCCAAGAAGAAGGGCGGCAAGCGCCCCGCCCCGCCCGCGAAGAGGCCGTAGGGACTCCGTGGCCCGCCGCGCCAGGGCGGGCCCGCGCCGGAGCGGCGGACCTACTCGACGATGAAGTCCGCGGCGGTGCGGCGACGGCCGGCCACCACCGACACCACCGCGCGCCCCGGGCCCACGGCCGTCACGCGGCCCTCGGGCGACACCGTCACCACGGCGCTGTTCGAGCTGAACCACTCCAGCGGCACCTGCTCCAGCGCCACGCCGTTGCGGTTGTACGCGCGCGCCTGGACCATCACCGACTGGCCCTTCTTCTTGAAGGTGTACGAGGTGAGGTTCAGCCCCAGGCGCGCGAAGTCCGGCGGCACCACCTGCACGGCGATGGCGCGGCTCAGGTGCCCCAGCGTCGCGGTGATGGTGGCCACGCCGGCCGACGCGGCGATGAGCTCGCCGTTCTCCACGCGCGCCACGGCCTCGTTGGTGGAGCGGAAGGCGGGCGCCGCGTCCGCGATGACGTGGCCCGCCTCGTTGCGCGCCACCACGCGCAGCTTGATGGTGCGCCCCACCTCCACGAAGTCCGCCCCCGGCGCGCGCACGTCCAGCGACGCGAGGATGGTGAGGTCCAGCGGCAGCGCCGCCTTCGCCCGCCCCCCCTGCACCCCGATGATGGTCTTCCCGGACCTGCGCACCACCACCGTGCCGTCCTCCATCACGGAGGCCACCTCCGGCGCGGAGCTGGTCCAGCGCAGGCGCGCGTCCATCATCTTGCGCCCGTCCGCGTCCAGCACCGTGTAGCCAAGCGGCAGGTTCTGTCCCTGCGTGCGCAGATAGCGCAGCTCGGGCGGCTCCAGGGTGATGGTGGAGGGCGACGGTCCGCACGCGCCCAGCACAGCCAGCGCGAGGAGGCCCATGAGGGAAATGGAGAAGGAACGTGACGTCTTCACGAAGGCAGGCACGGGAGCGGGTGGGGAGCGGCCAAGTCTACCGGCGGACCCACTGGAGGGCGTGAAAACCGTGCGCGCCCGCGCCAAAGTCCGCGCGCCTGCACGCCTGCTGATGCATTTCCCGCACTTTCAGCGGCGGGGGGCCCGGGCCTCCATCGTCCCCAGCACCTGCGCGGCCAGGGCCTCCCCCTCCCGCCAGCCCGCCACCCGGGCGCGCTCCCTCGCCTGCTCCAGCCGCTCGCGCGCCTCCGGCGCCCGGCCGCCCGCCACCAGCAGGCGCCCGGCGTTGAAGTGGATGCGCGCCACCTCCTGGGCATCCCCGCCCTGCTCGGCCAGCGCGAGCGCGCGCTCCAGGTCCGTCAGCGCCTGGCCCGGCTCGCCCGCGAGGACCCGCAGGCCCGCGAGCTGCGACAGCGCCCGCGCCTGCCCCACCGCGCTGCCCACCGACCGCGCCTGGTCCGCCGCGCGCGTGAAGGCCACCCGCGCCCGGTCCAGCTGCCCCAGCCGCTGCTGCAACCGACCCAGCAGCAGGTAGTGCTCCCAGAAGAAGTCCGCCGCGCTCGGGGTCCGGTTCCCCATGCGCTGGAAGGCCCGCGCCAGCAGCTCCACCGCGGCGGTCGCCTCGCCCCGGGCCTCGCGCACCCTGGCCAGCTCGCACAGCACCAGGGCCTCCACCTCCGGATCCGCGCCCGAGGGGCCCTGCGCCATGCGGAGGCGCACCTCCGCGTCGTCCACGCGCCCCAGCTTCAGCTCCGCCACGGCCAGGCGCCGCGCGGCCTCCGCCCACCGGCCGGGCGTCTGCATCACCGGCACGTTGTCCAGCCACGGCGTCACCAGCCCGTCCACGGCGGCGGGGTCCACCTGCGTGAGGCACGCCGCCGCGCGGGCGAGCACGTCCAGCTGCCAGCGCACCACCGCCGCCGTCGCTCCGGGCGCCCGCCCCAGGGCCCAGCGGTAGAAGTCCACCGCCGCGCGCCACTCGCCCCGGGCCGCGAACCAGTCTCCCGCCCGCTCGCACGCGGCCGGCGCGCCAGCGGACTCCGCGCCCAGCAGGTGGTCCGCCACCCGCACCTCGCGGGCCGGCTCGTGCGCGAACGCCTCGTCCTCCAGCGTCTCCGCCAGCGCCTGGTGCGCGCCGCGCAGCTGCGGGAGGGACAGGCGCTCGCGCAGCACCTGCCGCGCCTCCTCGCGCGTGAAGCGGAAGATGCCGGGCTGCCCGGGCACGGGCGCCACCCACTCCGCGTCCTCGAGCACCTCCGCGCCGTCCGCGGCCGCCAGCGACGCGCGCACCAGCTCCGCGGAGAAGAGCGAGCCCTCCACCGCGGCCCGCTGGAGGAAGCGCAGCGCCGCGGCGGGCAGCAGCTCCAGCCGCGCCCCCAGGGCCTGCCCCAGGCCTTGCGGCAGCGCCGCTGGGGACAGCGGCCCGTTGGCCTGGAAGCCCCCCTCCGTGCGCTGCAACACCCCCACCGCCACCAGCAGCCGCACCAGCGCGAGCGCGTGCGCGGGGTTGCCGCGCACCCGGTCCGCCACCGCCCGCTCCAGCGACGGCGACAGGGCCATGCCCAGGCTCGCGGTGAGCAGCGCGTTCAGCTCCGACGGCGACAGGCCCTCCAGCACCGTCACGGGCAGGGACGCCAGGGCCGTGGGCACCGCGTCCACGTCGCCCGTGGCCACCAGCGCCACGCCCAGGTCCTTCGCCGCGAGCGCGCCCGCGAGCAGCGCCAGCGAAGGGCCGTCCACGCGGTGCACGTCATCCACCAGCAGCAGCAGGCCCGACGGCTTCGCCACCCGCTGGAGCGCGTCCACCACCGCCCCGTCCGCCGCCGGCAGGTGTCCGCCCGTCGGCGCGCCCCGCGCGAGCCTCCGCCAGAGCGCCGCGGCCTCCGCTTCGGAGAGGCCCAGCCCCGACAGCGGCGGCAGCGCCGCGTCGCCCCCCGTCGCGGCCCGCGACAGCGCGGTGAACACCGTGCGCCACAGCCCCATCGCCCCCGCAGAGCGGGGGTCTCCCCCCCACGCGTACACCACGCGCGGCGAGGCCCCCGTGGCCAGCTCCGCCACCGCCTCCAGGAAGCGGCTGCGGCCCACGCCCGTGGGCCCCACGAAGAGCCGCGCGCCGCCCTCGCCCTTGCGCGCCGACTCCACCACCACCGCCGCCTGGGTCAGCGCCTCGTCGCGTCCCACCAGCGCGTCCACGCGGGTCGCGGGCGCGCCGGACTCCACCCGCCACGCCGTGCCGCCAGGCAGCTCGCGCGCCACGCCGATGCGCACCCCGCCCGCCTCCACCAGCAGCGCCTTCACCGACGCGCCCACCAGCAGTTCCCCGGGCACCGCCGCGTCCGCCAGCGCCCGCGCCCGCTCCAGCCCCTGGCCGGACAGCCGGGGCGCCCCGGCCTCCGTGCTCACCCGCACCACGCCGGACTCCAGGCCCCGCCGCACCCCCGGCCCGGCGCCGCCCAGGGCCTCCGCGCACCTCAGCGCCCGCGTCGCATCCTCGGGGTGCGCCTGCGGCAGGCCGAAGGGCAGACACCAGTGCGTGTCCGACAGCGCCACCACCTCCACGTGGTGGCGGGTCGAGGCCTGCGCCACCGCGTCGCGCAGCCGGGCCGCGTGGGCCGGCTCACCGCCGACCACCAGCAGCGTGAGCCGGCGCATCTGCGCCTGCGCGTCCATCGCGCGGATCTTCACGGTGGGGCCCGGGGCGTCGTCTCCCAGGGCCGGGGGCCCGTCGTCGTCCTCGGCGGCGGGCGGCGCCTCGGCCAGCGCGGAGGCCAGCGGCGCGGGCACCTCCATCGTCGGGTCGGTGGGCGGCTCGTGCACCGCGCCGTCGCCGCGGCGGGCGGGCGCCTTGGCCGTCGGCGCGTCGGGGAGGGCCTCGTCGCCCAGGTGCACGGGCGGCTCGCGCAGCACGGGCATCGACGGCAGCCGCCGCGCGGCGCCTCCGGACGAGGGCGTGAGCGCCTTCGGCGCGGCGTCCCCGGGAGGCGTGAGCGAGTTGCCGCACGCGGGGCAGAAGCGGCTGGTCGCGCTGGTGGACTGGCCGCAGCGCGGACACGACACGTTGGAGGGTTCGCGAACCTGGGGCAGGCCGGGCTCGCCGCTGCCCGCGTCGCGCAGCCGCGCCAGCACCGCGTCGCCCACCAGCCGCGTCACCACCGCGGAGACGGACTCCTCCGGGGTCTCCGGCACGTCATCCAGGTAGGCCTGGAGCGCGCGGGCCACGTCCGCGCAGCGGGCGAAGCGCTGCCCGGGCGCGCGGTGGAGCATGCGCAGGATGATCTGCTCCAGCTGCGGTGACAGCCCCTCCACGAACTGCGAGGGCCGGGGCACCGCCGCCAGCGCGATGCGCCGCATGGCCTCCGCGGGGTTGTCCGTGTCGATGAACGGCCGGCGCGTGCACAGCTCCCACAGCACCACGCCCAGCGCGAACTGGTCGCTGGTGCCGGAGACGGGCTCGTTGCGCACCTGCTCCGGCGACATGTACCGCAGCTTGCCCTTGAGCACGCCCGTGCGCGTGCGGCTGGCGCGGATGCTCGCCTTGGCCACGCCGAAGTCCACCACCTTCGACAGGCCGTCCAGGCGCACCATGATGTTCTGCGGGCTGATGTCCCGGTGCACCAGCTCCAGCGGCTGGCCCTGGCTGTCGCGCGCGTGGTGCGCGTGGTCCAGCCCCAGCGCCGCGTCGCGGATCATCTGCGCGCAGACCCGGTGGGGCAGCGGCGTGCCGGCCCGCTGCGCCGCCTTCGCCAGGCGGCCCAGGTTCTCGCCCTCGATGTACTCCATGGCGATGTAGAAGGTGCCCTGCCACGCGCCGACCTCGTACAGCGAGACGACGTTCGGGTGGTTCAGGTGCGCCGCGACGCGGGCCTCGTCGAGGAACATCTCCACCGAGCCCTCGTGCTCCAGCAGGTCCGGCAGCAGGCTCTTGAGGATGACGGGGCGCTCGAAGCCGCTCACCCCCACCTGACGGGCCAGGAAGATCTCCCCCATGCCCCCCACGGCCACGCGGCGCAAGACCGCGTACCTGCCGAAGATGAGGGAAGACGGGGAAGCACCGGACACCATCGCCCTTGCACCGTACCCAGCGATCCCCATCCCCCGCCAGTCCCCGGCCCCTCGCTTTCGCATGGGAAGCCATTCGCCGCTCCGCCTCGGTGTGGGGTCCTGACGTACCGGGCATGCGGGGCCCGGACCCGGGCGCGACTCAGGCGTGCCAGGTCAGTCGGCCGGCCTGCTCGGACGTCCCGGGCGCGAGGGTCAACGGCGACACATACAGCCCGCGCCGCTCGCGCTTCCACCAGGCGCCGGTGCGCCGGCGCTCCTCCAGGGACGTCATCCGGTAGTCGTGGAGCACCGCGCGGACGAGCCGGGGCGGATGGTCCGGGAAGGGATTGGACGCGAACAGGCCCAGCACCTCCGGCGAGCCCTCCAGCAGCCGCTCCAGCAGGGCCAGGAACCACGAGGGCGGCGACCCCAGCGCGGCGAACCACATCTGCCAGTCCAGCCGGGGCTGGTGCGGGGCCACCTGGCGCGGCGGCCGGTCCACGGCGGACGTCTTGTAACGGAACGGGTACTCCACCCAGTGCACGCCGTCGTCCGAGCCCTCGATGGTGATCTCCGGCCGGTCCACCGTCATCACCGCGAACAGGCCATAGGAGTTCACCGAGTGCAGCGGCAGCACCCGGTCCTCCAGCCAGTCCACCGCGCGCACCAGGCGCTCCGGGCCGCGCGGCCACGCCCCCATGCGACGCAGCTGCTCCACGGCGCCCAGCGTGAGCAGCGGCACCGCCGCGACGGTGGACAGCGCCGTGCCCGACACCGACGGCCGCCGCGCGGGCCGGGCGTCGCGCCACAGCGCCTCCGGCAGCGCGCGATTCAGCGCCGCGTCGTCCAGCAGCCACAGCCCCAGGGCCAGCGACTGGACGTTGAAGAAGCCGTAGTTGCCCGTGGCCATGATGGCCGCCTGGAGCGCGGAGAGGATGCCGAAGGTGGCCTGCCGCACGCGCCGGGGACCGAAGGCGAGGAAGGGCACCGCCGTCTCCGCCGCCAGCACCGCCGCCGTGCCCGCGTGGCGCACCGCGCGCGGGAGCTGGTGCGCGGCCCAGCCGCCGCGCGTGGGCAGGGGCGCGGTCTCGAAGTACATGTCGCACGCGCTCAGCTCGCGCCACGTCCGGTCCCCCGAGTGGAGCTTGCTGATGCCGGAGCCGAAGTAGAGCCGGAACACGAGCATCCGGAAGAGCCCCACGTCCAGCGCGGACACGTCCCGCGCCCCCAGCCCGGGCCGCACGCCGCCCGGCGCGGTGAGCGCGCCCAGCAGCCCCATCTCCAGGAGCAGCACGTCCCACTGGAACGACAGGAACTCGCGGCCCAGCGACACGTAGGACAGGTACAGGCCCCACAGCGCGCCCGCGCTCAGGCGAGGGGCCACGTTGAGGAGCAGCGCCAGCGACAGGGCCTGCCCCACGCGGCAGCCGCGCACCAGCGCCGCGTCCGACGCGTCCCTCCAGAACACGGAGGGGCGGCGCCAGCGGCCCTGCGCGGCATGGCGCTCGGACTGCGCCACGTCGCGGATGGGGCGGATGCCCTTCGCGCCGTAGAGCCCCAGCACCTGCCTGCCCAGCGACGTGAAGGCGATGAGGAACGTGCCGCCCAGCAGCCGCAGGAAGGCCCAGCGCACCAGCCGGTGCTCCGCGGGCTCCGTCACGCGGCTGAACAACCACGTGTCCCACCGCGCCGCGCGCCGACGGTGGCGCGCGATGACCGAATACACGGCGTCCGCCACCTGCCGGACGCCGGGCGCCAGGCCCAGCCGCGCGGCCAGCCGCGTGCTCCAGCGAGGCGACCAGGCGAGCATGCGGAAGACGGCCTCCGCGCCGGCCGAGCGGCGCCCCGACGGCTCCACGAGCTGCATCGCCCGCCGCATGTCCCTCTTCGGGATGCCCAGGAGCTTGAGCAGCCAGCCGCTCCCGCGCGCGAAGCGCACGCGGCCCCCGGTGTCCTGGCGCCAGCGCGCCACCCAGCGCCTGCAGAAGCCGCAGTCTCCATCGAACAGCACGAGCGGTCGCGGCTCGCGGGTCATCGCGCGCATCGGGTCTCTCCTCCGTCCGATGACAAAGGTGCGCGCGGCGGGAGGGATGCGAAGGGGGCGGGAGGGCCCGCTGGAGGGGCAGGCGGGCGGCGGAGCGCGCCCCCCTGTCATCCGGGGACAGGTGCCTAGCTTTGTCCGCATGAGCGAGCCCAAGGCCCAGGCGAAGAAGACGGAAGAGATCGTCCCCGGCGTGCACCACTGGACCGTCTCCGACGACCGGCTCGGCGGCATCCGCAGCGACGCCTACGCGGTGGTGGACGACGACGGCACCGTCACCCTCATCGACCCGCTGCCCATCGACGAGAAGGCCCTGCGCAAGCTGGGCGACATCGACGCCATCGTGCTCACCGCCGGCAACCACCAGCGCTCCGCGTGGCGCATGCGCAAGCTGTTCGGCGTGCCCGTCTGGGCGCCGGAGGGCGCGCAGGGCCTGGAGGAGCAGCCGGACTTCGAGTACGTGAACGGCACCACGCTGCCGGGCGGCCTCAACACCTTCCAGACGCCGGGGCCCACGGAGGCCATGTACACGCTCTGGCTCCAGAAGAGCCCGCACGCGGTCGTGTTCATCTCCGACCTGCTGTCACACGAGGGCCGGCGCACGCCCACCTTCGTCCCCGGCGAGTACCAGGACGAGCCGCTGCGCACGCGCACCAGCATCCAGCGCATCCTGGACCACCTGCCCATCCAGACCGTCTGCTTCGCGCACGGCGCGCCCATCCTCAAGGACGGCGCCAGCGCCCTGCGCAAGGCCCTGGAGCAGGACGACGAGTTCCCGCACGCCCCCGCGCCCTGAGCCTCAGCCCGGCGGCAGCTCGCGCACCAGCACGTGGCCGTCATCCTGCCCCGGAGGCGCCAGCTCCAGCCGGGCGCCCCGCTCCGCGCGGTCCAGCAGCGCGCCCAGGGACAGCAGGTCCGTGACGGGGATGCGAGTGGCGGGCGCCGGAGAGTCGCCCCGGACCATCGCCCGGGCCACGCGGGCCTCGTCGCTCAGGTCCGTCTCGTAGACGAAGGTGCGCTCGTCGTAGTCGTGCCCGCCGGGGGCGCGCCCCACCAGCCGCATGGGCCCCAGCCGCGAGTGCACGCGCACGGCGGGGTTGTCCCACTGGGTGACGCCGCGCAGCCGCTTCGCGCGCACCATGCCCAGCGTGAGCAGCTTCACCCACGCGGACGCGCCCCGCCCCGGCAGGAAGCTGAACAGCGACACGCCCACGAACAGCCCCGGCGTCAGCGACGGCGCCACGTAGCAGGCCGCGCCGATGGCGGACTCCTCGTCCGCCAGCAGCAGCCGCTCGCGCGCGGGCGCCTTCAGCAGCCGCGCGGGACAGCGCAAGAGCCCGATGGCGCCGGGCATCAGGTACAGGTCCGACAGCACCCAGCGCGGCACGCCGAGGCCGCCGAACGCCAGCTGGTTGAGCGTGAGGTACTGCCGCGCGAGCTCCGCGTCGTGCTCCGCCAGCAGGTGCGTCACCGGGATGCCGTACGGCGCCAGGTCCAGCGACGGGACATGCACGCCGGAGCCCAGCGCCTGCAACGACAGCTCCGGGGTCGCGGCGAAGAACGCCCGCGCCAGCGACGCGAGCTCACCCGCCATCGGCTTCCAGGTCCTTCGCCACGACGTCCAGCCGGTACTCGGGCGGAAGCGTGACGCGCGAGGCCTCCACCGACGCGCGCGACACGAGGCAGCGCGACGAGCCGCCGCCCTTCTCCGTCAGCTCCGGCATGGGCATGGACACCACGCGCATGCCCAGGCGCTCGAACAGCGCCACCACGTGCGGGGGCATCACCGTGGGCGCGAGCAGGTCCCTGCCCAGCGGCAGCCCGTTCGTCGCGTAGCGGCGGATGTCCGCCTCCGTCACCCGCGCCATCCGGTGCGCGCCGAAGCGCTGCTCCAGGAGCGCCACCGACTCCGGCGCCATCACGTCCGGGCACACCACCAGCCGGTCCACCGCCGGCAGGGGCAGCACCGCCATGTTCCCGTGGAACGCGGGCTCGCGCACCTGCACGCGCAGCACCTCGCCGGGGAAGAACCGCTGGGCCGCCTCCAGGCCGTCGAGCGTGGTGCGCCCGCCCCAGGACAGCAGCGTCACGCCGTCGAACGTGGCCACGTCGCCGTGCGCCTCCCAGATGCCCACGCCCGGGTCGACGACCTCCATCCCCAGGCGCCGGGCCAGCGGCGCCCAGTGGTCGCGCTCCGTGAAGCGATGCGCGCTCAGCATCCTGGGCAGGAGGAACAGCGGCGCCTGGCCCTCGCGCGCCACCACCTGGCCGCACTCGGCCGCGTAGGGCATGCCCGTCAGCGCGTCCGACGGCGAGGGCAGCGCCACCACCGTGCCGCCCCGCGACTCGATGTGGCGGGCGAGCGCCAGCCACTCCCGCCGCGCGCCGCGCGCATCCGCCGGAGCGGCCTCCCGGCTGCGGAAGTTCGAGCGGCCTCGCAGCGCCCAGCCCCGGCCCGGGGGCGACATGAGGAAGAGGTCCATCATCCCCCCGCTTCTAGCCGCCGGCCCGGGGGCCCACAATGCATCCAGCCCCCTCCTCCGCCCGCCCGAAGCCCGGCCGTCCGCCGCTCCACAGTGGATGTTCATTTCATCCGGCGCGGGCCCTCGCGCTGATCCCTCTCCAGCCTTGAGAAAGCAGTCTGGCAAAATGCCACGCCTGCACGTCCCCTCTCATTTCCACTCGAAAGGGGGTTGCCCCACCGCCCCGTGCGCATGGCATCCTCCCCCCTTTCGAGCACGAACGGGCTGGGGATTCATGCACTTCGAGTTGGCCTTCGTGTTGCTGTTCTCCATCGCGACGGCGGTGGCGATCGCGGCGCGCTACTTCAAGTTTCCGTACACGGTGGCGTTGGTTCTGGCGGGGCTGGGCCTGGGCATCGTGCATGCCTTCGAACCTCCGCACCTGACGAAGGAGCTGCTGTTCGCGGTCATCCTGCCGGGCCTGCTGTTCGAGGCGGCGTTCCACGTGGACTTCCGCAAGTTCATGAAGAACAAGCTGGCCATCACCTCCATGGCCATCCCGGGCGTGGTGGCGTCCATGGCGCTCACGGCGCTGCTGCTGTCCCCGGCGATGCGGGGGATGAACCTGCTGGAGGGCTTCGGCCTCATCCACGCGATGGTGTTCGCGTCGCTCATCGTGTCCACGGACCCCATCGCGGTGGTGGGCCTGTTCAAGGCGCTGGGCGCGCCCAAGCGGCTGGCCATCCTGGTGGAGGGCGAGAGCCTGCTCAATGACGGCACCTCCGTGGTGCTCTTCACGCTGGTGCTGGGCGTGGCCGGCGGCCAGTCCTTCACCGTGGGCGGCGCGGTGCTGGACTTCATCAAGGTGGCGGGCATGGGCGCCGTCATCGGCGGGGCGGTGAGCTGGGCGGCGTCCAAGGTCATCCTCCGCGTGGAGGACGCCATGGTGGAGATCACCCTCACGGTCATCGCCGCGTACGGGTCCTTCGTGGTGGCGGAGCACTTCCACTACTCGGGCGTCATCGCGGTGGTGGTGGCGGGCCTGCTGTGCGGCAACTGGGCGGCGCGCCTGGGCATGGGGCCCACCACGCGCATCGCGGTGGAGAGCTTCTGGGAGTACCTGGCGTTCGCGCTCAACTCGGTGGTGTTCCTGCTCATCGGCCTGGAGGTGCAGCTGACGTCGCTGCTCCAGTCGTGGCTGCCCATCCTGCTGGCGTACGGAGCGGTGGTGCTGGGCCGCGCGGTGGTCGTCTATGGCGTGTCCGGCCTGCTGCGGTTCACGTCGGAGAAGCTGCCGTGGAAGTGGAGCGCGGTGCTCACCTGGAGCGGCCTGCGCGGCGCGGTGTCCATGGTGCTGGTGCTCGGCCTCCCGAACGACTTCGCCCACCGCGAGCTGCTGGTGAACATGACGTTCGGCGTGGTGGTGCTGTCCATCATCTTCCAGGGGCTCACCATGGCGCCCCTCCTCAAGTGGATGGGCATCACCGGCCAGAAGGACGTCTACCAGGAGCAGTACGAGCTGGCCCGCGGCAAGCTGGGCGCCATCCACGCGGCGCTCGCGTCCCTGGAGGCCATGCGCCGCGCGCGGGAGATCCCGGTGGACGTGCTGGAGCCGCTGGAGCGGGACTACCAGCAGAAGGCGCAGGCGGTGGAGCAGGAGCTCACCACGCTCAAGCAGCAGTCCAACCGCTTCCACGAAGAGGAGGAGCAGGAGGCCATCCGCCGCGTCCTCATCGTGGAGAAGGCCGCCCTCTTCAACGCCTACCAGCAGGGCACGCTCAACAAGGAGGTCTTCGAGCACCTCACCGCGGAGCTGGACGAGCGCATCGCCAAGGCCAAGGACGCGGAGGCCCACGTCCCGGCGGAGGACGCCCAGGCCTCGCCGCCGCCGCAGGCCCTGGCCTCCTGAGCGCCGTCAGCTCGCGTCACCCTCGACGCGCGACTGGAGCACCGCGCCCAGCACGGCCGCGGTGTCCTCGCGCAGCCGCGACAGGTGCGTGTAGAGCACGTCCTCCACCTGGGCCACCGTCTCCCTCGGCGCGCCCGCCTCGCGCAGGCCCGCCAGCACCGCGTAGGCGGCCACCGCCAGCGGCCCCACGTAGCCGCGCGACTCCTCCCAGAACTCCTCGAAGCACGGCACCGCCTCGCCCGCCACCACGCGCGACAGCCGCCCCAGGCACGCCTCCCAGTAGGCGCGGTGCGCGTCCCGGGCCGCGTCGTCCGCGAACGGGCCCTGGCGCAGCTCCAGGCGCGTGCCCCCGTCCGTCGCGTGGAAGGTCAGCTCCGCCCGGGTGCGCCCCGCCGGCACCGGCCCGCCCTCCCAGTCCATCTCCAGCGCCAGGAACCGCCCCGGCGCCACCTCCACGATGCAGCCCACCTGCGCGAACGCCCGCCCCGCCGCGTCCCGCAGGCCCACCCGGTAGGGCTGGCCCAGCGCGCCCGGGTCCGGCGCGTGCGTGCGGTGGCAGCCCGGCGGCGCGCCGAACCAGCGGCGGATGAGCGCGGGCTCCGAGAGGGCCGGGAACACCGCGTCCGGCGGCGCGGGCAGCCTCCACTCCAGCGTCAGGTCGCTCACGCCCGCACCCCCGAGCGCGTGCGCAGCTCGAAGCGCGGCACGTTCGCCAGCAGCGCCGCCGGCGCGCGGTACTGCTCCACCACCAGGCTGATCCGCGACTCCGACAGCCCCGGCGCGCCGGAGGTGACGGCCTCCACCTCATGCAGCAGGTCGCCCCGGAACATCACCAGCGCGTTCTGCTGGGGCGCCAGCTCCGCCACCTGCCCTCCCCGGTGGTACAGCCGCAGCGCCCCGCCCCGGAGTTCCTTCGGAACCTGGACATACAGCACGCTCACCGCCACCGGGCAGCCGATGCTCGGGCCGTAGAACTCGAGGCTCCGGTCGATGTGCGCCGCCACGTTCCGGCCCTGCCCCACCAGCAGCGGGTTGAGCAGGAAGGCGTTGCACTCCGGCAGCAGCGTCTTCGCCAGGTACGGCGCGAAGGCCGGGAAGCGCTGGTGGACCTCCGGCAGCGCGTCCCGCCGGAACGTCAGCGAGAAGCCGTACGTCCCGGAGAACTGCCCGGACAGGTTCGACTCCCCCAGCAGCGACGAGCCCAGGATGGCCGAGCGGATGGCGGCCATCGTCTCCTCGGGGAGGACGTCCGGAGTGCGGTGGAAGAAGGTGTCGAGCCGGAAGGCCCCACCCCACGGTGGCTGGAAGCGCATGGCCCGGAGTCTACCCACCCACGCCGCGCCGCCCCATCCCCCGCCGCCCGGGGCCGGGCACGCCCACGCCCCCTCCAACACAACGCGTCAAATCAGGATAACGCAGCGCATCAGGAGCAATATCAATTTCGCTTATTTATCAGTTATCAAGCCTAAGCCGAATTCTCAGCCATCCCACCTTGCGACCTCCGGCCGTTCCGACTTTCTTCGGACAAGCTACGAAGTCCCCCTTTGTAGCGCTCGCCGTCCCACGCCCCATCCACCCACGGGAGTTCGCAACCATGAGCCGAAGCAGACTCACGGGAATCGCGCTCGCATTCCTGGCCGTCAGTTGTCTGGCGGTGCAAGCCGCAGAAGCCGCCACGTATGGCGTCACGCCGTCTGGCTCATCCGCCGTCTTCTACGTCGACACGACGGACTGGGCGGACATCCACTACAAGCTCAACGACGGCGGGCAGCTGAACATCCGCATGACGGTGACGGGCGGTCGCAACCAGTACACCGTCACGGGCCTGAGCAACGGCAACACCATCGACTATTTCTTCACGTACTGGGACACGTCCTGCGGCTGTGCGCGGGACACGACCTGGACGCGCTACACGCATACGGGCACCGGCGGCGGCACGGACGCGGGCACGGGCACTCCCGACGCGGGCAGCGGCGTGGACGCGGGCCCTCCGCCCAGCGGCGACGCGGGTCCGGTGGTGCCGCTGTTCACCAGCGCCACCGCGCTGGAGCCCGCCACGGTGGAGAACACCGCCACGGCCCTCATCACCCGCGTGGGCGACCGCGTCCGCGACCGCCACATGCGCGAGGACGAGTACCAGGCCTACGACCACTACCTGAGGCTGTACTTCGAGAAGCGCACCCACTGGATCGAGATCGTGGACGAGGTCGCCAAGGGCGGCAGCGTCATCACGGTGAACCTGTACACGATTTATCCGTATGACTCGCCGGACTTCCGCGCGTTCTTCCGCGGCATCAACACGGTGGCCGAGTACTGGCACAACGCGGACTTCGTGAAGGTGAACGACTACAAGTACACGTCGTCGGTGAACTTCAACGCCAAGGAGGGCCGCGCCATCCGCAACGGCGACCGGATGGAGCTGGAGATCGGCGTATTCCTCCAGGGGCCGGTGGAGGGCCGCTTCAACTACTACTCCACGGTGATGCTCTACATCGTGGGCCAGGGCGGCATCGTGCCCTTCGAGGGCCAGGGCTCGCTGCGCGACTCCTTCCCGCTGCCGGAGAAGGCCTGGGCGGGCGGCCGCGGCACGCTGCACACGCCGTTCTCCAACGAGCCGGACAACCGCTTCCTCCAGATGGCCACCAACCTGGCGCCGGTGAGCGCGCAGCCCTTCGTCGAGGGCCGCCGCCTGCACCACACGAACTTCCGCGACGGCAGCCACTCCGAGCCGGACAACCCCCTCTTCACGGCGCAGGCGAACAAGCTGGGCAACAACTACGTCAACGTGTCCTGCATCTCCTGCCACAAGCAGAACGGCCGCGGCCTGCCGCCCTCCACCACGAACACCACGCTGGACAACTACGTGGTGAAGGTGGGCAAGGTGAACGGCAGCGCGGTGACGGCGGACCCCGCGCTGGGCTTCCGCCTGCAGCCGCGCGCGGTCAGCGGCACGCCGGAGGCGGACGTGCGCATCAGCGGCTGGACGACGACGGCGAGCGGCACGCTGCCCGGCGGGGCGACGTACCAGCTGCGCAAGCCCAGCTACAGCTTCCTCAACGTGACGCCGACGAACTTCTCGCCGCGCATCACGCCGCAGCTCATTGGCATGGGCCTGCTGGAGGCAGTGCCGGAGTCCCAGATCGCGGGCCTCGCGGACCCCAACGACGCGAACGGCGACGGCATCTCCGGCCGCATGCAGACGGTGAAGGACCCGGAGACGGGCGTCACGCGCATGGGTCGCTTCGGCTGGAAGGCGGCGGCGGCGCGCGTGAAGCACCAGGTGGCCGAGGCGCTCAACAGCGACATGGGCGTGACGACCAGCGTGTTCAAGACGCAGGACTGCGGCTCGTCGCAGCAGGGCTGCGCGGGCACGAGCGTGGAGCTGGCCGACAGCGACCTGGACAAGCTCACCCGCTACATCGCGCTGCTGGGCGTGCCGGCGCGCCGCGACCACTCGGACGCGACGGCGCTCCAGGGGGAGGCGGTGTTCAACAACGCGGGCTGCGCGAAGTGCCACGCGCCCACGCTGACCACCAGCCAGTACGCGGCGATGAACGAGTTCCGCAGCCAGACCATCCACCCGTACACGGACCTGCTGCTGCACGACATGGGCCCGGGCCTGGCGGACAACCTGCCGGAGGGCCAGGCCTCCGGCGCCGAGTGGCGCACGCCGCCGCTCTGGGGCATCGGCCTGACGGCGGGCGTGTCCGGCGGTGAGGCGTATCTGCACGACGGCCGCGCGCGCAACGTCACCGAGGCCATCCTCTGGCACGGCGGCGAGGGCGAGGCCGCCCGGCAGGCCTTCGTGAACCTCAGCGCCGCGGACCGCAACGCGCTCTTGAAGTTCGTGAACTCGCTGTAGGGCGGCGGGCCGGCTTCGCACACGGACGCCGGGCGGGAGGGGCCACCGTGAGCCCCTCGCGTCCGGCGTCGTGTCGTCTCAGGGCGCGAGGGGCGTCTCTTCGCGGCCCACGGTGCCGACGTTGCCGTCGTAGGTGTTGGCGCTCTGGGTGAGCGTGGCGTTCTTGAAGACGAAGACGCCCCAGCCGGCGCCCTGTGACACCAGTGAGTCGGTCAGGGTCAGACTCCCCCGCCCCAGGGCGCCTCCCACGGAGATGTTGGCCCGAATGCTCCCATCCCGCGTGAAGTAGTCACAGCAGAACGAGTCCGAGCCCCCATGGCTCACCTGCGTGTGGTCGAGGACGTTGTCCGGGCTCAGGGAGCGGATGGAGAGGCCCTTCCAGTATCCCGGCGTCTGCGTCCTGCCCGTGAACACGATGGGCGCCTGCGCCGTCCCGCGCGCCACCAGGGAGCCGGTCTCCGTGATGCGGAGGCCAGACTCGGCCTCGAACTGGAGGCGCACCCCCGGCTCCACCGTGAGCGCCCCCGAGTACTCCAGGGTCGTGTCCGGCACGCCGGTGGAGACCCCATAGGGCACGTCCAGCCTGCGCAGCGTCTGCGCCGTGGCCGTGTCCGCGACCGGCGCCGCCTGCAGATGGACGACGTTGTCGCCGTTGGCCTCTGGCTGGGTGGAGCTGCTTCCGGAGTAGATGCTCGCGCCGTCCAAGGCCCCCGCGACGGACAGGCTCACGACCGCGGGGGCCCCCACGTTGCCCCGGAAGAGGTTGCGCGAGAACCCCGGCAGCCGCCCCTTGTTGAAGACGAACAACCCGTTCGTGCCGCTCTTCTCCAGCGTCGCATCCACCAGCCGCACCTGGCTGATGCCTCCCAGCTGGGACCCCACCACCACTGCCCCCGCGGCATCCAGCCCGCCGCCAGCGCCATAGAAGAAGTCACAGCAGAACGGCTGCTCGCTGCCCGCGTAGGAGATGACCACGTGCTCCAGCGCGTTCTCCGGCGTGTTGGACTTGAACGCGAGCCCCTTCCAGTAGCCTGGCGTGAGGGTCTTCCCCGTGAACAGGATGGGGGCAGCCTCGGTCCCCACCGCGTGGAGGGAGCCGGTCGAAGTGACGAGCAGTCCTGCTTCGGGGCCAAAGCGGACCACGGTGCCAGGGGCGATGGTGAGCGCGTCGCGCACCTCCACGACCCCGGTCACCTCATAGGAGCACTGCTCGTCCCCCGGCGCCCAGGCCGCTGCGGAGGTCAGCGCATCGGAGATGGTCCGGACGCAGAGCCCCCCGGTGGGCGGGGCGTCGCCGGTGTCATCGTCTGGAGCGGGCTCCTCTCCGCCGCAGGCCACCAGCAGCGGGACCACCGCGAAGGGAAGGAGAAGGAGGCGGAGCAGCTCGGGTTGGATGCGCGTCATCGTTGGATTCCCCAGGAGTGCAGGCAGCGGCAGAGGCCGGGTTCGCCCATGGGTTACGCCAGCGCTCGCGCCTATTCCCCGCAGGGGGTGGAAAACTGGAGCGCCCCGGCCACGGCGGAGGCTTCGCCAGGGACGGCGCTCCCCCACCAAGGCGGGACCACATCCGCGGAGGCCCCCCGACACCCTGGCGTCCCGGGTGACCGCGCACGGGAGCACGGTCCGCATCCGGGATGCGCAATGGCAGACACGCGTGGGGAGGCCTCCACTCCCAGTCTTGCGGGGCATTCCGAAGTTTCAGGTGTCCCTTTCCCGGAGAACGCCCTTGGCGCATCGCATCGTTGCCCCGCCGCCGCTTTCCGACCATGAGCTCCAGGTGGAGGCCGTGGCCTTCCTGGATGCACGGGGACACTGGCTGACCGCCGCCGCGACGCGGCGGGTGGCCGCGGTGCGCGAGTTCTTCCGCCAGCACGCCTACCTGCGACGCGACCTCCTCCGGGAGCGGGCCGAGGAGGAGCGCCGCGCGGGGCGCCTGGCGCTGGAGCTGTTCTCCCGCGCGGCCCAGCGCGTCCGGTGGCTGCTCACCACCGGAGAGGGCCCCACCACGCGCATCCACGGCGCGGAGGCCGGGCGCGACCTGGGCCTGCTGTTCGCCGGCACGGACTCCGGCCTGGATGGCCTGGCGTCGGAGCGGGATCAGCGCTGGAACCTCAACCACCCGCACCCGCTCCCGCCCACCGGCTTTCGCGCCAGCCGCGTCCACGGCGGCGCCAGCCCGCGGGAGGACCCGACCCACCACCTGGCCTTCTACGCGATGTTCGGCGCCTCCAACGAGAGCTTCCTCGAAGAGCAGTTGAACCGGCTGATGGGCACGCTCAGCGACCTGGGCCCGCCGGACGATCAACACCTGGCCTGGGACGGCATCGACCTGGGACGCCAGTTGGGCGACCCGCGCTTCGACGTGAACGCCTGGCTGTGGAAGACCGTCGGGGACCCGGGCCAGGTCCCGCGCGTCGCCGAGGCCGTCGCGAGCTGAGGGCGACTGCACGCTGGCGCACCGTCGCCGCGCATCTTCGTAGCCAGCACGCGCCCATCCGCGCGACGCTGGCCCTTCCGTGGACGACACCCGACTGCCCGACCCCGAAGCCCTCCGCCCGCTGCTCGCCGACGCCCTGTCGCTGCCCGCGCTGAAGCCCCACGGCCCGCGCCTGGAGCGCCTGCTGGAGGACTACGCGCGCGGCGTGGCCCGGCGGGACGCGCCGCTCGTCGTCGCGCTGGTGGGCGCCACCGGCGCGGGCAAGTCCACCCTGCTCAACGCCCTCTCCGGCCAGGACCTCTCCCGCGAGGGCGTGGACCGCCCCACCAGCACCGCCTCCACCCTCTTCGCGCCGGAGGGCACCTCCACGGACGAGCTGGCCCGCACCGGCGCGCGCGTCGTGCGCTACGCGCCCAGGCCGCAGGGCCTGTGGAGCGGCCAGGTCTTCATCGACACGCCGGACCTGAACAGCGTGGCCACCCAGCACCGCGACGTCGCGCGCGCCGCGCTGGACAAGGCGGACGTCGCGCTCGTGGTCATGCACCGGGGCAGCGTCGCGGAGGCCACCCAGGTGGAGTTCCTCGCCGAGTTCGCCCGCCGCCGCGCGCTCGTCTTCATCCTCAACTTCGCCGACGAGCTCTCCGCCGACTCGCGCGACGCGCTGAAGTCCCAGGTCCGCCGCGTGGCCACCCAGCACTACGGCCTGGCCGCGGAGGACATCCCCGTCTTCGCCATCAGCGCGCGCGCCGCGAAGGACGGCCAGGACGTCTCCGGCGAGTTCGGCCCGCTCCTCTTCCACCTGCGCGGGCTGGCCACCCAGGCCGTCGCCGCGCGCGTGCGCCACACCAACGCCCTGGGCGCGCTGGAGGAGTTCGCCGCCACCGTCCAGGCGGCGCTCGCGGACACGGACGCGCTGCTCGCGAAGACGCGCGCCGCGCTGGACGCAGGGCTCGGGCGCGCGGCGGAGGCGCTCCAGGCGGACTTCGACGCGCGGCTGTCCCTGGCCCACGGCCACCTGGCGGCGGAGGTGCGGCGGCAGGCCGCGGGCCGCTTCTGGGGGCCCGCCGCGTGGGGGCTGCGGCTGTCGTTGTGGGGCGCGTCCGGCATGGGCGCGGGCGCGCTGGTGGCCCGGCGCAGCCTGCCCGCGGGGCTCGCGGTGGCGGCGGCCTCCACGGTGGTGGACGCGGTGAGGGACCGCACCCGCGCCCGCGCCGCGGAGGTGGCCGTGGTGGAGCCCTTCGAGGACGACTTCCTCGCGGAGTCCGCCGCCCGCACCGCCCTGGCGGAGGCGCGCAGCGTGGCGCGCACGCAGGGCCTGGAGGCGGAGAGCCTGGGCGTGCCGGACGTGGAGGCGCTGCTGGCGGAGCTGCGCGTGGCCCGGGCGGGGGCGTGGCGCTACACGGCCTCCACCGCCGTCGCGGAGGCCGTGGCCCGCTGGTGGCGCACGGCCCGGTGGCTGGTGCTGCCGCTCATCAACCTGCCCCTGCTCGCGCTCCTGGGGCACGTGGGCTACCGCGTGGTGCGCGGCTACGTCGAAGGCCCCCTGTTGCCGCTGGAGTACTTCCTCAACGCGGGGGCCTTCTTCGGGCTGCTCGCGGGCGCCGGGGCGCTGCTCGCGTCAGCGAGCCTCGTCGGAGCCGCTCGCCATGCGGGGCGTGCGGGCCGGGCTCGCTTTGTCGAGGCCCTCGCCGCCCTGGGCGGGAGGCTGGGAGAGGCCGTCGATGATGGCCTTGGCGCCGGGCGGCAGGCCGCGCGTCGCATCCTGGAGCGGATTCGCGCTGTCGGGTGACATGGACATCACGGCCTGGCCCGGCACGTGGACGCCGCCGTTGGAGGCCATCATCGGCTGCGCGGAGTCCTTGCACAGCGGCGCCGACACCAGCGTGTCGCGCACCGGGTCCCCGTAGCCCACGATGCGCGCGGGCACGGAGGGGTTGTTCCAGCCGGAGCCCTGCTCCCTGGCGACCTTGAAGTGCAGGTGCGCGCCGCACGCCCAGCCCGTCGCGCCGGAGAAGCCGATGAGCTGGCCCTCCTTCACGCGCTCACCGGCCTTCACCACCACGGCGCTGAAGTGCAGGTACTGCGTCTCCAGCCCGTCGCCGTGGGAGATGACGACGTAGTTGGCCAGCGGCGCGAACTGCTCGCCGCAGCCACCCTGCTTGCTGTCGCCGCGCGCCATGCGCACGACGCCATCATGCGCCGCCACGATGGGCGTGCCCTCCGGCATCCGGAAGTCCCACGCGAACGTGTCGTTGTGCTGATGACTCCCGGTCTCGTGGCCCTGGCTCACCGTATAGATGCGGCCACACGCGAAGGGCACGCCCACCTCGGGCATGTTCGCGGCCGCCGCGGCGGAGGGAGGGAGGGCAGGAGCCGAAGCGAGGAGGGAGCCGACGAGCAGAGCGGAGAGGTTCATATCGGGGCGGGCGGTCAACCAGCGCAAGGCCTTGCGCTATTTCCCAGCCATTTTCGCCGGATCCTGAACGGATCACTAGCAGCCGAGCCACGCCCCGCCCTGTCTCAAGGGGGCGACGCTTGACCACACTCCAGAGGGAGAACCGCTCGAAAGCGCGGGAGCGCCTGGCTCCCTGCCTGTCCGGTTGGCAGGCGCCGTTCCCCTCAACCCCATCCGCTCCAATCCCTGTCAGCTGGACGGGCGCAAAGGCATACGCCCGGACGCCCGGATACCCCGCGGGCAGGCCTGGAACGGCCCCACCCTCGGGCGCGGTCGTCGGCCGCCGGACACCGCGGGACCCACCCCAAGAAAGTGACTGGTCACTTTTTAAGTTGCGGATTATCGTTCCGGCATGTCCCCGAAGTCCGTCCCCCGGAAGGCCGCGGTCCCGGCGCGCCGCACGCAGGCGGAGCGCCGCGAGTCGACGCGCCGCAAGCTGCTGGACGCCACCATCGAGGCGCTGGTGGAGCAGGGCTACGCGCGGCTGACGACGGTGGAGGTGGCGAAGCGGGCGGGGGTGTCGCAGGGGGCGCTCTTCACGCACTTCGACACGAAGGAGGAGCTGCTGGCGGTGGCGGTGGAGCACCTCTTCCCGCGCCTCATCCAGGACTTCCTCGCGGGCGTGGGGGCGCGCCCCTCCGGGAAGGACCGGGTGGGCGCGGCGGTGGACATGCTGTGGGCCGCCTACCAGCGGCCGGAATTGCAGGCCGCCGTCGAGCTCTACGTCGCGGCGCGCACCAGCCCTGAGTTGCAGAAGGCGCTGGCGGTGGTGGACGGGCCGCACCGCCAGAACCTGCACCGGGTGGCGCGCGAGCTGTTCCCGGACGTGGCCGCCACGCACCCGGACTTCGACGACGTGGTGGAGCTGGCGCTGGACGCGGTGCAGGGCGCGGCGGTGGGCGGGGCCGCCCGGCCTTCGGATCCCGCGCACCGCCGCATGCTGGACACGCTGGCGCGCCTCATGCGCGTCGCGTTCGCCCCCAGGGATTGATTCGCAGGAGGTCAGCAGCCATGGACATGACGCACATCCCCGACCTCATCACCCCGGCCATCCCGGTGTTCGTCATCACCGTCATCGCCGAGGCCCTGTGGGTGAGGAGGCTGCGCCAGGAGCGCGGCGAGCGCCTCAAGGGCCACACCTGGAAGGACACGCTGGCCAGCCTGTCCATGGGCCTGGGCAACGTGGCGGTGGGCGTCTTCTGGAAGGGCGTGGCGTTCGCGGGCTACGCGGCGCTCTACCACCTGACGCCGCTGCGCATGGGCCACGGGCTGGTGGCGTGGGTGCTGCTCTTCTTCCTGGAGGACCTCTGCTACTACGCCTTCCACCGCGTCCACCACGAGAGCCGCCTCTTCTGGGCGTCGCACGTGGTGCACCACTCCAGCCAGCACTACAACCTGTCCACGGCGCTGCGGCAGACGTGGACGCCGATGACGGGCTGGGTGTTCTGGGCGCCGCTGGCGCTGCTGGGCTTCTCCCCGGAGATGATCGTCACGCAGCAGGCGGTGAGCCTGCTGTACCAGTACTGGATCCACACGGAGGCCATTGGCCGGCTGCCGCGCCCGGTGGAGTGGCTGTTCAACACGCCCTCGCACCACCGCGCGCACCACGCGTCCAACGCGGCCTACATCGACGTGAACTACGCGGGCATCCTCATCATCTGGGACCGGCTCTTCGGCACGTTCGTCCCGGAGACCGAGCGCCCCATCTACGGGCTGACGAAGAACCTCACCACGTACAACCCGGTGCGCATCGCGTTCCACGAGTTCGCCGCCATCGCGAGGGACGCGGCCCGCCCGGGGCCCCTGAGCCAGCGGCTGGGCTACATCTTCCGCAACCCGGCGTGGAAGCCCCGGGAGGCGCCGCCGCCCGCGGGGCCTCCGTCCGCGGAGGCCGTGCACCCGGCGCCGTAGGGCCCGCGCCCTTCCGGGTGGCGGACAACGTGAGGGGGGAACCGACGTCCAGGCAACGCGGCGCGCGACATCGTTGCGTCCCCGCCGTGCGGGCCTTGCTACGGTGCGCCGCGACGGTTCTGGCGGGCGCCGCGCATGAGGTCGGCGCCCCTTGCAAGGGAGTCGGGTCATGACGGAGCGCGAGTTGTGGGAGCGGTACCAGCGGCACCTGTGCGTCGTCCCCTCCGTGGGGCTCACGCTGGACATCTCCCGCATGGGCTTCGGCGCGGACTTCCTGGACGGGATGCGCTCGCGCATGGACGCGGCCTTCCAGGCCATGGACGCGCTGGAGCGGGGCGCCATCGCCAATCCGGATGAGCAGCGCCGCGTGGGCCACTACTGGCTGCGCGCCCCGGAGCTGGCGCCGGACGCGGAGCTGAAGACGGCCATCACGGACATGCAGGCCCAGGTGGCCGCGTTCGCCAGGGACGTGCACGCGGGCAAGGTGAAGCCCGCGAAGGCGGCGCGGTTCACGCAGGTGTTGATCGTCGGCATCGGCGGCTCCGCGCTGGGCCCGCAGCTGGTGGCGGACGCGCTGGGCAGCGGCCGGGACGCCATGCAGGTGCACTTCCTGGACAACACCGACCCGGACGGGATGGACCGCGTGCTCAACGGCCTGGGCGAGCGGCTGGCGGAGACGCTCACCGTGGTCATCAGCAAGTCCGGCGGCACCAAGGAGACGCGCAACGGCATGCTGGAGGCCGAGGCCGCCTACAAGCAGCGCGGCCTGGACTTCGGCGCGCACGCGGTGGCGGTGACCGGCGACGGCAGCGAGCTGGAGCGCTACGCCAGGAGCCATCAGTGGCTGCGCACCTTCCCCATGTGGGACTGGGTTGGCGGGCGCACGTCGGTGATGTCCGCGGTGGGGCTCCTGCCGGCCCGGTTGCAGGGGCTGGACGTGGACGGCTTCCTCGCGGGCGCGAAGGACATGGACGCGGCGACGCGCGGGCATGACGTGGCGGCGAACCCGGCGGCGCTGCTCGCGCTGATGTGGTTCCACGCGGGCGGCGGCAAGGGCCAGAAGGACATGGTCATCCTGCCGTACAAGGACCGGCTGATGCTGATGTCCAGGTACCTCCAGCAGTTGGTGATGGAGTCCCTGGGCAAGGAGCTGTCGCTGGACGGACAGGTCGTGAACCAGGGCATCGCCGTCTACGGCAACAAGGGCTCCACGGATCAGCACGCCTACGTGCAGCAGCTGCGCGAGGGCGTGAACAACTTCTTCGTCACCTTCGTGGAGGTGCTGAAGGACCGGGACGGGAAGTCCCTGGCGGTGGAGGGTGAGAACACCAGCGGCGACTACCTGCTGGGGTTCCTGCTGGGCACGCGCCGGGCGCTGTTCGAGAAGGGCCGCGAGTCGATGACGCTCACCGTGCCGGACGTGAGCGCGCGCACGCTGGGGGCGCTGATTGCCCTGTATGAGCGCGCGGTGGGCCTCTACGCGAGCCTCGTGAGCATCAACGCCTATCACCAGCCGGGCGTGGAGGCGGGCAAGAAGGCCGCGGGGCGCGTGCTGGAGCTGCAGGGCAAGCTGCTGGCGAAGCTGAAGGCGGCGAAGGCGGAGGCGCGCTCGGCGGAGCAGCTGGCGCAGGACCTCGGCGCGGCGGATGAGGTGGAGACGGTGTTCAAGCTGCTGGAGCACCTGTCCGCGAACGGCGACCACGGCGTGAAGCGCTCGGGCGGCGCGCGGCCGGCGGAGGCCCGCTTCCAGGCCGGCTGACGAAGCACGGCCCCACGGGGCAACGCCTCGCGGTGGCCCAGCGCCGCCCCCGGGCGAAGGGCGCTCGGCGCGGCGAGCGGCGGCCCTGGACCTGTCCACCCGACGACTGGCGGCGCGGCTGATCACCCCCCGACGCTCGGACTGCCGCGGGTGCGACACCTTCTGGCCCCGGGCGACGGGGTGTGGAGCGCGGGGGCAGGTCGCATCCTGGGAATTCCCGAACCCCAGGAGCCTCCTCCCCATGAAACCGTCCTCCGCCCTCCTGCTGCCCCCGCTCCATCCGCCTCGGGAGGCCGATGACTCGTGGCGCCTCGACGCGCTGGGCTGCGTGCGCAGCCGCGACGACGTCACCCTGGCCGCGCTGCCCCACGCGCGCTACCGCTCCGCCCTGGAGATTGGCGGCGGCATCGGCCTGCTCACGGAGAAGCTCCAGGCGCGCTGTGACGCCCTGCTCTCCCTGGAGACCTCCGAGTCCGCCCAGGCCCGCGCCATCCACCGCTGCCACCACCTGCCGCACGTCCGCTTCGAGCAGACGGACGTGCTGGTGCGCTACCCCGCGCAGACCTTCGACCTCACCCTGGTGTCCGGGCGCGCCGCCTATTGGAACCTCCACGAGCTGTCGGTCGCGCAGCAGCGCATCCTCGACCACCTGGAGCCCGGCGGACACCTGGTCCTCGTGCACTGGACCGGCCAGACGCGCGACATGCGCCTCGACGGCCACGCGGTCCACGACGCCTTCCGCCTGCTCGCCCCCAAGCGCCTGCGCCACCTGCGCGGCGTGATGGAGGGCGCCTGGCGCCTGGACGTCTTCGAGCGCCTTTGAACGCCCCGGTGAATCCCGTCCCCCACCCGACCCGCGCCAGCGGTAGAAGGGACGGCATGGAACTGGGAATCACGGGAAAAACGGCGCTCGTCACCGGCAGCAGCCGGGGCATCGGGCGGGCCATCGCCACGGTGCTGTCGCGCGAGGGCGCCCGGGTGTGCGTGTGCGCGCGCCACCTGGAGCCGCTGGAGGTCATCGCGAAGGAGCTGCGCTCCGAGGGCGCCCAGGTGGCCACGGTGGTGGCGGACGTGGCCACGCAGGAGGGCGCGTACCTGGCGGTGGACTCCGCGGTGCGCGCCTTCGGCGCGCTGGACATCCTGGTGAACAACGTGGGCGGCAGCGGCGGCGCGGGCGCCTTCGACGCGGCCAGCACCCAGCAGTGGAGCGACGTCCTCCAGCGCAACCTGATGTCCGCCGTGTGGTGCAGCCAGCGCGCGGTGCCGGCGATGCGCCAGCACGGCGGCGGCAGCATCGTGCACATCAGCTCCATCTTCGGCCGCGAGTACGCCACCAGCGCGCCCTACAGCGCCGCCAAGGCGGGCCTCATCGCGCTCACCAAGGAGATGGCCGTGGACCTGGCGTCCCACCGCATCCGCGTCAACGCCGTGGCGCCGGGCTCCATCTTCTTCCCCGGCGGCAGCTGGGACCGGCGCCAGCAGCACGACCCGGAGGCGGTGGCCAGGATGGTGCGCGAGCAGATCCCCTGGGGCCGCTTCGGCACGCCCGAGGAGGTGGCGGACGTGGTCGCCTTCCTCTGCTCCGAGCGGGCGAAGTGGGTGACGGGCTCCACCCTCCCCGTGGACGGCGGGCAGGGCCGTGCCTACTGAGCCGGGTTGCGGTATGGAGTCCGCGCGCATGAGGCCAACGCATTGCTGAAGCTCTACAAGAAGGACGGCGACACCCTGCGCTACTGGGAGGCGTGGGAGCACGAGGGTGTCGTCACGGTGCACTGGGGCACCGTCGGTGATGGAGGCGAGCAGAAGACCGTTCCCGTCCCCCCGGACGAGGACCCCGACATGGTCATCGCCCAGGAGGCCGAGTCCCTGGTGGACGCCGGCTACGACGAGCCCGAGCCGGACGCCATGGCCGTGCTCCTCGTCGAGTACGCCGTGCAGGGCAAGGGCACCGGCCACGACTTCGAGCAGCGCACCGCCGTGGAGGAGCTGCTCACGGACGCGCTCGGCTGGACGGGCAACGGCGAGGTGGAGGGCGGCGAGACGGAGGCGGGCGTCATGCGCGTGCACTGCCGCGTGATGGACCCCGACACGGCCGCGCGCACCGTGGTGGAGGCGCTGGACGCGGAGGACCTGCTCGAGGGGGCCCGCGTGCTGGTGGCGCGGGGCGACGAGAGGCCCCGCGTCATGCACCCGCCGCTGTTCCCCGTGCTCAAGTCGTAGGCGACCCCGGAGCCTGGGGCGCCTGGCCCCGGGGCCCGAAGACGCGGAACAGCAGCACCAGCGACGGCACCACCGTCACCAGGCCCACGACGAGCGCCACCAGCAGCAGCCGCTGCACCTCCGGCTGCGCCGCGGCGCCCTGGAGCGTCAGGTGCGGGTACACCAGGTACGGCGCCTGCGACACCGCCCACCCCAGCACGATGAGCCCGCCCTGGGTGGCCGCCGCCACCCGGGCGGCCCGGAAGCGCCGCGTCCACAGGAGCGCGAACGCCGTCACCGCCGCCACCGCGGTGCCCGCGTGCAGCGCCAGCGCGAACGGCGTCTGCGACAGCCCCGTCCACACGCGGGGAGCCCCCTCGCGCGACAGCAGCAGGGCCGCCAGGGCCAGCGGGAAGAGGAGCCCGCCCGTCACCAGCGCCCGGCGCCGGAAGTCCTCCGCCAACCCGGGCGTCCGCGCCTCGTGCGTGAGGTACACGGCCGCCAGGAACGCGAACAGGCCCAGCGTCAGCACGCCCACGGACAGCGCGAAGGGCGACAGCCACGACGCGAAGAAGCCGCTCACCACCGCGTGCCCCTGCATGCGGATGGCGTCGCTGGCCACCGCGCCCACGCACATGCCCAGCAGCAGCGGGGCCACCACGCTCGCCACGCTGAACACCACGCCCCAGCGGCGCTCCACCGCGTCGCCGCGCGTGTCGTAGGCGCGGAAGGTGAACGCCGTGCCCCGGAACACGATGCCCAGCACCAGCAGCGTCAGGGGCACGTGCAGCGCCACGCTCAGCGCCGCGAAGGCGCGCGGGAAGCCGCTGAAGAGCAGCACCAGCCCGACGATGAGCCAGACGTGGTTCACCTCCCACACCGGCCCGATGGCGTGGGCGATGAGGGCCCGCTGCTCCGCCTTGCGCGGCCCGCGCGCCAGGAGGTCCCACACCCCGCCGCCGAAGTCCGCGCCGCCCAGCAGCGCGTACAGCACGAACGTGCCCGCCACCGCGAACCCCAGCACCGCCGTCTCAGTGGACATGGGCCACCTCGCCGCCCGCCGCCGCGCGGGGCCCCCCGGGCAGCGTGCCCGCCACCTGCCGCCAGAGCACGAAGAGCACCGTCACCCCGAGGAACAGGTACACCCCCGTGAAGGTGAAGAACGGCGCGGCCAGGTGCGGCACCGGCGTCACCGCCTCGCCCGTGCGCATCACGTCCCGGACGATCCACGGCTGCCGGCCCCACTCGGTGACGAGCCACCCCGCCTCCAGCGCCACCAGCCCCAGCGGCCCCGCCCCCAGCCACGCGCGCATCATCCCCCTGCCGTGCGGCCACTCGCGGCCGCGCCACCGGCGCCACAGCGTCACCAGCGCGAGCAGCGCCATCAGGCTGCCCGTGCCCACCATCACCTGGAAGGCCCCGTGCACCTTGGCCACCGGCGGCCAGACGTCGCGGGGGAACGCGTCCAGGCCCCTCACCACCGCGTGGGGGTCCGCGAACGCCAGGATGGAGAGCCCCTTCGGCACGTCGATGGCGCCCGGCACCGTGCCCGTCTCCGCGTCCGGCCACCCGCCCACCTTCAGGGGCGCGCCCGCCTCCGTGTGGAAGTGCGCCTCCATGGCGGCCAGCTTCACCGGCTGCGCGCGCGCCACGTGCTTCGCGGACAGGTCCCCCACCAGCGGCTGCGCGAGCGCGGTGACGCACGCGAGCGGCAGCGCGATGGACAGCGCCTTGCGGTGGAACGCGGCGCCCGGGTGCCTCAGCAGGATGAAGGCGTGGATGCCCGCCATCGCGAACGCGCTGGCCTGATAGCAGGACAAGAGCACGTGCGCCGTCTGGTACTGCCAGCCGGGGCTGAACATCGCCGCCAGCGGCTGCACGTCCGTGGGCCCCGCCGGCGTGGGCGTGAAGCCGGACGGGTTGTTCATGAACGTGTTCACCAGCGTGACGAAGAACGCGCTCGCCGCGCCGCTCAGCGCCACCATCCCGCCGCTGAACAGGTGCAGGCCCGGCGACACCCGCTCGCGGCCGTACAGGTAGATGCCCAGGAAGATGGCCTCGGTGAAGAAGGCCACGCCCTCCAGGCTGAAGGGCAGGCCAATCACCTCGCCGTAGCGGCCCATGAACTCCGGCCACAGGAGGCCCAGCTCGAACGAGAGCACCGTCCCGCTCACCGCCCCCACCGCGAACAGGATGGCGGTGCCCTTCGCCAGCTTCTCGCTGAGCCTCCGGTAGTCCGCGTCCCCCGTGCGCCGGTGCTTCAGGTCGCTGAGCACCATCAAGACCGGCAACGCCACGCCGGCCGCCGCGAAGACGATGTGGAACGCGAGCGACAGCCCCATCTGCGCGCGTGCATAGAGCAGGTCCGTCATGGACATCAGTCTGATTTATGCGCGCATTTTTCGCATTCAGGATTTCTTATCTTTGTCCGCAGGCACCTTTGCAATCGCCCGCGAGGGCACCAGGGTCTGGATGGAGTTGCGGGCCACGGCGGTGGCGAGCGAGGTGGCGAAGATCATCACCAGCTTGCGGCCCAGCTCCGCGCCCAGCGGCTTGTCCTCGATGCTGGTGGCCACGCGGTCCGGGTGGGCCCAGGCGCGCTCCAGGGCCTTGCGGCGCTGGCGGCGCACGCGCTCGTCGTGGTGGCGGGCGCGGTAGATGGCGAAGCCCACGCCCAGGCCCACCGCCACCAGGGCGGCGGCGCCCACGGTGACGAGCAGGTCGCGGTGCTGGCGGACGTGGTAGCGCACGTCCGTGGCGCGGGCGCGCCGGCGGTCCAGCTCCTCCAGGGTGAGCAGCAGCTCGTCGCGGATGCGGTCCGCGGTCTGCTCCACCTGCTCGCGGTCGCCCATGCGCCGGGTGATGGCGTGGTCCGCGTGGCGCTCCGTCTCGGGTGCCTGGCTCATTGCAGCGTCTCCCGGGTCAGCTGGAGGTCCGTCTTCAAGCGCTCCTGGGTGTGGACCAGCGGCTTCTTGGGAATCCGCTTCGCGCCCAGGAACAGCAGGAGGCCGGCCACGGCCAGCAGCACCGCGCCCACGATGAGCACGCCCACGGCGGCCCCCAGCGGCAGCGCCAGGCCCAGCGCGACGAAGAGCACGGCCAGTGACGTGAGGGCGAGCACGGCCCCCGCGCCCAGGAAGATGCCCGCCAGCTTGGCCGCCTGCAGCTCCTGCTTCAGCTCCTTCTTGGCGTGCATCACCTCCGCCCTCACCAACAGGCGGGTTTCCGACAGCGCGTGCCGGATGAGCTCCGCGGTGGAGAGCGTCTCCAGCTGGCTGCGCTCCAGGCGTTCCGATTCGAGGTCCACGACCGTACCTCCGACAGGATGACTCCCAGAGCGCAGTCCGCGGACGCCCGCCTGGCCGTCCCGGCTGCCCCCGGGCTGTCCCTCAAGGTGGTCAGGAAGGGTGTGCTGGAGAAGTCCCGCCGCACAGCCCTTTCACGGCCGGCTGCCTGCCTGCTGCCCCCGCCCCAGCGGGAGGGGCGGCCGGCCCGCGGTCGCTACCGGCGGCGCTGCTGGTGGGCGATCGCCGTGGCCAGCGTCTCGCGCACCTGGCGGGCCCGGAAGAGGCGGTCCGCGGTGTCCAGCAGGTTCTCCGCGTACAGCACCTGCTTGCGCAGGCGGGCCGGGATGGCGCGGGTGCCCAGGTGCGCGCCCAGGAGGGCGCCGGTGAGCGCGGCCGTCACGTCCGCCTCGCCGCCGCAGCGCAGCGTGAGGACCACGGCCTCGCGGAAGTCGTGCGGCACCTTCAGCGTCGCGTACAGCGACGTGAGCAGCACCGGCATCACGTGGCACGGCAGCCCGTCCACGCCCTTCAGCTCGCTGGGGGGCACGCCCACCTTGCGCAGCTGGTTGAGCGCGCGCTGGGTGTCCCAGGTGAGCAGGCGCGGCAGGTGGCGGATCTCCTCCGCCAGGTTCTTGTCGTGCACGGCGGCGGCCAGCGCCAGGGCCTCGCAGAAGGCTGCGGGGGTGAGGGCCTCCTGCTCCATGCCCAGCGCCACCGCCTGCGCGAACGCGGCCGCCGCGGCGGCGCAGACGGGGTCCTTGTGCGTGATGACGGTGAGCACGCCCGCGTCGTGCGGCAGGCGCGCGCGCTGGCCGCTTTCGAAGAGGCCCACCACCAGCGCGCGGCTGAGCACCGACGGGCACTTCGTGCCCAGGGGCGCGCCCGCGCTCATCCACGGCGTGCCGCCCGCCAGCCGCTGCAGCGCCTCCGACAGGCTGCGCGGCGGCTGGAGGATGATGCCCTCCTGCCACAGCCACGCCAGGTGCAGCGCCGCGCTGCGGCCGTCCACCTTGCCCTCGCGGATGACGCTCTCCGCGGCCGCGAGCAGCAGCTGCGTGTCGTCGCTGAACTGGCCCTTGGCGAACTTGCCGCGCGGCCGGGGCGCGAAGTCCTCCGCCAGGCCGGGCAGCCGCGCCAGGCTCGCCGGGGGGATGCCCCTCAGCGGAAAGCCGAGCGCATCCCCGATGGCGAGCCCCAGGAATGCCGCGTGAAAACGGTCCTGGCGGTCTGCGGGAGTCAGCGGCATCGGAGGGGCGGAGATTACCCGAGCCTCAGCCAAGGACGAGCACCGAGATGAACGCTGCGTGGGCGCGCGACGCGATGGCGGATCGAACATGGGGCCTTGACGGGAACGAGGCGGGTGCGGTGGAGCGCTGGACAAGAAAGGTCCCGCTGGATTGCACCACGCGCGTCGCCACTGTCCGCCTCCTCCGCCGTCACCACGGCGCAACCGGGGGCGCGGTAGCTATCGCATCCCGCCGCGTTTCAGCAAGCAGGCGAGCCCGTGGAAACGCGCGAACGCGCGCCCGTGTCCAACTTCGAATGCTGCACATGGACCGAAAGGGAAGCACGGGTGGCCGCGCGTGGGTGCGCAAGGCGCCGTGCACGTGCGCCGCACACGGGCTCAGGTGTTCACCTTGACGCGCGCGACTTCTCTTCGTCCACGCGGATCACCCGCCATCGCGGCCCAGGTTGACCACCGCCATCAGCCGCGCCACCACCGCCTCCGCGCCCTGGTACAGCCGCGCGCCGTCCCACAGCGCGGGGGACGTGTGGCCGCCGCGCTCGCGCCAGTCCTTCTCCACCTCTTCGTAGGTGAGGTTGCGGAAGCGCACGCGGTCCTCCAGCGCGTGGTCCGTGACGAAGCGGCGCGCGGCGGCGGACGGGGGCTCCGCGATGCGGTGGAACAGCTCCAGGACGGGCGAGTCGGGCGTGCGCATGACTGCGCCGCATCATGCGCCGGGAGTCGCCGGAAGCGGGAGCCCGTGGGCCCGGGAACGCGAAGAGGGTGGAGCGCCGGCCCCGTCCTCGGGGCTTCGGAGCTCCACCCTCCCGGGTGCCGCGAGCGCGCCCTGGGAAGGGCGCGCGGGGGACGTCAGCGCGCCTCGGCGGCGCTGATGCGCGCGGCCTCGCGGCGCACCGCGGCCTGCTCCAGCGCGTAGCGCGCGTCCGCGCTGTTGAGGTCCTTGAGGCGCGCCTGGGCCTCCTCCATGCGGCGGCGGGCGGTGGCCACGTCGATGCCGGTGACGTGCTCGGCGGCGTCCGCCAGCACCAGCACCTTGTCGTTGCTCACCTCCACGAAGCCGCCGGCCACGAAGTAGCGGTCCTGACGGCCCGCCTCGGTGAGGGTCAGCGTGCCCGGCTCCACCAGCGACAGGAACGGCGTGTGGCCGGGACGCACGCCGAACAGGCCCTCGCCGCCCGGCACGATGGCCTCGTCGGCCTGCACGGACAGGATGCGCTTCTCGGGGGTGACGATCTCGACAGTCAGCTTGGCCATGAAGGTCCTCGTGCTACCGCACTACCGCATCAGAAAGTCAGCCGCTGGGTCTGCGCGCCCACCGGCTCGAACTCCAACACCCCGGCGTCCGTCAGGCGGGGGCCCTTGCCCGGAATGCCCAGGGTGCCCTCCAGCCACTTGAGGTGGTGGGCCAGCTGCCGCACCTCCGACAGCTGCTTCGTCGTCATCAGCTCCGTCAGCCGCCGCTCCTGGAGCTTCTGCCCGGTGCGGTCGAACTGGGCCGCCACCATCACCCGCGCCCACGCCAGGCTCTGGCCCTTCGCCTTCTTCTTGCCCTTGACGAGGAGCGGCTTGCCCTTCTCCACCAGCGGGTAGAGCACCCAGACCTTCTCCCCGTCGTTGGACGCGAAGTAGAGGTCGTCCACCGTCCCCACGCACACGTCCGCCGACCAGAGGGGCCCGTTCTCCTTGAGCACCTCCAGCCGGCACTTCCCCACGCCCACGTCCACCGTGCGGACGCTGTAGAGGCCGTTCGCGCTCACCCGTGCCCGGCTGCTGCGCTCCTCCGCCAAGGCGGAGGGCGCGGCACCACAGAGCAGCAAGGCGAGCGCGGCGGTCAGGCGCATGGGTCGCTCCGGGAGGCGGGCCTTACGCCGCCGCCATCTTGCGGGCCTTCTCCTGGGCCTCCTCGATGGAGCCGACCATGTAGAAGGCGGACTCCGGGAGGTCGTCGTGCTTGCCGTCCGCGATCTCCTTGAAGCTGCGGATGGTGTCCTGGAGCTTCACGTAGCGGCCGTCCAGGCCCGTGAAGACCTTGGCCACGAAGAACGGCTGGGACAGGAAGCGCTGGATCTTGCGGGCGCGCGCCACGGACAGCTTGTCGTCTTCCGACAGCTCGTCCATGCCGAGGATGGCGATGATGTCCTGGAGCTCCTTGTAGCGCTGCAGGATGCCCTGGACGCGGCGGGCCACGGCGTAGTGCTCGGCGCCCAGCACGTCCGCGGACAGGATGCGGCTGGTGGAGTCCAGCGGGTCCACGGCGGGGAAGATGGCGAGCTCCGCGATGGAGCGGTTGAGCACCGTGGTCGCGTCCAGGTGGGCGAACGCGGTGGCCGGCGCCGGGTCCGTCAGGTCGTCCGCGGGCACGTAGATGGCCTGCACGGAGGTGATGGAGCCCTTGGTGGTGGAGGTGATGCGCTCCTGCAGGCCGCCCATCTCCGTGGCGAGCGTGGGCTGGTAACCCACCGCGCTGGGGATGCGGCCCAGGAGGGCGGACACTTCCGAGCCGGCCTGGGTGAAGCGGAAGATGTTGTCCACGAAGAGGAGCACGTCACGGCCCTCCACGTCGCGGAAGTACTCCGCCATGGTCAGCGCGGAGAGGGCCACGCGGGCGCGGGCGCCGGGCGGCTCGTTCATCTGGCCGTACACGAGGACCGCCTGGCTCTTCTCCAGGTTGTCGGTCTGGATGACCTTGGTCTCCTGCATCTCGTGGTACAGGTCGTTGCCCTCGCGGGTGCGCTCACCCACGCCGGCGAACACGGAGAAGCCGCCGCGCTCCACGGCCACGTTGCGGATGAGCTCCTGCAGGAGCACCGTCTTGCCCACGCCGGCGCCGCCGAACAGGCCGATCTTGCCGCCGCGGGTGTAGGGGGCGAGCAGGTCGATGACCTTGATGCCGGTCTCGAACATCTGCACGCGCACGTCCTGCTCCGTGAACGGCGGGGGCGCGCGGTGGATGGGCCAGTACTCGGTGGCGTTCACCGGGCCCATCTCGTCCACCGGCTCGCCGGTGACGTTCATGATGCGGCCCAGGGTGGCCTTGCCCACCGGCACCTGGATGGGGGCGCCCGTGTTGGACACCGGCATGCCGCGGCCCAGGCCCTCCGTGGAGTCCATGGCGATGCAGCGCACGGTGTTCTCACCCAGGTGCTGCGCGACCTCGATGGTGAGGTTGTCCTTCTCCGCGCCCAGGTTGGGGTTGGTCACCTTGAGGGCCGCGTACACCTCCGGGAGCCCGCCGGGCGGGAACTCCACGTCGACCACGGGGCCGAGAACCTGCGTGATCTTGCCAGTCGTCGGGACTTGAGCGCTCATGGGACTCCTCTGCCTTGTCTCGTGTGGCGAGCGGCCGGGGCGCCGCCGCCCGTCAGAAAATCGAACCCCGAAGAGGGGTGTGGGCGGGCCCCCTTTACCGGGGGGCGCCCGGCAGGGTCAAGCCTCCCGGGTCCGCGCACGTAAGTCCCGCTTAGCGGAGCGGTGTCCCCGGCGCCAGTCCCCTGGCGCGCCGCCCGCCTCCGCCTGCCCGGAGAGGGGGCCTGGAACGACGAAGGGCCCGCGCCCCGGGCGCTCGTGGGAGCGCGAGGCAACGGGCCCTTTGCGGCTGGAGCCGGGGAGCCGGCCGGACGGGAGGCGGACTACTTGAGGGCCTCGGCGCCGGAGACGATCTCCATCAGCTCCTTGGTGATGACCGCCTGGCGGGTGCGGTTGTAGATCAGCGTGTAGCTGGAGATCATGTCCGTGGCGTTGTTGGTGGCGTTCTCCATGGCGCTCATGCGCGCGCCCTGCTCGCTGGCCACGCTCTCCAGCAGCGCCCGGTACAGCTTGATGTTCACCGCCTGGGGCACCAGCCGGTCCAGCACGGCCTGGCGGGACGGCTCGTACTTGAAGTCCACCAGGGCGGGGGCCGCCGCGACGGTCTCCGCGGCGGGCGGGGGGGTGGCCGCGGCGGCGGCCGGCTGCAGCGGCAGGAGCTGCGAGACGACCACGTTCTGGCTGATGGCGGAGACGAACTCGTTGTAGATGACGTAGACCGCGTCGACCTCGTCATTGAGGAAGGCGGCGGCCATCTCTTCCGCGACGTTGGCGGCGGAGCGGTAGTTGAGCGTCGCGTACAGGCCGGCGAAGTCCTTGCGGATGGACTGGCCGCGGTTGCGGAAGAAGTCGTTGCCCTTGCGGCCCACCGTGGAGATCCGCACCTGGAGATTGCTGTTCTCGTACAGGAAGCGGTTGGCGCGGCGGATGACGTTGGAGTTGAAGCCACCGGCGAGGCCGCGGTCGGACGTGAGGAGCAGCAGCTCCACGCGGCGGATGGGGCGGGTGGTCAGGAGCGGGTGCGCCAGCTCCTGGTCGGCGGAGCGCACGGCCAGCTCGGAGATGATCTGCTCCAGCGTCTGCGCGTACGGGCGGGCGGCGAGGATGGCGTCCTGCGCCTTCCGCAGCTTCGCGGCGGAGACCATCTTCATGGCCTTGGTGATCTGCCGCGTGTTCTTCACCGAGCGGATGCGCTTGCGGATATCGCGAAGGGACGCCATGGACCGGGAACTCCTCTGGGACGACGTGCGGCGCGCGCCCCGCGACGGCCCGGGCTGGCCATGTAGGGACGGCGGGCCCCCTATATAGGCGGGGCGGGGGCCGGTCAACGGCGGGGTGCCCGGAGGGGGCCTCCGCCCCGCGCCGGGGCCCGCCACCACCGCCGTCCGGTGGCCGGGCGGGCGTGACCAGTTCCCATCAGCGGGCCGCCGGTGATGCTTTCCGAGTGGGGGGCGCCGGAAGAGAATGGCCCCTTCCGACCGTTCTGCGGGGTCCATGAAGGCTGGCGGCACGACCAGGGTGTGGGTACGCAGGGGCCTGGGGCTGCTCGGGCTGGCCCTGGCCGTCCTGCTGGGCCTCTCCCACTTCGTGCGCCTGCGCTACCAGGCCCGCATCGTGCCGCTGGCGGGCGCGCCGGAGGCCCCCGTGGCCCTGGTGTTCGGGGCGGGGCTGGCGCCGGGCGCGGTGCCGTCGCCGGTGCTGGCGCAGCGGCTGGACGCGGCCATCGCGCTGTGGCGGCAGGGCAAGGTGCGGTCGCTCCTGGTGAGCGGGGACAACTCCGCGCCCTTCCACAACGAGACGCGGGCCATGCGGCGCTACCTGCTGGAGCGCGGGGTGCCGGAGGACGCGGTGCTGGGGGATGAGGCGGGGCTGTCCACCTACGACAGCTGCCTGCGGGCGCACTCGGTGTTCGGCGCGGACCGGGCGGTGCTCGTCACGCAGCGCTTCCACCTGTCGCGGGCGCTCTTCATCGCCAACTCGGTGGGCATCGACGCGTGGGGCGTGGCGGCGGACGAGGGGCGGCCGACCCCCTGGCGCTACACGGTGCGCGAGACGCTCTCCCGCGTGCTGGCGCTGGGGATGGTGCTGCTGGAGGTGGAGCCCGGCAGCCCTGACGGCCAGCCGCCGACAGCTCCCCGCTGACGGGGGCGGGCCCGGCAGGCAGGCGGGCTGCGTCCATTGCGGCTGCCGTCCCGGGGTCGCATTTTCGTGGGGACACGGAGGCTTTCTCAACCGTCCCTGTCGAGGAGACCCCATGCGATTCAACAAGCTCGGAGATGAGGACGTGGGCGAGTCCACCTCGCTTCGCCACCGGAACCCGGACACCGGAGAGGATGAGATCAACATCTCGGACCAGGACATGGCTGTGTCGCCGCCCCTGGAAGAGGAGGCGGATGCGCGGGACATCCTGCCGGATCAGATCCAGCGCTTCGGCCGGGAGGAGGAGGAAGAGGAGCGTGAGCTGACCGCGCAGCCCGACGAGCCCGGCCCCCGCGCGCAGTCGCCGGACCTGCTGCCCGAGTAGCCGGGGCCTGGCCCCTGGATGCGGATGCGAACAGGGCGCGTCCCCGTGCGAGGGACGCGCCCCTTGTTTCAGGTGGAGGCACCCGTGAGGTGCCCCCGTCCCTTGTGCTCAGGACCTGCGGCGCGAGGACTTCTTCACCGTGGGCTTGCGGGCCAGGGCCTTCTTCGCGGCCCCGCCCTTCCGGGCAGCGGCCTTCTTCGCGGGAGCGCCACGCTTCTGGGCGGCTCCCTTCTTCGCGGAGGCCTTCTTCAGGGAGGCGCCACGCTTCTGGGCAGCCCCCTTCTTCGCGACACCCTTCTTCGCGGCTCCCTTCTTCGCGGCGGTCTTGCCCGCGGCCTTCTTCACGGCGCCCCTCTTCGCGGCGGCCCTACCTGCGGCCTTCTTCGCGGCACCACGCGCGGGCGCGGCCTTCTTCGCGGCGGCCTTGCCCGTGGCCTTCTTCGCGGCGGCCTTCTTCACGGCGGCCTTGCCCGTGGCCTTCTTCACGGCACCACGCGCGGGCACGGCCTTCTTCGCGGTGGCCTCCTTCCGAGCGCTCTTCTCTGCGGGGGCGGCCGGCGCCTCCGTCACGGGCGGCTCGCGACGGGCCTTCTTCGCGACGGGGCGCTTCGGCTCGGGCTCCGCGAACAGCTCCTCCTGCTCGGGGGCCTCCTCGTCGGACAAGGCCTCCGCCTCACCGGTGTCCCCGGCGAGCTCCTCCTCCAGTTCCTCCTCGCCGGACACCTCGACCTCGCCCTCTTCGAGCGCCTCCTCTTCGTCAGCCTCCGCGTCGGACGCGTCCTCCTCGTCCACACGCGCCGCGGCGCCGGACAGCGCGCCCTGGAGCACGGCGTTCATGGCGCGCGCGAAGGTCCGCTCCCCGAAGGTCTCCACCTCTTCCACGGGCGGAATCAGCACCTCGAGCATGTCCTTGAGCGTGCGGTACAGCCGCATCTCCTTCTTCTCGCCATCCCAGGTGCCGAAGACCCAGGCGTCCCCGTCCAGCGCGTCCACCCAGCCGGGCAGCGGCCCGCCGCCGTCCCCCTGCTCCTCCATCGCGGACTTGCGCGCGACGAACAGGTGCCGGTGCGTCCCCTTCAGCCCGAAGCGCCACACGCCCGCGGCGGGCAGGCCCACCACCATCAGGCGACTCTTCTCCAGGACGCTGGGCGCCCCCTCCTCGCCACGCAGCGGGTACAGCCGCACCTCGCCCTGGAAATCACCGCCGTTGACCCCCTGGTACAGGACCGCCAGGTCCTCGGGGAACGGGACGCCGCACTCCGTCTCCGCGCGGCGGACCTCCTCCGCCTGCACACCCACCGAGGTCGCCTTCGCCGACTTGCGCAGTGCCTCCAACCACTCGTGCATGACCCCTCCACGACATCGACAGCCACCAGGGCTCGCACCTTACGGCGCCTGGGCCCCCGTGCGCAGTGTGCATGTCGGGTTTCGTCCACCCGACGCCTGTAGACATATCTGGACAACCTGACACGCCCGCCCCCGCCATCCCCCCCGGCCGCCTGCCCCGAGGCCTGGCGGCCTGGATGGAAGCCCGGCCCCCCGGGCGTTAGGAAGGACGCCATGGCGCATCCCATCAGCATCGAGGCGACGACCGAGACCTTCGACTCGCTCGTCCTGGAGCCCCGCGACGAGCTGGTGGTCGTGGACTTCTGGGGTCCCGGCTGCCCCAACTGCGACATCTACGCGGCCGCCGAACCGGAGCTCCTCCGGGAGCTGGACGGCGCCCCCATGCGCGTCGTCAAGGTCAACGCCTACGAGCACGAGCCCCTGGCCACCCGCTTCGGCCTGTATGGCATCCCCACCTTCCTGCTGTTCCGCAACGGGCGGCTCCTGGGGAAGATGAGCCAGTACTACGGCAAGCCGTACTTCCTGGGCGTCATCCGGGACCACCTGCCCGGCGGCGCCAGGGCCCAGGCCTGATCAGTCCCGGTAGCCGCGCGCCTGGAGCCGGAACAGGTGCGCGTACCGCCCGTCGAGCGCCATCAGCTCGTCGTGGCTGCCCAGCTCCTGCACCGTCCCGTTGTGGAGCACGGCGATCTGATCCGCCATGCGCACCGTGGAGAAGCGGTGCGAGATAACGATGGCGATGCGGTCCGCGGCCAGCGCCTGGAAGCGCTCGAAGAGGGCGTGCTCGGCCTCCGCGTCGATGCTGGCCGTGGGCTCGTCCAGGATGAGCACCTCCGCGTCGTCGCGCATGAAGGCGCGCGACACCGCCAGCTTCTGCCACTGGCCGCTGGACAGCTCCTGGCCCTTCTCGAACCAGCCGCCCAGCATCGCGTCGTACTGGCCGGGCAGCGCCGCGATGACGGAGTTGGCCCCGCCCTGCTCCGCCGCCCGCTCGATGCGCGGCCGGTCCTCCAGGGCGGGCACGTGCCCCAGGCCGATGTTCTCCGCCACGCTGAACTGGTAGCGCACGAAGTCCTGGAACACCGCCCCGAAGCGGCCGCGCAGGTCGTCCGCGTCCATCCGCGCCGTGTCCACGCCGCCGTAGAGGATCTGGCCCTCCGTGGGCTCGTACATGCGCAGCAGCAGCTTCACCAGCGTGCTCTTCCCCGCGCCGTTCTCTCCCACCAGCGCCAGCTTCTGGCCGGGCTTGAGCGTGAGCGACACGTTGCGCAGCGCCCACGCGTCCTTGCCCGCGTAGCGGAAGGACACGTCGCGCAGCTCGATGGCGTTGCGCCTCCCGCGCGGCGGGGAGACGGCGGGCGGCAGCCTGGGCGCCCCCTCCGCGGTGGGGATGTCCAGGTAGGCGAAGAGGTTGCTCATGAAGAGCGCGTCCTCGTACATGGAGCCCACGCTGGTGAGGATGCCCTGGAAGGCGGCCTGCCCCTGCCGGAACACGGACAGGTACAGCACCATGTCGCCCACGGAGATGGCGGCGGACGCCGCGCGGCTCGCGACGAAGAGGTAGCAGCCGTAGAAGGCCGCCAGGGACAGGAGGCCCAGCCCCAGGCCCCACCCCATGCGCTTGCGCGCGAGCGCCCGGTCCTCCGCGAAGAACTTCTGGAACAGCTCGCGGTAGCGCCCCAGCACCAGCGGCCCCAGCCCGAAGAGCTTCACCTCCTTCACCGTGCTGTCGCGCGTGAGGAGCCACTCCAGGTAGTTGAGCTTGCGCCCCTCCGGCGCGCGCCACGAGTACAGCCGGAAGCCCTCCGCCGCCAGGCGCGCCTCCGCGATGAAGGCGGGGACGGACGCGGCGAGCAGCACCACCACGCTCCACGGCGACAGCGCCACCAGCAGCACGGCGTAGGTGGACAGGGTGATGACGTTGCGCACGATGCTGAACGCCTGCATCACCAGCGACAGCGGGCGCGCGTTCGCCTCGCGCCGCGCGTTCTGCATCTTGTCGTAGGTCTCCGAGTCCTCGAAGTGCTGGAGCTCCAGCTCCAGCGCCTTCTGGAGGATGCGCTCATTGAGCAGGTTGCCCAGGTGCGCGCGCAGGAGGTCCTTGGTGAGCGTGAGCCCCCGGTCCACCACCGCGGAGGCCACCATCAGCGCGAACTCCGTGGCCACCAGGCCCAGCACGCGCGAGTGCGCCGCCGCGTCGCCCTTCGCCGCGGCCACCACCGTGTCCACGATGAGCTTGCCCACCCACGCGATGCCCGCCGGCAGCACCGCCGCCACCAGCGTGAGCACGCCCAGCACCACCGCGCCCCGGGGGCTCGCCCGCCAGAAGAGGTGGAAGGTGCCCGGCAGCTGCTTGAAGAGGACGCCCGCGTTCTTCAAGCGGGCCCGGAACGACGGCGGTGGCGGAGGCAGGGGACGTGGCAAGGTGCCGCCCCTCATAACGCTCCGGCACCCACCGCGCTGGACTTCCCCGCTTTCAGGAGGCGGGGACGACCCCGCCGTCCGGCAGGGAGGCGGGCGGGGCGACGTGCCGGGAGATGAGCACGTCGCAGGGCGAGTGCCGCAGCACGGCCTCCGTCAGCGAGGACGGCGGGTCCTCGGAGGACATGCCCAGCGTGAGCAGGTCCGACTCGCCCTCCCGGGCCTCCGCGAGGATGCACTCCCGCGGATCCCCGAAGCGCAGGCGGCTCTCCAGCACGCGGCCCGTCTCCCGGTACGGCGCCAGGAAGCGCCCGAGCGCCCTGCGCGTCGCGTCCTCGCGCTCCTGCCGCAGTTGCAGCTCCCGCGCCAGGGGGACGTCCTGCCGGCGCAGGGCCGCCGCCTCCTCGCGCAGGTCCACCACGTGCAGCACCTCGATGGGCGTCGACGCGGGACACAGGCGCATCGTCAACTCCAGCGCGCGGCGCGACTCCCGCGAGAAGTTCACCGCGACGAGGGGCCGGTGGTAGACGCGGCCCGGGTGCGGCATCACCACCAGCACGGACGCGTCCACCTCCCGCACCAGCCGCATCACCATGGAGTCCTCCGGCAGCGGGGCCACCGGCTGGCCCAGGTGCGGCCGGCCCACCACCAGCACCTCCACGCCCTGGTCCTTCGCCAGCTCCGCCGCCTCGTGGGGCGCGTCACCGGTGCGCAGCTCCTCGCGCACGTCCACGTCCGGCCGCTGCCGCAGCCGCCTCACCGCGGACGTCACGGACCGGCGCAGGCACCGCTCGCCAGCCACCGCCCCGGCCGGGCCCGCGTGGCCGTCCAGCGACGGGCTCACGTGCAGCACGCTGAAGGCCGCCCCGTACGCGAGCGGAAGCCGCAGCGCGCGGGCCAGCGCGAACTCGGACTGGAGGGAGAAGTCCAGCCCCACCGCCACCCGGTGCAGCCCCCGCTGGGCGCGGAGGAGGCCGTCGGGCAGCAGGGGCAGGGTCCTTCCGGAAGACACGGTTGGCCTCATCTCGACTCCCTTCCACCACTGCCGCTGGGATGCACCCCATGGGTCTCAGGCGCGGCGGCTCACGCGGGCCCTCATGGACATACATTCAGCTCCGTCGGTCCATGTGCCACCCGTCTCGCAGGGACGCCGCTCCCACGGCCGGGCGGAGGACCGCGCGAGCGGCACGGCCCGAGGGGACGCGTGAGTGGGCGCGGGCGAACAGGCCTTCCGGTCCCTGGCCGGGGCCTGGCGCTGTAACGTTTTCAGGGCGCCGCACCGCTTCGTTCAAGGACTCCAGGGCAGGCGGGCGTTCAGGGCCGCTGTTTCAACGGCTTGGAACGTCCACCGCGCGACGCTGGGGAACCCGGGCGTTTTCGGAGGCTCGGCCAGCCCTTTGCAAAGACCTCTGCCCGGCCCCCGCGGGGGGCCGTGGGCGGCGGGTCGGACGGCAGGACGCAAGGGAGCGGGAACATGCGCGGGGTCATCACCGGACGTGAGGTGGTTGCCAACCTGGGACTCATCTACCGGGAGTTCGGAACAGCCTGTGTGTTGCGCTGTCTCTGGGTGATGCTCAGCGGCAAGTCCACCACCTTCCTCGAGGTGGCGTGTCCCTGCGACAAGCTCCGGCGGTAGCGCGCCGCGCGGTGAAGACAGCCCGGGCCGCGGGAAGCGCTGGCTTCCGCGGCCCGAACGGTTTCAACGGCGGTGGGTGTCTCGCGAGCTAGCGCTGGGAGGGCTCCGCGTCGCCGCGGCGCACTTCCTCGCGCTCGTCGCGCTTGTCCTTGATGGCGTGCTTCACGTCCTCGACCACGCCCTTGACCTTGCCCTTGAGCGTGTCCGCCTTGCCCTCGGCTTCCAGGGAGCGGTCGCCGGTCGCGACCCCCACGGTTTCCTTCACCTTGCCCTTGGCCTTGTCAGTCCACTCGCCCATGGTGTTCCTCCTGACGTCGGGTGAATCGTTGTGGGAGTGAACGTGCTCACGTCATGGGCCGGCGGCAGGCGGCGGTGGCTCGTCCGCATGGCTGCCCCCCGCGGGCCGTGACGGGGTTGAGACACTCCAGGATGTCCGGCAGGGGACGGCGAGCGGCGCGCGCCGGGACGACACGCGCCCCGCCCCGCCTACCTGCCACGTCCCTGTTATTCACGGAGACCCGGGAGTCCACGCCACCGGCCGAGACAAGACGTGGACGTTGCATTGACGCACCCGCGCTTCCCGCTCAGGCTTGCGCGGTCCCCGGATCCGTCACCTGATGAAACAGCCATCACCCACGTCGACCCAGGCGTTGCTCTTCAAGCTGCTGTTGCTGCGGACCCTGGTCGTCACGGTGGCGGTGGCGCCGGCCATCTACGTCGACATGCAGCTGTTGGACGTGGACGCGAGCAGCGCGGGGTTCGTGCTGGGCGTCGTCACGCCCATCGTGATTGGCGGGCTGGCGCTGGTGGTGCCCATCGGGGCGGTGGGGGCGCTGCTCCGGCACGCGGTGGAGGCGGAGGCGGACCCGGCGGAGCGGCTGGGGCGGCTGCTGCGGCTGCCGGGCGTGCTCACGTTCGTGGAGGCGCAGGCGGGCTGGTTCCTGGGCGGCATCTTCTTCAACGGCGCCATCGGCCTGGCGCTGGAGCGGCCGCCGCGCGTCATCCTGGTGGGCGTGGCGGTGGCGATGAGCGCGGGCCTCTTCAGCGCGCCCATCATGTACATGCTCTACGAGAAGGCGCTGGCGGCGGTGACGCTGGAGGCGTTCCGCCGGGCGCCGCACGAGCGCCCCCCTGGCGAGGGGCTGTTCCTGCCGCGGCAGAGCTGGTTCCTGCCGGCCATCGTGGTGTCCGCGCTGCTGATTACGTGCATCACGAGCATCGCCACGCTGCAGCTGCGGCTGGAGAAGAACCTGTCCGCGCTGGCGGACGACCTGGAGCTGTCGGGCGAGTACCAGGGCGCGGCGCGGGTGCGCTCGCGCATCCATCCGCTGCAGCGCGACCTGACGTTGCCGGTGGCGCTCCTGGGCGGGTTCGCGGCGCTGGGGGCCATCTTCACGGCGGCGTGGGCGGCGCGCCGGCTGGCGCAGGGGGCGAGGGCGGTGGGGGCGTCGCTGGACGCGCTGGTGGAGGGCCGCGCGGCGCCGCCGCAGTGGGTGTCCACGGATGAGCTGGGCGACCTGTCCGCGCGCACGTGGCTGCTCTACGAGCAGTTGCAGGAGCTGCCGCGGTCGCTGCGCTCGTCCGCGGGGCACCTGGCGAAGGCGGGCACGCGGCTGACGGAGGCGAGCGACCAGCAGAACCGCACGCTGTCGCGGCAGGCGGCGGCCATCCACCAGGCGCGCACGACGGCGCAGGAGATCCAGCAGATGTCGAGGCTGGCGGCCAGCCGCGCGGGGAGCGTGCTACAGGTGGCGGAGCGCGCCGCGGCCATGGGCAGGCTGGGCGAGGAGTCGCTGGCGGGCACGGAGCAGGGGCTCGACGACATCCGGGGCCTGACGCACGGGCTGAACCAGCAGGTGGTGGACCTGGGCACGCGGGCCCGCGAGGTGGGCCGGGTGTCGGAGGTGGTGAAGTCGCTGGCGGACCAGTCGCACATGCTGGCCATCAACGCGGCCATCGAGGCGAGCCGCGCGGGCGAGCAGGGCCGGGGCTTCGCGGTGGTGGCCCGGCAGATGCGCGAGCTGGCGGACCAGTCCATCAAGGCGACGGGGCAGGTGCGCGGGCTGCTGGAGGGCATGGAGGCCGCCACGGGCGAGGCGGTCGTCACCGCGGACAAGAGCGCCCAGGGCGTGGAGGCGGCGCTGGTGCCGCTGCGCAAGAGCGGCGAGCGGCTGCGGGAGCTGATCAAGCTCACGCACGAGTCCGCGGCGGCGGTGCGGCAGATCGCGGAGGCCGTGGCGCAGCAGCACGCGGGCGTGGATCAGCTGTTCAGCGCGGTGAGCGAGATGGACGAGCTGATGGCCGCGACGCTGCGGCAGCTGGGCACGACGCAGGAGGCGGCGACGGCGGTGGCCCAGGCGACGGGGCAGGTGTCGGAGCTGGCGGAGCGGTACGTGTCGTAGTCTGGCATTCCGTCCGCCAGGGCATTAGCCTCCACGCCGGTCGAAAAACGGCGGACCGGTTCGGTGAGCCCCGGTCACTTCCATGGTGGAAGCCCTTGTCCGTCTCCCTCGGGATTCAGGACCCACGGCCCTTCGAAGGCACGCGTGTGCCCTCGCGAGGTCCACCATGAAGCTGAACCACCTTGATTTGCAGGTCCCCGACGTCCAGGCCACCGCCCGCTTCTTCACGCGCTACTGCGGCTTCACGTCGCACGCGAAGAACCATGACTCGCCCGCCATCGCCATGCTCGGCGGGACGGATGGCTTCGTGCTCATCCTCCAGCGCCGCAAGCGCGACACCGACGTCTTCCCCGAGGACTTCCACGTCGGCTTCCTCCAGGACTCCGAGGCCCCCGTGCTCGCCTTCCATGCGCGCGTGAAGGCCGACGGCCTGGAGGTGTCCGACGTCCTCCGCAACAACCGGGGCACCCTCGTCTACTGCCGCGCCCCCGGCGGCATCCTCGTGGAGGTGAGCTGCCGCCCCGGCGCCGCGTGACCCGCTTCGCCTCAGCCGCTCCGCGCCACGCGGAGCGGCGCCTGTGCGCCGCCGTCGTCCTCCAGCGGCGGCACGTAGGGCCAGCCCCTCAGCGGCCCCTGGCCCGCCTCGCGCGTGAGGTAGTCCGCCGCGATGTTCGCGCTCTCCATGATGGTCAGCAGCCCGCTCCCCGGGTGCGTGCCGCCGCCCACGAAGTACAGGCCCTCCACCTGCGCGTTCTTCACGCGCGGCCGCAGCGGGCCCAACTGCATCCAGGTGTGCGACAGGTTGAACACCGCGCCCCGGAACACGTTGAAGTCGTCCCGCCACGTCTCCGCCGTGAAGTAGCGCTCCGCCCTCACGTGCTCGCGCAGCCCCCGGATGCCCACCTTCTCCAGCATCCTCGGGATGCGCTCGCGCAGCGTCACCTCCGTCTTCGCCCAGTCCACCGGACGCGCCGTGTTCGGCGTGGGCACCAGCACGTACAGCGTGGAGTGCCCCTGCGGCGCCCCCGAGCCGTCCGTCACTCCCGGGTTGCACACGTAGAAGGGCGGATCCTCCACGTCCACCGTGCGGTCCTCCAGCGCGTCCCGGTCCGTGCGCCTCGCGCTCTCCGACAGGTAGATGAGGTGGTGCGGCAGGTCCGCGTACGTCGTGTCCAGCCCGTAGTACGCCATGAACGTGCTGCACGAGTACCTCGCCCGCTCCAGCGCCCCGTCCGACAGCCGCGTGCCCTCGCGCAGCTCCGGCGCCACCAGGTTGCGCGCCGCGTACGCCAGGTCCGCGTTCACCACCACCGCGTCCGCGTCCAGCACCTCGCCATCCGTCAGCCGGACGCCCACCGCGCGCCCCGCCTCCGTGCGCACGCGCTCCACCGCCGCGCCCATGCGGAACGTCGCGCCCAGGTCCTGCGCGCACCTCATCATCCCTCGCGCCAGCTCCCGGAAGCCGCCCCGCACGTGCCACACGCCGAAGGCCAGCTCGATGAACGGAATCACGCTGAACACCGACGAGCACGTCGTCGGGTGCAGCCCCAGGTACTTCGACGGGTACGCCAGCGCGTACGTCATCCGGTCGTCGTGGAAGAACGAGTCCAGCTGCTTGTAGAGCGTCTGCCACGGCTTGAAGCGCAGCGTGGGCGCCAGCCGCCAGGGCGCGTAGTAGTCCAGGCCGCCCGCGTTCGTGCAGATGAACTTCTCGTACGCGAGCGCGTACTTCCGCCGCCCGTCCGCCATCCACTCCTGGAGCGCGCGCCCCCTGCCCGCGCCGAAGGCCTCCAGGTCCCGGCCCATGCGCGCCAGGTCGCGCCGCGTGTCCAGGTGCGTGCCGTCCCAGAAGTGCACGCGGGTGTTCGGATCCACCGGCACCAGCGTGACGTAGTCCTCCAGCCGCCTCCCCGCGCGCTGGAAGGTCTGCCTCAGGATGCCCGGCAGCTGGAGGATGGAGGGGCCCGTGTCCAGCGCGTACTCGCCGTCCTGGCCCAGCGTGAGCCCCTTCATCCGGCCGCCGGGCACCGCGTCCTTCTCCACCACGGTGACCCGGAAGCCCTGCCCCGCCAGGTTGATGGCGGCCGTCAGGCCCCCCGGGCCCGCGCCCACGACGATGACGTGCTGAACCATGTGCCTCACGATGCCCGGCCCCATGCCGACGGGCGACTGTCCCCCGGGCAGACGGCCCGGACGAAAAAGCGTTTCCTCGGGACTCCAAGCGTCCCGCCAGACGTTGGCTCCTGGCCGGGACCTGCGCTCGTCCTCCGGAGAGCGTTCTCTGGAAGACGGGCCCACATCCTGAATCCCCCGGGGGCCCGGCCTCCTGTAGCCTGCCACGCGCATCCATGAATCCCCCCTCGGAGGCCCGCCCACAGGAAGTCCTGCTGTTCACCCTGGAGCGGCAGCGCTATGGCCTGCCCGTGGAGGACGTGCGCGAGCTGGTGCGCGCCGCGCGCCTCACGCCCCTGCCCCAGGCCCCCGACGTGGTGGAGGGCCTGCTCAACCTGCGCGGCGACCTGCTGCCCGTGCTGGACCTGCGCCGCCGCTTCCGCCACCCCGCTCGCGCGCTGTCCCCCATGGACCACTTCATCGTCGCCAGCGCCGGGCAACGGCAGGTGGCGCTGCGCGTGGACCGGGCCGAGGGACTGCACGCCATCACCGCCGGGGAGTGGGACCCCTCCCCCCGGGAGCTGCCGGGCGTGGGGTACGTGGCCGGGGCCGCGAAGCTCCCGGACGGGCTCGTGCTCGTGCACGACCTGCGCGCCTTCCTCTCCGAGGCGGAGGCCCTGCAACTCGACACCGCGCTCGGGGCCCTCTCGGAGCCTGCTTGATTGGCGGCGTCCTCCCCCCGGGCTTCAAGGAGGTGCTCGCCCTGGTGGAGGAGCGCGCGGGGCTCGCCGCGCCCAGCTGCCTGGCCGCCGCGCTGGAGGGCATCCAGCGCGCCATGGCCCGCGCCGACCAGGAGGACGTGGAGGCCTACCTGCGCGAGCTGTCTTTCGACAGCGCGCTCCTGGACGACCTGCTCACCGAGCTCACCATCGGGGAGACGTACTTCTTCCGCACCCACGAGCACTTCGACCACCTGCGCCGCGTGGTGCTGCCGGAGCTGCGCGAGCGCCTGGGGCCGGACCACCAGGTGCGCGCGTGGAGCGCGGCGTGCTCCTCCGGCGAGGAGCCCTACTCCATCGCCGCGCTGCTGATGGCCGAGGGCTGGGAGGAGCACATGACCGTGCGCGCGACGGACGTGTCGCGCACGGCGCTCCACCGCGCCCAGCAGGCCCGCTACACGGACTGGTCCCTGCGCGGCCCCTCCGCGGACCGCATGCGCCCCCACCTCACGCAGGAGGGCCGCTTCTACTCGCTGTCCCCGGACGTGAAGCGCCACGTGCAGCTGGGCTACCTCAACCTGGCGCTGGAGACGTGGCCGTCGGCCGAGAGCGGCATCTGGCAGCTGGACGTCATCTTCTGCCGCAACGTCCTCATCTACTTCAACCGCGCCACCATCGAGGGCGTGGCGCGCAGGCTCCACGCGTCGCTGGATGACGGGGGCTACCTGTTCACGGGGCCGTCGGATCCGCCGCTCGGGGACTACGCGCCGTTCGAGCCCGTCCTCACCGAGTGGGGCGTGCTGTACCGCAAGCCCCTGGCCGGCGCGAGCGCCGGGCACTTCGTCCCGCTCCAGCCGCTGGCCCCGCTGCGCGCGGACGGCACGCCCTTCACCGTGGCGGCCCCCGGCTCCGGTTCGCTCCCCGCGCGGACCGAGCCCCCCCCTCCTCTGGCGCCCCCCGCGCCGCCGGTCGCCGGGAGGCCCGCTCCGGGCACCGGCCTCTCCGGCGGCGCACCCGCCCCGGGCTCCGGCCTGCTGGGCGGCGGCGCTCCCGCCTCGGGGACGTCTCCCGCTCGCGGCGCGCCCGCCGCGAGGGCTCCGGCGGTCCGCCCCGGCGAGGCCTCCACGTCCGGGACGCGGCCCCGCTTCACCCTCAGCGTGGAGGCGCTGGAGGCCGTGCGGGTGGCGCTGGCCCGGGGCGACTGGCGCGAGGCCGCGCGGCGAGCAGGCGCGCAGTCCGCCGACCCGGAGGGCGCCCTGGCCGCGGTTCGTGCACTGGCCAACCTGGATCCCCGCGCGGCGCTGTTCGCGTGCGCGGAGGCCTCGGTTCGTCACCCACTGGTCGCCGGTCTGCGGTATCTGGAGGCCTTGCTGCTGCTGGGACAGGCGCGGCTGACCGAGGCGGAGCGCTCCGCCCGGCAGGCGCTCTACCTGGAGCCGGGGCTCGCGGTGGGCCACCTGCTCCTGGGCCACGTGCTGCGCCGGCAGGACCAACCCGCCGCCGCCGCCCGGGCCTACCGCGAGGCGGAGGGGCTGTGCCGGAAGCTGCCGCCAGAGGCGCTGGTGCCGCTGGCGGAGGGAGAGCGGGCCGGCGCGCTCGCGGACGTGGCCCGCGCGGAGTCGCGGCGCCTGGAGCGGATGGAAGGCTGACGAGGCGAGCGGATGGCGAAGCGCGAGGGAAACATCGACTGGGACAAGGCCCGGGCCCGGCTGGAGGCGCTGGAGCGCGACACCGAGGCGCGCGACACCTTCTCCGACGAGGCCGCCCGCGAAGCGCTCGACGCGCGCGCGCGCGCCCTGGCCCGCCCGGCGGAGGTCCCCGTCCTGCCCGGCAGCCAGCGGGAGATGGTGCGCTTCAAGGCCGCGGGCCAGGCGTATGCCCTGGAGTCGCGCTTCATCCTGGAGGTCATGCGCGCGCCGGAGCTCACCCCGCTGCCGGGCGCGCCGCCGCTGCTGCGCGGCCTGACGCTGCTGCGCGGCGAGGTGCTGCCCGTGGTGGAGCTGGCCCCCCTGTTCGGCCGGCCCGCGTCGCAGGGCACCGGCCCCGTGCTGGTGGTGGGCGCGGCCCGCGCGGAGCTGGGCCTGCGCACGGATGAGGTGGAGGAGGTGACGGTGCTGGCGGGCGCGGAGCTGCTGCCCGCGCCGCCCTCCCTGGAAGAGGAAGCGGGCGCGCTGGTGTCCGGCGTCGGCCCCGACGGCACGCTCGTCCTGGAGGGGGAGGCCCTCCTCGCCGACGACCGTCTCGTGTTCGAGCTGTCCGAAGAAGGAGTCGCATGAGCATCGGGAATCGCATCGCGCTGGGCTTCGGGCTGTCCCTGCTGGTCCTGCTGGTCATCGCCGGCGTGGCCTTCCAGGGCGCCCAGCAGCTCACCACCACCACCGAGGGCCTGCTGGAGGCCCACAACAACTACAAGCTGCTGCGCGAGGTGCGCGCGCTCGTCGTGGACGCGGAGACCGGCCAGCGCGGCTTCATCCTCACCGGCGACGAGTCCTACCTGCGCCCGTACCAGAACGCCCTGACCGAGCTGCGCACGGACCTGGAGGCCCTGCGCCCCGCCATGGCCCGCTACCCGGACCAGCGCTCGCGCTTCGCGAAGCTGGAGCCGATGGTCACGAGCAAGCTGGACGAGCTGGCGGACACCGTCCGCGTCCGCCGGGAGCAGGGCTTCGAGGCGGCCCAGGCCATCGTGAAGACCAACCGGGGCCAGCGGGAGATGGAGGCCATCCGGGAGATCATCACGGACATGCGCGAGACCGAGGAGGACCGCTGGAAGACCTACTCCGACGCCGCGACCCAGGCCGCGCAGCGCAGCGTCTGGGTGCTGGCGCTGGGCACGCTCCTGGGCCTGGCCATCGTGGGCGTGGGCAGCTTCGTCATCACCCGCGGCATCACCGGCCCCCTGCGCAAGCTCACCTTCGGCGCGGAGCAGCTGGGCCGGGGCGAGCTCACCCACCGCATCGACGTGCGCGGCAAGGACGAGATGGCCGACCTGGCCGGCGCCTTCAACGCCATGGCCGACCGCCGCCAGCAGGCGGAGGTCCAGCTGGCGAAGCAGGCCGAGCAGCGCGAGCACACGCTCAAGACCGTGGCGGAGTTCGTCAACCAGCTGGCCGGCGCGTCCTCCGAGATCCTCGCCAGCACCACCGAGCAGGTGGCCGGCGCCCAGGAGCAGGGCACCGCCGTCACGGAGACGGTGAGCACCATCGAGGAGATCACCAAGACGTCGGAGGAGGCCGCCGGCCGCGCCCGCGCGGTGAGCGAGTCCGCCCGCCACTCGGAGGAGGTGGGCCGCTCCGGCCGCCGCGCCGTGGAGGAGGCGGTGTCCGCCATGGGCGCCGTGCGCGAGCAGGTGGAGTCCATCGCGTCGCGCATCCTCGCCCTGGCCGAGCAGGCCCAGGCCATTGGCGACATCATCACCACCGTCAATGACATCTCCGAGCAGACGCACATGCTCGCGCTCAACGCCTCCATCGAGGCGAGCCGCGCGGGCGAGCACGGCCGCGGCTTCGCCGTCGTCGCCTCCGAGGTGAAGGCCCTGGCGGACCAGTCCAAGAAGGCCACCTCGCAGGTGCGCCAGATCCTCGGGCAGATCCAGAAGGCCACCCACGGCGCGGTGATGACCACGGAGGAGGGCACCAAGAGCGTGTCCGCCGCCACGCGCGTCGTCACGGAGGCCGGCGCCACCATCCAGCAGCTGGCGGACCTGCTCACGCAGGCGTCGCTCACGGCCGCGCAGATCGCCGCGTCCGCCAACCAGCAGGCCACCGGCATCGGGCAGATCCGCCAGGCGATGCACGACGTGAACCAGGCCACGCAGCAGGGGCTCATCTCGTCGCGGCAGACGGAGCGCGCGATGCAGGACATCAACGCCATGGGCCAGAAGCTCAAGGGGCTGCTCGGGGAGTTCGGGCGCTAACCCATGCCCATGGACCGCGACAGGCTGGCGCAGGCGCTGCTGGACTCGTTCCTGGAGGAGCTGGAGGGGCACGTGGTGTCCCTCAACCGGGACCTGCTCGCGCTGGAGCAGGCCCCGGCGCGCGCGAGGGAGCTCATCCCCGGCCTGCTGCGCACGCTGCACAGCGTGAAGGGCGCGTCGCGCGCGGCCAGCACCAGCATGGTGGAGAACGCCTGCCACCGCATGGAGGAGGTGCTGGAGCCGCTCATCCACGGGCGCGCGCCCGCGCCGGACCTCTTCGAGCTGTGCTTCGCCACGGTGGACGCGCTGGACGACGCGGGCCGCCGCCTGGCGTCGCGCCAGGAGCTGGCCGGCTCGCCGCTGGAGGCGCTGCTGCCCCAGCTGGAGCAGGCCGCGCACGGCGCGCCGGCCCGGGCGTCGGCGCCCGGCACCGCGCCGAGGCCGGCGCCGCCCCCCGCCGGCGGGCAGCCGCCCCCGGAGGCGCCCGAGCCGGAGCTCCCCGTCCCCGCGCAGGTCAGCGGGGAGACGCTGCCGGTGCGCGTGTCCGGGCAGAAGCTGGACGCGCTGCTGGGCCGCAGCGGCGAGCTGCGCGTGGCGATGCTGCGCCTGGAGGGCCACGCCGAGTCCCTGGAGGCGCTGCGCGACGAGGTGGCCGGCCTGCGCGAGGCGGTGCGCGGCACGCAGTCCGAGGCGACGCTGCGCCGCGTGGAGCTGGAGCTGGCGCGGGTGGCGCGCGTGCTGGCGCAGGACCGCCGCGCGCTGTTCCAGTCCTCCACCGGCCTGGATGACGAGGTGCGCCGCTCGCGCATGCTCCCCTTCGAGGAGGGCTGCACCGGCCTGGAGCGCGCCGCGCGCGACGTGGCGCACGGCCTGGGCCGGCGCGTGCGCATGGAGGTGCACGGCGGCGGGCTGGAGCTGGACCGCTCGCTGCTCCAGTCCCTGCGCGAGCCCCTGCTGCACCTGGTGCGCAACGCGGTGGCGCACGGCCTGGAGGCGCCGGAGGAGCGCGCGCGCCACGGCAAGCCGGAGGAGGGCCGCGTGGTGCTGTCCGCGCGGCTGCGCGGCAGCCGGGTGGAGGTGGCGGTGGAGGACGACGGCCGCGGCCTGGACCTGGAGTCCCTGCGCGAGCGCGCGCGGGCCCGGGGCCTGGAGGCGCCCGAGGACGACGAGGAGGCGGCGCGGCTCGTGTTCCTGCCGGGCCTGTCCACCGCGCGGAGGGTGACGGCGGTGTCCGGCCGGGGCGTGGGCCTGGACGTGGTGCGCGCCCAGGTGGAGGCCCTGCGCGGCAGCGTGGAGGTGGCCTTCAAGGCGGGCCAGGGCACCCGCTTCACGCTGGACGTGCCGCTCACCCTGAGCACCCTGCGCGTGCTGCTGGTGTCCGTGGGCGGCCAGGTGCTGGCGCTCGCCAGCGAGGGCGTGGACCGGCTGCTGCGCCTGTCGCCCGCCGACGTGCGCGAGGTGGAGGGCCGCATGTCCTGGGTGACGCCGGAGGCGCTGGTGCCGCTGGCGTCGCTCGCGGGCGTGCTGGACCTGCCCCCGGGGCCGCCCCGGGCGCGGCCCCCCGCGGTGGTGCTGTCCGCGGGCACCGCGCAGGCGGCGCTGGTGGTGGACGAGGTCATCGCGGAGCAGGAGGTGCTGGTGCGCTCCCTGGGCAGCCGCGTGAAGCGCGCGCGGCACGTGGCCGCCGCGGCGGTGCTGCCGGATGGGCGCATGGCGCTGCTCCTCAGCCCCGCGTCGCTGGTGCGGGCCGCGGGGGGGCGCCCCTCCGCCCAGTTCTTCCCCACGCCCAAGGAGCGGGTGGCGCGCCGGCGCGTGGTGCTGGCGGACGACTCGCCCACGACGCGCATGCTGGAGCAGAGCATCCTGGAGAGCGCCGGCTACGACGTCACCGCGTGCGCGGACGGCGCGGAGGCCTGGGAGCGGCTCCAGGCCGGCGGCGCGGACGCGCTGGTGCTGGACGTGGAGATGCCGCGCATGGACGGCTTCCAGGTGACGGAGGCCGTGCGCACCTCTCCCCGCTTCGGGCGGGTGCCGGTGGTGCTCGTCACGTCGCGCGAGAAGCCCGAGGACAAGGCGCGCGGCCTGCAAGCCGGCGCGAGCGCCTACATCGTGAAGAGCGCGTTTGACCCCACGAGCCTGCTGGAGACCCTGAGGCGACTGCTATGAAGACCGAACCGTTGCGCATCCTGGTGGCCGAGGACTCGCCCACCGCCCGGCGGCTGCTGGTGGAGATCCTGCGCACCGACCCGGCGCTCACCGTGGTGGGCGAGGCGAAGGACGGCCTGGAGGCGGTGGAGCTGTGCCAGCGCCTCCAGCCGAACCTGGTGACGATGGACATCCAGATGCCGCGCATGGACGGCCTGGACGCCACCCGCCGCATCATGACGGAGGTGCCCACGCCGGTGGTGGTGGTGTCCACGCTGGTGGAGCGCGACATCCAGACGTCCATGGCCGCGCTGAGGGCCGGGGCGCTCGCGGTGCTCCAGAAGCCGGTGGGCCCGGAGTCGTCGGACTTCGAGGCGGACAGCCGCCGCCTGCGCGACACGCTCAAGGCCATGGCCCAGGTGAAGGTGGTGCGCCGCTGGCCGGACCGCGCCACCCCGCCCCAGACCCCGCCGGAGGCCACGCCCACGCCCGGCGCCCGCCCGCCGGCCGTGCTGGCGATGGCCGCCTCCACCGGAGGCCCCGCCGCGCTCTACCGCATCCTCTCCGACCTGGGCGCCCGGGAGGCGCCCCCGCCCCCCATCCTGGTGGTGCAGCACATCGCGCTGGGCTTCGGCTCCGGCCTGGCCACGTGGCTGGGCACGGCCACGAAGCTCCAGGTGAAGGTGGCCGAGGACGGCGAGCCGCTGGCCCCCGGCACCGTGTACCTGGCCCCGGACGACAAGCACCTGGGCGTCACCCAGGACCACCGCGCGCAGGTGTCCGGCGCCGCGCCCATCCAGGGCTTCCGCCCGTCCGCCAACTGGCTCTTCCGCGCGGTGGCCCGCGCCTACGGGCAGACGGCCCTGGCGGTGGTGCTCACCGGCATGGGCCAGGACGGCCTGGACGGCATCCGGGACCTGCACCAGGCGGGCGGGCGGGTGATCGCCCAGGACGAGGCGACGTCCGTGGTCTACGGCATGCCCGCCGTGGTGGTGGCAGCCAACCTGGCGCACGAGGTCCTGCCGCTCGGGCAGATTCCCCGGCGGCTGCTGGCCCTGCTCCAGCCCGCGGGGCGGCTCACCTGAAGTGTTGGTTGAGTGAAATTCATCCGCGCGCGGGCCCGAGCGGAATGGCGCCCCTGGCCCGGAGTGTCAATATCGAGTCCAATCGGGGCGTCCCCACGTCCCCTCTTCCCGATGAGCGCTCCCACGACCGGACTGGCCTACGAAGCGGTGTTCGCCGCCATCCCCGACCCTGCCTACCTGCTGGATGGCACGGGGCGGCTGGTGTCGTGTAGCGCTGCGGGCGCCCGGGCGCTCGGCCGCGAGGCGTGCGCGCTCTCGGGCCGGCACTGGAGCGAGCTGGGGCTGCCGCAGGAGGCGCTGACGGCGCTGGAGGCCGCGCGCGTGCGCGTGGTGACGCTGCGCGAGCCCGCCACCGTGGAGGCGCCCTGGCCGGGCCCGCGGGGCGTCCGCCGGCACGCGCTGGTGCTCACGCCGCTGGGCTCGGAGGCGGACGCGTCCCCGGCGGTGCTGGTGACGGCGCGGGCGCTCACGGAGGCCGAGGCCGTCTACTCCCGGGCCCTGGAGCTGGAGCAGGCCGCGCGCGCGGAGGTGGAGACGGCCGAGCGCCGCCGGTCCTTCCTCTACCAGGCGATGACGACGCTGTTCACCCACCCGCCGGATCCGCAGGGCATGTACACGCTGCTCGCGCACCTGGCGGTGCCGGACCTGGCGGACTGGTGCCTGGTGGACGCGCTGGAGCACGGCCCGTGGGTGGGCCGCGCGGCGGTGGCGTGCCTGGACCCGACGCAGCAGGAGCGCGCCCGGAGCCTGCCCATGCGCACGGAGCTCCGCGACGACGCGCCGGTGGGCCTGCTGCGCGTGCTGCGCACGGGCGAGCCGGAGCTGGTGCCGGCGGTGACGGAGTCGCTCCTGCGCGCGGCCGCGGCGGAGCCCGCGCACCCGGCGATGCTGGAGGCGCTCCAGGCGCGCTCGTACATGATCATCCCGCTGCGCGCGCGCGGCCACACGCTGGGCGCGGTGACGTTCGTGAGCTCCGGCTCCGGGCGGCGCTACGGCCCGGACGACCTGGCGCTGGCGGAGGACCTGTGCCTGCGCGCGAGCCTGGCCATCGACAACGCGCGGCTGGTGGGGGAGTCCCGCCGGGCGGCCCGCGCGCGCGAGGACCTGCTCGCGGTGGTGTCGCACGACCTGAAGAACCCGCTGGGCGTGGTGCAGCTGGGCGCGGCGCTGCTCCTGCGCGGCACGGCGGGCAAGCCGGGCGGCGAGGCGGTGGCGAAGCAGGCCACGCGCATCAACGACGCGGCGGAGCGCATGTCGCGCCTCATCTCCGACCTGCTGGACTGGGGCCGCCTGGAGGCGGGGCACCTGCCGCTGGAGCTGGGCGAGCACACCGCCGCGGCGCTGGCCACGGAGGCGCTGGAGGCCATCCGCCCGCTGGCGGAGGCCAAGGGGCTGCACCTGGAGGCGGACCTGCCCACCGAGGGCCCGCGCGTGAAGTGCGACCGCAGCCGCGTGCTCCAGGTGATGGGCAACCTGCTGGGCAACGCGGTGAAGTTCACGCCCCCGGGCGGCACGCTGGCGGTGAAGGCGGTGCTGCGCGGCAACGAGGTGTCCTTCGACGTGCGCGACACGGGCAACGGCATCACGCCGGACGCGCTGCCGCACATCTTCGACCGCTACTGGCAGGCGCGCGACGCGGCCGCCCGCGGCACCGGCCTGGGGCTGGCCATCGCCAAGGGCCTGGTGGAGGCGCACGGCGGCACCATCCGCGCGGAGAGCATCCTGGGCACCGGCAGCGTCTTCACCTTCACGCTGCCCGTGGCGCCGCACCAGGGGCTCCCCGGCACCGCGCCGCAGTCCTCCGCCGGCAGCGCGCGCCCGCGCGACACCTACGAGCACTGACGCCGCGCGGCCCTGAGGGGGCCACCTCCCACGCCTGTTGCCGAGGTGGCCTTCAGCGTGCCATGCAGGCGCCTTATGTCCTTCCTGCATCAGGCGCTGGTGTTCCTGGCCGCCACGGTGGTCGCCGTGCCCCTGTTCAAGAGGCTGGGGCTGGGCTCGGTGCTGGGCTACCTGGCGGCGGGGGCGGTCATCGGGCCGCACGGCGCGGGGCTCATCTCCGACGTGGAGCACATCCTCCACATCGCGGAGCTGGGCGTGGTGCTGCTGCTGTTCGTGATTGGCCTGGAGCTCCAGCCGTCGCGCCTGTGGAGCCTGCGCCGCAACGTGTTCGGCATGGGCGGCGCGCAGGTGGTGCTGACGGGCGTGCTGCTCGCGGGAGTGGGCAGGGCGCTGGGCCTGGCCTGGGGCGCGGCCCTCATCGCGGGCTTCGGCCTGTCGCTGTCCTCCACCGCGTTCGCGCTCCAGTTGCTCGCGGAGAAGAACCAGCTCACCACCGAGCACGGGCAGATGGCCTTCGGCATCCTCCTGTTCCAGGACCTGGCCGTGATTCCGCTCCTGGCCGCGCTGCCGCTGCTGGGCACCTCCGACGCGCCCTCCACGGAGCCCGGGTGGCTGATGGCGCTGAAGGCCGTGGGCGCGGTGCTGGTGGTGGTGGTGGCGGGCCGCTACCTGCTGCGGCCGGTGTTCCGCGCGGTGGCGTCCGTGCACAGCCAGGAGCTGTTCACCGCGACGGCGCTGCTGGTGGTGGTGGGCACCGCGGCGCTGGTCAGCGCGGTGGGCCTGTCCATGGCGCTGGGCGCGTTCCTCGCGGGCGTGCTGCTGTCCGAGTCCGAGTACCGCCACGAGCTGGAGGCGGACATCGAGCCCTTCAAGGGCCTCCTGCTGGGCCTGTTCTTCATCGCCGTGGGCATGTCCGTGAACCTGGCGCTGCTCGCGCGCGAGCCCCTGCGCGTGCTGGCGCTGGTGCTGGGCCTCACCGCCCTCAAGGCGCTGGTGCTCTACGGCCTGGGGCGCGTGGGCTTGAAGAAGCCGGGCGGCGCGGAGAGCCTGGCGGTGGTCATCTCACAGGGCGGTGAGTTCGCCTTCGTCCTCTTCTCCCTGGCGGTGTCCTTCCACGTGATGGACCGCGCGCAGGCGGACCTGCTGGTGCTGGTGGTGGGCCTGTCCATGGTGGTGACGCCGTTCCTGTCCGCCCTCCACGAGCGCTGGGTGGCGCCGCGCTTCCAGCGCCAGGGCCCGCAGCGCGAGTACGACGTGTCCCCGGAGGAGGACCACCCGGTCATCATCGCGGGCATGGGGCGCGTGGGGCAGGTGGTGGCCCGCCTGCTGCGCGCCCGCCGCATCGGGTTCACCGCCATCGACGCGAGCGCGGAGCACATCGACTTCATCCAGCGCTTCGGCAACCAGGTGTTCTACGGCGACGCGTCCCGGCTGGACCTCTTGCGCGCGGCCCGCGCGGAGAAGGCCCGGGTGTTCGTGCTGGCCATCGACGACATGGCCGCGTCCCTGCGCACCGCGCAGATGGTGAAGGAGCACTTCCCGCACCTGACCCTCTACGCGCGGGCGCGCAACCGCGAGCACGCGTACCGCCTGCTGGACCTGGGCGTCACCCACCTGGTGCGCGAGACGTTCGACGCGAGCCTCGCCATGGCCGGCGACGTGCTCCAGGAGCTGGGCCTCACCTTCGCGGAGGCCCGCCGCTCCGTGGAGCGCTTCCGCGAGCACGACGAGGCCCTGATGCTGGAGAGCGCCAAGGTCTTCAAGGACGAGAAGAAGATGATGGAGGTCATCGTCCGCGCGCGCCGCGAGCTGGAGCAGCTGTTCGAGAAGGACGAAGCCGAGCAGGAGTCGGCCTGAGGAGGACACCCCCATGAGCGCCGACACCGCGCCCCCCCCGAAGTCCTCCTCGCGCCTCTACCTGTGGGTGCTGGCCGCCATCTTCGCGGGGGGCCTGCTGGGCCACCTCGCGCCGTCCACGGCGGTGAAGCTCAAGCCGCTGGGCGACGGGTTCATCGCGCTGGTGAAGATGCTCATCTCCCCGGTCATCTTCCTGACCGTGGTGCTGGGCGTGGCCAACGTGGCGGACATGAAGAAGGTGGGCCGGGTGGGCGGCAAGGCGCTGCTCTACTTCGAGCTCGTCTCCACGTTCGCGCTCTTCATCGGCGTGCTGGTGGTGTCGGTGCTCAAGCCGGGCTCCGGCTTCAACGTGGACCCGCGCACGCTGGACGCGAGCGCCGTGGCCCGCTTCGCCCAGCAGGCGCACGACCAGTCCACCGCGGGCTTCCTGCTGCACCTCATCCCGCGCACCTTCGTGGACGCCTTCACCGGCGAGGGCGACCTGCTCCAGGTGCTGCTGATGGCGCTGCTCCTCGGCTTCTCGCTGACGGCCATCGGCCCCGTGGCGAAGCCCGTGGTCGTCCTCTTCGAGGCGCTCTCCCAGGCCTTCTTCCACATGATCCGCACGGTGATGAAGCTGGCGCCCATTGGCGCGGGCGCGTCCATGGCCTTCACCCTGGGCGCCTACGGCGTCACCAGCCTGGGGCCGCTGCTGCGCCTGATGGGGTGCTTCTACCTGGCGTGCGCGCTCTTCGTGGTGGGCGTGCTGGGGCTGGTGGCGCGGCTGACCGGCTTCTCCCTCCTCAAGTTCCTGCGCTACATCCGCGCGGAGCTGCTCCTGGTGCTGGGCACGTCCTCGTCGGAGTCCGCGCTGGTGCCGCTGATGCAGAAGCTGGAGCGGCTGGGGTGCTCCAGGTCCGTGGTGGGGCTGGTGGTGCCCAGCGGCTACTCCTTCAACCTGGACGGCACCAACATCTACCTCACCATGGCGGCGCTGTTCGTGGCCCAGGCGCTCAACGTGCACCTCACCTTCACGCAGACGGCCACGCTCCTGGGCGTGGCGATGCTCACGTCCAAGGGCGCCTCCGGCGTGACGGGCGCGGGCTTCATCACCCTGGCCGCCACGCTGGCGGTGGTGCCGTCCGTGCCGGTGGCGGGGCTGGCCCTCATCCTGGGCATCGACCGGTTCATGAGCGAGGCGCGCGCGCTCACCAACTTCATCGGCAACGGCGTGGCCAGCATCGTCGTGTCCCGGTGGGAGAACGAGCTGGACCGCGAGCGCCTGCGCGCCGAGCTGGACGGCCAGCCCCTCCCCGAGGCCCCGCCGGCCGACGCGGGGACTCCGGCCTGACTCAGGCGGGCGCCACCGCGTCGCGCACCGCGGCCTTCAGCACGTCCAGGTCCACCGGCTTGTCCAGCAGCCGCCGGGCGCCCAGCCGCAGCGCCTCCGCGTGCGTCTCCGCGTCCGCGAAGGCGCTCAGCAGCAGCACGGGGCAGGTGACGCCCTGCGCGCGCAGCCGCCCGAGCGCCTCCAGGCCGGTGCGCCCCGGCATGCGCACGTCGCTGACGATGAGGTCCGGCGGCGCGAGCGTGCCGCCGTGGCCCCGCATCATCGCCATGTAGTCCCCCAGCTCGAAGCCGTCCTCCACCTCCACCACCGTGTAGCCGGCCCGCCGCAGCGTGTACACCAGCATCGCCCGCATCGCGTCGTCGTCCTCGGCCACCAGGATGCGCGCGGCCGGCGCCGCTCCTTCGTGTGGAGGTGCGTGGATCATTTGAGCACGGAGGAGCACGGCGCATGCCACGCGCCTCGAAGGGACGTGGCTCCGTCGTGCCCGCGGGGTCCCGGGGCATCCTGCCCCCGCCGGGGCAATGTGCCCCAGGCCTGCGTGGACATTCCGCCCCGCCCTGGCGGCGCCCCGCTCGGGGGCGTGGGTTGGCATGGCCGATGCTCTAGCCCCCGGTCGGCCCCGCATCCCACTTCTCGCGGGCCCACACGGAGTCTCTCCCATGAAGCGCACTTCCGCCCTGGTCCTCGGTCTGTCCCTGTCCCTCGCCTCCATGGGCGCGTTCGCCGCCGCGCCCAAGGCCCCCAAGAGCGCGCCCGCCGCCCAGACCCAGCCGAAGGCCGGCGCCAAGGCGAAGAAGGCGAAGCAGGGCGCCTCCCAGAAGGCCCCCGCCGCGCCGGCCGAGGGCGCGAGCAGCAACTAGCCAAACGCTGTCGTGACGCAGCACCCGCGGTACCCGTAGCGTACCTCCCCGGTCCGTGTGTTCCTTCCCCCTCACGCACGAACCGGGGGTTGCCTTTTCGTGAAGCTCGCTCGCAAGTTCACCCTGGCCCTGGTGCTGCTCGCCGTCGCGGTGATGGCCGGCCTCCAGGCGTTCCAGGTCAACCGGGAGCTCGCCCGGTCGGAGATCGACACCCAGCACGACCACCGCCTGCTCGGCCACACGCTGGCCGGCTCCATCGGCAAGGCGTGGCAGCTCGCGGGCGAGTCCGAGGCGCTCACGCTCCTCAACCAGGCCAACCGCTTCCAGGAGCAGGTGCGGCTGCGCTGGGTGTGGCTGGACGGCGGGCCGGGCTCCGGCTTCGCGCCGGCGCTGCCTCCGGCCCTGCTGCTCAGCCTGCGCGCGGGCAACGACGGCTGGCTGATGGACACGTCCAACAGCCCGGGCGTGCTGCGCTCGTACACGCCGGTGTTCCTGGGCCGGCGCATGGGCGCCATTGAAATCACCGAGTCCCTGTCCGAGCAGGAGCAGCACGTGCGCGCCACCGTGCTGGGCACCTTCATCGCCACGGCGGCGCTGTCCTTCTTCTTCCTCCTGGCCGCCATGGCCATGGGCCGCCGGCTGGTGGGCCGGCCCGTGGAGCAGCTGGTGCACCTGGCGGGGCGGATTGGCGAGGGCGACCTCACCGCGCGCGTGCCCCTGCGGCGCGAGCGCGGCGACGAGCTGACGACGCTGGCGGTGGCCATGAACCGGATGGGGGAGCAGTTGGAGGAGACGCGGGCGCGGCTGGCGGCGGAGACGGCGGCGCGGCTGGCCACGGTGGAGCACCTGCGCCACGCGGACCGGCTCACCACCGTGGGCAAGCTCGCGTCCGGCGTGGCGCACGAGCTGGGCACGCCGCTCAACGTCGTCATGGGCCGCGCGAAGATGGTCTCCTCCGGCGAGGCGGAGGGCGACGAGGTGGGCGAGTGCGCCCGCATCATCTTCCAGCAGGCGCAGCACATGACCGGCATCATCCGGCAGCTGCTGGACTTCGCCCGGCGCCGCACGCCCTCGCGCGCGCCGGAGGACCTGTCGCTGCTGGCGGAGCGCACGCTGTCCCTGCTCAAGCCCATGGCCACCAAGAAGGGCGTGACGCTGTCCCAGGAGGTGCCCCCGGGCTTCACCGTGGAGGTGGACGCGGGGCAGCTCCAGCAGGTGCTCACCAACCTGGTGATGAACGGCCTGCACGCCATGAGCCGGCCCGGCACCCTGCGGGTGCGCTCGCAGGTGCTGCGCGCCACCCCGCCCGCGGACGTGGGCGGCCCGGAGCAGGACTGGGCGCGGCTGGACGTGGAGGACGAGGGGACGGGCATCCCGCCGGACGTGCTGCCCCACGTCTTCGAGCCCTTCTTCACCACCAAGGACGTGGGCGAGGGGACGGGGCTCGGGCTGTCCGTCTCCTATGGGATGGTGCGGGACCACGGCGGCTGGATTGACGTGAAAAGCGAGCCGGGCCGTGGGAGTTGTTTCTCCATCTACCTGCCGCCGGGGACACACGCATGCCAGGCCGCATCCTGATTGTCGAAGACGAGCGCGAGATGCGCGCCATGGTGGAGAAGGGCCTCCAGCGCCGGGGCTTCCAGCCCCTGGCCGTGGCCGCCGCGGACGAGGCCCTCCAGCGGCTGGCCGTCGAGGACTTCGACACCGTCCTCACGGACCTGCGCATGCCGGGCATGGACGGCCTGGCGCTGTGCGAGCGCATCGTGCTCAACCGGCCGGACATCCCCGTGGTGGTCGTCACCGCCTTCGGCAGCCTGGAGACGGCGGTGGCCGCCATCCGCGCGGGCGCCTACGACTTCATCACCAAGCCCATCGACCTGGACGCGCTGGTGCTGGTGCTGGAGCGCGCCGTGCAGCACCGCGCCCTGCGCGCGGAGGTGCGGAGGCTGCGCCAGGCGCTGGACCAGCGCCAGGACGACGGCGCGCTCGTGGGGGAGAGCCCCGCGCTCAAGCAGGCCTACGCGCTCATCGACCGGGTGGCGGACGTGGACGCCACCGTCTTGATCACCGGCGAGAGCGGCACGGGCAAGGAGGTGGCCGCGCGGGCCCTCCACGCGCGGGGCCGGCGCAAGGAGGGGCCCTTCGTGGCCATCAACTGCGCGGCCATGCCGGAGCAGCTCCTGGAGAGCGAGCTGTTCGGCCACGCCAGGGGCGCCTTCACCGACGCGAAGGCCTCGCGCACGGGCCTCTTCATCAAGGCCAACGGCGGCACGCTGTTCCTGGATGAGGTGGGTGAGCTGCCCATGACGCTCCAGCCGAAGCTGCTGCGCGCGCTCCAGGAGCGCGTGGTGCGCCCGGTGGGCGGCGACACGGAGATGCCCTTCGACGCGCGCATCGTCGCGGCGACGAACCGCGACCTGGAGCTGGCGGTGGAGGAGAACCGCTTCCGCGAGGACCTCTACTACCGGCTCAACGTCATCGGCCTGGAGCTGCCCCCGCTGCGCGCGCGCGGCAACGACGTGCTGCTCCTGTCGCAGCGCTTCGTGGAGCAGTTCGCGTCCCGCACGGGCAAGAAGGTGGTGGGGCTGTCCCCCGCGGCGGCGCAGCGCCTGCTGGCCTACGGCTGGCCGGGCAACGTGCGCGAGCTGCAGAACTGCATCGAGCGCGCCGTGGCGCTCACGTCCTTCGAGCAGCTCACCGTGGACGACCTGCCGGAGCGCATCCGCAACTACAGCACGCCGCGCGTGGTGCCGGAGAACACGGACCCCTCGGAGCTGGTGACGCTGGAGGAGCTGGAGCGCCGCTACATCCACCGCGTGCTGGAGGCCGTGGGCGGCAGCCGCACGCTCGCCGCGCGCATCCTGGGCGTGGACCGCAAGACGCTCTACCGCAAGCTGGAGCGCGGCGACGCCGAGGCCCGGGAGTCCAAGGAGCCTCGGGAGACGAAGCGGCCCTAGGCCGAGGGCTCCCCGGGTGGTGTCCGCCCCCCTGTGTTCCCAGCTCTTGAGAGAGGAGCCATCCGTTCCAGCCACAACCCTTCACCATGGCCACACGGCGGAGGGGCGCTGGCTGGAGGTGTGCCGCAAGGAACGCCCACCCCCCCTCGGGGATGGCTCCCGCTTTGCGTTTCGCGCGGTATGGTCCCGGGAGGATGCGCCCCGTCCCCCTCCAGAGCCGTGTCTCCTGTCGCGTGGCGGACCTCTCATGGGGGCCAGGCGACAAGAACGACGCCGACCCGTTTCCTCCTGGAGGTTCCTCCCTACCCTCGGAAATCCACGAGTTCATGAATCGCGTCACGGGCGGACAGGACGCCCTCCGCTGTCCAGGCCCCGTGCTCCGGCGATGAGGCCGGGCACGCTCCGCGGCAGCGCCGTGTTCCCCACCTGAAGGAATCGCCCCCGTACCCCGAACGACCCGCCGATGGCCCAAGCCCCTGCCCGCCCGCGCTCCCGCCCCCCCGCCCCGTCCCCGACGGAGGTCTCCGGTCCGGGTCTGCTCGCGCTGCTGGAGGGGCTGCCGGAGGCCTTCCTCGGCGTGGACGCGGGCTGGCGCATCACCTGGCTGAGCCCGCGCATGCGGGAGCTGCTGGGCGCGCGCATCCAGCCGGGGGACGACCTGCGCAAGAAGGCGGCGGACGTGCTGGGGCTGGCCCAGCACCTGCGCCTGGACGCGCCCGCGACCGAGCAGCCCCCCGCCGCGCCCTACGAGCACCGCTGGCACGAGGGCGACCGCTGCTTCGAGGTGAGCGCCCGCCCGGTGGACGGCGGCCTGCTGGTGCACTGCCGCGACATCACCCGCGAGTTCCAGGCCCGCCACGAGCTGCAGCGCGCGGGCGAGCTCTTCCAGTCCGTGATGGAGGGCACCACCGACGCCATCTACATCAAGGACCTGGAGGGCCGGTACCAGGTCATCAACTCCGCGGGCGCGCACGCCCTGGGCCGCACCGTGTCCGAGGTGCGCGGGCGCCTGGACGCGGACCTCTTCCCGCCCGACGAGGTGAAGGTCAACCGGAGGCACGACCGGGACGTGCTCAAGGCGGGCCACCCCCTCACCTACGAGGACGTCCAGAAGGACCCCAACGGGGACCCGCGCGTGTGGCTGTCCACCAAGGGCCCGCTGCGCGACCCGGAGGGGACCGTGTTCGGCCTCTTCGGCATCAGCCGCGACATCACCCAGCGCAAGTGGGCGGAGGAGGAGGTGCGCCGGCACTCCGAGTTCCAGGAGCACCTGATGGGCATCATCAGCCACGACATCCGCAGCCCGCTCGGCGCCATCATGAACTGGTCGCGCGTGCTCGCGGCCGGCGGGACCGCGGAGGAGACGGCGCGCACCAGCCAGCGCATCGCGACCGCGGCGGTGCGCATCGAGCGGCTGACGCGCCTGCTGCTGGACTTCACCCGCGCGCGGCTGGTGGGCGGCGTGGTCATCGAGCCGCGCGGCGCGGACACGAAGGAGCTGCTCACCAAGGTGGCGCACGAGTTCCGCGTGGCCTACCCGCAGCGCGACATCGTCGTGGAGCACAAGGGCAACACGCAGGGGCACTGGGACCCGGACCGCCTGGCGCAGGTGGTGTCCAACCTGGTGGAGAACGCCCTCAAGTACAGCCCGGCGGACGCGCCCGTGAGCCTGGCCACGCGCGGCCTGCGCAACAAGGTGGTGATGACGGTCCACAACCAGGGCCGCCCCATCCCGGAGGCCACCCTGCCCCACCTCTTCGAGCCCTTCCGCCAGGGCCCGCAGCAGACGCGCACGCTGAAGATGAGCTACGGCCTGGGGCTCTACATCGTGCGGGAGATCGTCCACGCCCACGGCGGCACCATGGACGTCACCTCCACCGAGCGCGACGGCACCACCTTCACCGTCACGCTGCCGCGCCGCGCGCCGCCCCGGAAGGGCCCGCCGCCCGAGCCGCCTCCGCCGCCCCCGCACCACACCTGATTCAGATGAAGCGGGAGATGAGGGGCACCAGCGCGTCCAGCGGCGCGCTGCCGTTGGACAGGCCCGCCTCCGCCACCGCGCGCGGCATGCCGTACACCACGCAGGAGGACTCCGCCTCCGTGAGCACCACGCCGCCCGCGGCGCGCACGGCGCGCGCGCCCTGGAGGCCGTCCTCGCCCATGCCGGTGAGCACCAGGCCCAGGGCCTCCTTCCCCCAGACGTCCGCCACGCTCTGGAAGAGCACGTCCACGGAGGGGTGGTGCGGGGTGCCCAGCGGGTGGCGGTCCAGGCGCACCAGGTCGAGCGCCCCGTGCCGCGCCACCTTCAGGTGGTGGCCCGCGCGCGCCAGCACCGCGCGGCCCGGCACCAGCTCCAGGCCGTCGCGCGCCTCCACCACCTCCAGCGCGCTCTGCGAGTCCAGCCGCTTCGCCACGGCCTCCGTGTAGCCGGCGGGGATGTGCAGCGCGAGCACCACCGGCGCCGGGAAGTCCCGGGGCAGCGCGCCCAGCAGCCGCGTCAGCGCCTGCGGCCCGCCCGTGGACGTGCCCACCGCCAGCAGCTTCGTCGACGCCGAGGGCAGCGGCCGCGCGGGCGGGGCGCTCGCGGCCTCCGCCCGCGCCTTCGCGTAGCGCGGCACCGCGCGCCCCGCGACGCGCACCTTCTCCACCAGCTCCGCGCCCAGCTCGTAGAGGCGGTCCGTGGCGAGCGCCGTGGGCTTGTGCACCAGGTCCACCGCGCCCGCCTCCAGCGCGGACACCGCCAGCTCGCTGTCCGTGTCCGCGCTGCTCACCACCACCACGCGCGGCGCCTCCGGCATGCCGGCCAGCGCGCGCAGGACGCCCATCCCGTCCAGCTGCGGCATCACCAGGTCCAGGGTGAGGACGTCCGGCCGGAGCTCCGCCACCCGCTCCAGCGCGTCCAGCCCGTCGCGCGCGGTGCCCACCACCTCCAGGCCCTCCGCCTCCGACAGCACCTTGCGCAGCACCTTGCGCGCGAACGCCGAGTCATCCACCACCAGCACGCGCAACGTCATGGGTCCGCCTTGCTGTAGAAGAACGCGCCGCGGCGCTCCTCGCAGCGCAACGCCGTGCCGAAGCGCATCAGGGACTCGGAGGTGCCCACCACCAGGTGGCCGCCGGGCCGCAGCGCGCGGGTGAGGCCGTCCACCACGCGGCGCGCGGTGTCGTCCTGGAAGTAGATGAGCACGTTGCGGCAGAGGACGGCGTCGCAGCTGCCCGGCTCCGGGTAGCCCTCCAGGTCCACCAGGTTGAGCTGGCGCCACTCCACCTTCGCCATCAGCTCCGGCCGCACGCGGGGGCGGCCGTCCACCAGGTCCATCCAGCGCCCCATCACGCCCGGGGGCAGCGCGCGCAGGCAGCGCAGGTTGTGCGCTCCCGCCCTCGCGCGCTCCAGCGCCCGGGCGCTCAGGTCCGTGGCCAGGAGGGACACGTCATCCAGCACGCCGCGCGCGGCCAGCAGCATGGCCAGCGTGAGGGGCTCCTCGCCGGTGGAGCACGCCGCGCACCACACCCGGGGCCTGCGGTCGGCGCGGACCTCCGGGACGAGCAGCTCGTCCACCAGCACCTCCAGCGCCTGCGGCTCGCGGAAGAAGTACGTCTCGTGGACGAGCAGCGCCTCCACCAGCGAGTCCAGCGCCTCCGGCCCCTTCGGGTCGTAGCGGAGGAAGTAGTAGTAGTCGAGCAGCGAGTCGAACCCGGCGTCCAGCGCCCGGGTGGACAGCTTCTCCGCCAGCAGGTCCCGGTCCTCGGGCCCGTAGTGCAGGCCCGAGCGCTGCTCGATGAGCATGGAGAGGATGGCCAGGACCTGCGGGGACAACGGCAGCGCGCTCATGGGCCGTGGCTTCTCTTCAGCGGCCCAGCGCCAGCAGGCAGGCGCGGCGCACGTCCGCGTCCTCGTCGCGGTGGGCGGCCCGGTCCAGCGCCTCGCGCGCCTCCACGGTGCCCAGCGCCGCCACGGCGGGCGCGGCGGCCCGGCGGCCCGCGGGGCTCGCGCCGACCAGCGACTGCATCAGCGCCGCCCGCGCGTCCGCCCGCCGCATGCGCGCCAGCGCCGCCACCAGCAGGGGCGCCGTCGCGTCATCCGCCACCTCCAGCGCCGCCAGCAGCCCGGGCAGCCGGCCCTCCACCGGCAGCGCCAGCGCGGACACCACCTGCTCGCGCAGCATCACGTCCCCCAGGAGCGACACCAGCTGCTGCGTCGCGTGCGGGCCCGTGCGCGTGGCGAGGAAGCCCACCGCCGCGCTGCGCACGCTGTCGTCCCGGTCCCCGGCGGCGCGCAGCAGCGCGGGCAGCGTCTCCGGGGCGTCGTACTCCGCCACGGCGGACAGGGCCACCAGCCGCGTGGCCGGGTCCTCCGAGTGCACCGCCTCCAGCAGCACCGGCAGCGCGTCCGGCCGCCGGGCCACGCCCAGGCCCAGGAGGGCCGCGCGGCGCACGTCCGCGTCCGTGGAGGAGGCCGCGCGGCGCAGCGCCGCCATGGCGCTCTCCGTGTGCATGTGGGCCAGCGCGTCCACCACCGCCACGCGCACCTGGCCCGCGTCGTCGTTGGCCAGCGCGACGATGGCGTCCGCGGCGGCCTCCTCGTTGAGCTTCCCCAGCGACTGGCACGCGTAGTAGCGCACCCACGGGTCGCGGTCGTTCAGGCCGCCCAGCAGCGTGGAGGTGATGCGCGCCTGCTTGTCCGTCTGGCCCAGCGCGCGCATGGCGGTGGCGCGCGTGCGCTCCGACTCGTGGCTGGCGGCGGCCAGCAGCGCGTCCACCGCGCGCGGGTCGTCGATGAAGGGCAGGCCGTAGATGGCCGCGTCGCGCAGCCGCTCGTCCGGGTCCCGCATGGCGGCGAGCAGCGCGTCCAGGCCGCGCGTGTAGCCGAAGTACGCCACGATGCGCAGCGCCGCCCGCCGCTGGCGCGCGTCCGTGGAGCGCGCCGCCTCCAGCGCCAGCGCCTCCGTCGTCTCGCTGCCCAGGGACTGGATGGCGCCCACCACCGCCTGCGACACGCGCGGGTCCTCGTCCGCCAGCCGCGCGAACAGGGCGGGCACCGCGGACGTGTCGCCGATGCGCGACAGCGTCTCCGCCGCCAGCGCGCGCACCGTGGCGTCCCGGTCCTCCAGGCACACCAGCACGTCCGGCACCGCCGCGGCGCGCCTGCCCACGAGCGGCAGCAGCACCCGCCTGCGCGAGCTGTCCCCCTCGCGCAGCGCCTGGAGGATCTGCGCGTCCGCCTCCGCGCCCAGCTCCCCCAGGGCCGCCGCGGCCGCGCGCGACACGCCCAGGTCCTGCGAGTCCAGGAGCTTCAGCAGCCCCGTGGCCGCGTCCGCGCCGCCCACCCAGCCCAGCAGGCGCGCCACCGCGGTCTTCTCCCCCGCGTCCGCGCCCGCGATGACCTGGGCCAGCCGCCGGCCGGTGGGGTGCGGCTCCGCCGAGTGGGAGCGCAGCACCGACGGCACCGTGCGCGCGCCGCCGAAGCGCTGCACCTGCGCGTCGTGGATCTCGACGAGCGCCACCGCCGCCACGCGCACCACCGCGTCGTTGCCGCGCTGGAGCAGGCCCACGAGCGCGGGCACCGCGGCCTCCTGGCCGGTGCGCCCCAGGGCGCGCGCCGCCTCCAGGACGTAGAAGGGGTCCGACAGCAGCGCCATCAGCGCCGGCACGACGGTGGGGTCGCCCGAGCGGCCCAGCACGTCGATGGCGGGGAAGATGCGGAAGAAGTTGCCGCTGCCCAGCGACGTCAGGAGCGCGTCCACCGCCGCGCCGCCGCCCACGCGGCCCAGCGCCTCGATGGCGGCCACCGCCACGTTGTCGTCCGGGTGGACGATGAGCCGCGACAGCAGCGGCACGGACCGCCGGCTGCGGCGGCGCCCCAGCACCTGCGCGGCGTCGCAGACGATGGCCGGGTTGGGGTCGTCCCCCAGCGCCTCCACCGGGCCCTCGACCTCGCCCGTGGCGGCCACCAGCGCGTCCACCGCCGCGGCGAGGCGCGCCTCGCTGTCCCGGCGGTGGCGCAGCACCACGCACAGGGGCTCCACCGCGGCGGCGCCCAGGCGCGCCAGCGCGGACACCACGGCGCGGCGCACCGCCCACGACGGCGCGTCCAGCCCCCGCACCAGCTCCGGCAGGCTCGCCGGGCCCCGACGCGCCAGCTGCTCCACCGCCTCCACCCGGGCGCGGTCGTCCGCGGACAGCGACAGCGGGTGCTGCTTCGCGGGGGCGCTCATGTGGCCTGCTCCCGCGCGCGCTGGGGCGTCCCCGGCTCCGGGGTGTTCAGCAGGCCGCTCAGGTGACTCAAGCCCTCCACCTGCTCTCCGTGCAGCCGCGACAGCTGCCCCAGCCGGCCCGCCACCTCCTTCACCTCCTGGGCGGTGACGGCCATGGCGCGCGCCTGCTCCGCCGTGGTGACGGCGATCTCCCTCGCGCGGCCGCGCAGGTCCTCCACCGACCGGCCCAGCTGCTCGCTCAGCGCGGCCTGCTCCTGGACGGACCTCGCCACCGCCGCCACGCCCGTGGCCTGCTTCGCGGCGGACGCGGTGAGCAGGGACAGGGCCTCCGCCTGCTCATCCAGCGCGCGCGAGGTGGACCTCGCCACCCGGCGCACGTCCTCCGCGCCGCGCACCAGCGACGTGAGCGCCTGGGCCTGCTCGTCCGTGGCGCGCGTCACCTCCTTGGCCAGGCTGGCCACCTGGCGGCTGGCGAGCTCCCCCTGCTTGAGCGCGCGGGCCTGCTCCGCCATGGCGCGCGTGGACTGGGCCACCTCCTTGCGCGTGGCCTCCATGGCGCGCGTCACCTCCTGCGCGGCCTTGGCCTGCTCCGCGACGCCGGTGAGCGTGCGCTGCGTGGAGGCCGCCACCTCCTGCGCCGCCGCGCCCAGCAGCCCCACCTGCTGGCCCTGCGCCACCACCGCGGCGCTCACGCCCTGCACCAGCTGGCGCATCTGCGTGGTGCCCCGGGCCAGGTCCGTGGCGGCCTGCGCCTGCTCCTGCATCGCGCGCGACACCTTCTCCGCCACGTCCGCCAGCTGGTTGTTGGAGCGCACCGCGTCGCGCAGCGCCTTGGCCTGGTCCTGGGTGGCCTGGGTGGTCTGCCGCGCCATGCGCCGCATCTCCGTGCCGCCCTGGGCCAGCGCCTGCGCGGCCTGCGCCTGCTCCACCGCGGACGCGGCGATGAGCCGCCCCTGCTCGCTCACCTTCGCCGAGGCCTGCACCAGCGCCTGCACCGCCTGCACCTGCTCCGTCGACGCGCGCGACGCCTCGCGCACGTTCACGCCCAGCTCGTCCACGCCCTTGAGGATGGTGCCCAGCGCGCGCTCCGCGTCCCCCGCCAGCGCCGCGCCCTCGTCCGCCGCGCGCACGCCCTCACCGGTGGCCACGGCCGCCTCGCGCGCCGTCGCCTGGAGGCCCCGGACGATCTTGGCCACGTCGCCGCTGGCCGCCGCCGCGCGGTCCGCCAGGGCGCGGATCTCCTCCGCCACCACCGCGAAGCCGCGGCCGTGCTCCCCGGCGCGCGCCGCCTCGATGCTGGCGTTGAGCGACAGGAGGTTGGTGCGGTCCGCGATGAGGTTGATGGTCTGGACGATGTCGCCGATCTCCTCGGCGCGCCGGCCCATCTCCTTCATCACCCCGGACGACTCCACGATGGACTGGCGGATGCGGCCGAAGCCCGAGATGGAGCGCGCCACGGTGGTGCCGCCCTCGCGCGCGCTCGCGCCCACGCGCTCGGCGGCCTGCCGCGCCTCCTCCGTCAGCTGCGACGCGCGGCGCGTGGAGGCCTCCAGCTGCGCGGAAGCGGTGGCGCTGGTAGCGGCCAGGCCGTTGATGCTCTCCGCCGCGCGGGCCACCGCCTGGGCGGAGCGCGACAGCTGCTCGATGGTGGCCGCGTTGGCCTCCACCACGGCGGCGTTCTTCTCCGCGGTGGCGGCCACCTCCTCCACGCTGGCGGCCACCTCCTGCACGGTGGACGCGGTGGTGACGGCGCTGGCCTCCAGGGTGCGCGCGTGCTCGGCGACGCCGCGCACGCTGCGGGCCACCTGCTCCGTGGTGGAGGCCGTCTCCTCCACGCTGGCGGCCATGGTGGCCGCGTCGCGCACCACGTCCTGGAGCGTCTTGCCCAGGGACACCACGGCGCCGGACACCTGGCCCATGCGCTCGCCCACGCCCTGCGCGTCCGCGGCCAGCCGGGTGATGCCCTTGGACATCTCCTCGATGGTGGCGGCGACCTCCTCCGTGGTGGCGGCGCTGGCCTGGTTGCGCGACACCAGGTCCTCCACCGTGGCGGTCATCTCCTGCATGCTCGCCAGCAGCTCCTCGCTGGAGGCGGCCAGGTCCTCCGCGTTGGCGCTCACGCCCTTCACCGAGCGCGCCACCTCCTCCAGCGTGGAGGCCGTCACGTCCGCGCTGCTGGAGAGCGCGCTCGCGTCCTTGCGCACGCTGGCCACGGACGCGGTCACCTCCTGCATGGCGCCCGCGGTGGACTCCGCCTCCTGCTGCACGCCCCTCGCAGCGTCGCTCACGGACGCCTGGCTGCGCACCAGCGCCTGCACCGCGGCGCTCGTCTGCTCCACCTGCGCGGCCACGGACTCGATGGCGCTCCGCACCTGCTCGCCCGCCGCCGCCTGCTCGTTGCCCGCGGACGCGAGCCGCGCCGCCAGCTGCTCGGTGGACTTCACCAGCCCCACGCCCTCCGCCACCTGGAGCGAGGCGCGCTCCGCCAGCGCGCGAGCATCCTCCAGCCTCCGCACGCCGCTACCGCTGTCCGTCGACATCCGCCGCCTCCTCCCCGACCACCCGGGGGAAATCAATGAGCATCACCAGCCGCGGCCCCACCTGCGCCACGGCCTTCACGAACCCCTTCGCGCCCTCGACCACCATGGGTGGGGGCGGCTGGAGGGCGCGCGGATCCAGCTTCAGCACCTCGCGCGCGCTGTCCACGAGCAGCCCCACGGTGCGCTCGCCCAGCTGGCCCACCACCACCCGCGAGTCCAGGGACGGCGTCCCCGCCGGCAGCCCGAAGCGCGCGCGCGCGTCCACCACCGGGATGACCCGGCCGCGCACCTGCACCAGGCCGGCCACGTGCGCAGGCGCCCCGGGCACCGGCGTCGCGCCGGTGAAGGACTCCATCTGCACGACGTCCGCCGCGGGAATCGCGTACTCCGCCCCGTCCACCTTGAACAGCACGTGCAGCACGTTCATGACACCCGCTCCCCGGCCCGCGGCGCGCGCATGCGGCGGCCCGAGCGCGCCGCGCCCAGCGCGCCCAGGTCCAGCACCAGCGTGGGCTGGCCGTCCCCCAGGTCCGTGGCGCCGGCCACGCCGGGCACGCGCACCAGCGGATCCTCCAGCGGCCTCAGGACGATCTCCTGCTGCCCCACGAGCCGGTCCACCGCGAAGGCCACCGGCTCCCCGCGCTGGCGCACGATGAGCGCCTTGGCGCCCGGCCCCGCGTCCGCGCCGCGCGCGGGCGCCGGCGCGTCCAGCAGCCGCGCCAGCGGCACCAGCGGCACGGCCGCGCCCCGGCGCTCCACCAGCCCCACGCCGTCCGCGCCCGCGGGGCGCACCACGCCCGTGACGTCGATGAGCTCCTCCACGGTGGCCACCGAGACCGCGTACCGGCGGCCCGCGCACTCGAAGACGATGGCGTCCATCAGCGTCACCGTGAGGGGGACGCACACGGAGAAGGTGGTGCCCGCGCCCTTGCGCGTGTCCATGCGCAGCTCGCCGCCCAGCTGCTCCACGACGATGCGGCGCACGATGTCCATGCCCATGCCCCGGCCGCTGGTGCGCGAGGCCTCCTCGCGCGTGGACAGGCCGGGCCGGCACAGCAGGTCCAGGAGGGCGTCCGGCGAGTCCGGCACGGCGGTGCTCGCCGCCCTCGCCACCGCCCCCGGGTCCACGCCGCGCCCGTCGTCGCGCAGGGTCAGCTCCAGCTGGCCGTTGGCGCGGGCGTGACAGCCCAGGCGCACCACCCCCTCCGGGGGCTTGCCCGCGGCCTGGCGCTCCTCGGGGGACTCCAGCGCGTGGTCCACCGCGTTGCGCACCAGGTGCACCAGCGCGGGCAGCAGCCGGTCCGCCACCGCCTTGTCCAGCTCCGCGTCGCCCACGTCCAGCTCCAGCCGCACCGCCTTGCCCGTGGCGCGGCGCAGGCCTCGCACCAGCAGGGGCAGCGGCTCCAGCACGTCGCCCACGCGCACCATGCGCAGCCGCAGGATGGCCGAGCGCAGGTCGCGCAGCTGCCGGCCGTTCTCCTGGAGGATGGCGGTGAGCTCCCGCGTGGGCGCCCCGGCCTGGGTGAGCGCCGCCACCGCGCGCGTCAGCCGGGAGCGGTTGACCACGAGCGCCGCCAGCCACTCCATGGCCTCGTCCAGCCGGGACACCTCCACGCGCAGCAGGCCTCGGCCCCGGCGCGCCTCCGGCTCGTCCAGCGCTTCATCCGGGGCGGCGGCGCTGCCCGGAAGGCCGCCCGCGTCCGGGGCCGCGGGCTCGGCGGGCGCGCGCGCCGCCAGCGAGCGCACCGTGGCGGGCGGGCCGCCCACGGCGTCCAGCAGCACGGCGTCCTCCGCGCGGGTGATGAGCAGGAGCGCGAACGCGAGCGACGCGCCCCCCGCGGCGGCGCCGGACAGGGGCAGCACCTTCACGATGTCCGCGAGCTTCGCCACGCGCTCGCGCACCGTGTTGATGTTGAGGCCCTTCGCGGCGCGCTCCGCCGACGGCACGAAGTCCAGCCGCAGCGCGCGCTGTCCTCCGGCGAGGCCGCCCTCCAGCTGCTCGCGCTCGGACGGGGTCAGCCGGGCGGCGAACGCGGCCTCCGCGTCCAGCGCCATCGGCCGGGCCCGCTCGGGGGCCGCGTCCCGCACCTGCGGCCCCAGCGCCTCCAGCCGCTCCAGCAGGCTCGCGGGCGCGGGCGACGCGGCCTTGCCGGCGCCCAGCTGCCGCACGCGCAGCTCGATGGCGCGCAGGCCCTCCACCAGCGGCTCCACGCTGGACTCGGGCAGCCGGCCGCCGGCCTGATCCGCCAGCCTCAGCGAGGCCTCCATCCAGTGGGACAGGGAGACGACGGGCTCCACGTCCACCATGGAGGACAGGCCCTTGAGCGTGTGCAGCGCGCGGAACAGCTCGCGCACCGCGCGGGGCTGGGCCTGCCCCTTGCGCACGGCCGCCTCCACCGCGAGCAGCTCCTTCTGCGCGGCGGCGAGCAGCTCATCCACCTCCGCCAGGTACGCGGGGAGGAACTCCGCGAACTCCCCTTTTCCCGTCACCCGCGCGGCGCCTCGGCCGGAGCTTTCTCCAGGAGGGTCCGGGCGGCGTCCTGGAGGGAGTCCGGCGTGAAGGGCTTGGTCATGAAGCGGTTGGCGCCGGCCTGGAGCGCGCGCTCGCGGGACGCCTCATCGCCACGGGTGGTGACGATGATGATGGGCAGGTCGCGCAGGTGGTCCTGTCCGCGCACGAACTCCACCACCTCGATGCCGCCGATGTCGGGCATGTTGAGGTCCAGCACGAGCAGGTCATACGGCTTGAGCGACAACTGCTCGATGGCCTCCAGCCCGCTGGACGCCTGGGTGAAGCGGCTGTCCGGGTAGGGCCGCAGGCAGGCGACCACCATGTCGCGCATCACCTTGCTGTCATCGACGACGAGTACCTCGGGCATGGCGTCCTCTGAAAACGACGGGCCAAGCTAGACCGATTCCCACTCGCTGAAAGAAATGAGTCATCCGGCGCGCGCTGAACGTTGGCTGGTCCACGCCTGCCCCGAGCGCCGTGCCACGGCGGGTGACAGCGCGCCACGGACCTCCGCCACATCCGGCACCCTGCGCCCTGCTGACCTCCGCACCGGGGACCGACTTCCATCCATGCGCCCGCCTCCTCCGCCCGATGCCGCCTTCCCTCGCCCGTCGGGGTTCCCGCCCGTCCCTGCCGAGCCCGCACCGTGTGTCTGGGTGGTGGACGACAGCGCCAGCGAGGCGCGCTTCATCAAGGCCGCGTTGGGAACGGGCTTCCAGGTGGAGACGTTCCCGGATGGCGCCGCGATGCTCGAAAGGCTGCACGCCGGCCGGGCGCCGGACGTGGTGGTGCTGGACTGGGAGATGCCGGGAATGTCCGGCCCGGAGGTCTGCCAGTTCCTGCGCGGCCAGCGGGAGACGGAGGTGCTGCCGGTGCTGCTGCTCACCTCGCACAGCCGGCCGGAGGACCTGGTGCAGGGCCTGCGCGCGGGCGCCAACGACTACGTGTCCAAGCCCTTCCGCACGGAGGAGGTGCGCGCGCGGGTGGACGCGCTCGCGCGCACCAAGCGGCTGGTGGACGACGTGCGGCGCGCGAGCGAGGAGAAGGCCGAGGTGTTCGCGCAGCTGGACGCGCTGCTCACCTCCTCGCCGGTGGGGCTGTCCTTGATGGACCGGGACCTGCGCTTCGTGCGCGTCAACGCGTGCATGGCGAAGCTGGACGGGCTGCCCGTGGACGCCTACGCGGGGAGGACGCTGGCGGAGGTGCTGCCCGGCCGCGCGCCCTGGCTGGAGCCGCTGCTCCGCCGCGTGATGGAGACGGGCGAGCCCGCGGAGGAGCTGGGCCTCACGCTGGAGCACGCGGGCGCGCCGGGGAGCGGGGTGCACGTGATGGCCAGCTACCACCCGGTGCGCACCGCCCGGGGGGAGGTGGTGGGCGTGGGCAGCGTGCTGGTGGACGTCACCCGGCACAAGCAGGCGGAGGCCGAGCTGCGCTCGACCGCGGAGTTCCGCGAGCGCTTCCTGGGCATCGTGGGCCACGACCTGCGCAACCCGCTCAACTCCATCCGCATGGGCGCCAGCTTCCTCGTCGCCAGCGAGCAGCTGCCGCCGCCGCTGGAGCGCACCGCCAGCCGCATCATCCACAGCACGGACCGGATGACGCGGATGATCACCGAGCTCCTGGACTTCACCCGCAGCCGGCTGGGCAGCGGCATCCCGCTGACTCCGGGCGCCACGGACCTGGGTCAGGTGGCGCGCCAGGTGGTGGGGGAGCTGGAGCTGGTGCATCCGAACCGCACCGTGAAGGTGACGGCCACCGGCCCCCTCACGGGGAGCTGGGACGCGGACCGGCTGGCGCAGGTGCTGAGCAACCTGGTGGGCAACGCCCTCCAGTACAGCCCGGCGGACGCCACCGTGGAGCTGACGCTCGTGGGGGAACCGGAGCAGGCCGTCGCGCGGGTGAGCAACCCCGGGGAGGCCATCGACCCGGAGGAGCTGAAGACGCTGTTCCATCCGTTCCAGCGCGCGCGCACCGGCGCCCACGTGCCGTCCGGGCTGGGGCTGGGCCTCTTCATCTCCGACCAGATCGCCCGCGGGCACCGGGGCTCGCTCACCGTGACGTCGGACGCGGAGCGGACCGTGTTCACCCTGACGCTGCCGAGGAGCGGTGCCTGAGCCCGAGCGGACGCACGTCGCCCCGCTCGCGTGCCTCCCGGCCGGGCAGGCCCGCGGGCCTCCGGGAAGCGCCGGGGCCTGGGCGCCGCGCTCAGGAGGCCGGGCAGTGCCGGGCCACCATGGCCAGCAGCTCCGCGATGTCCACGGGCTTGCGCAGCAGGCCCACCGTGCCCGGCGGCGCCTTGGCGGAGAAGTGGGCGGTGAGCATCAGCACCGGCAGCTCGCGGTAGCGCGCGTCCTGCTGGAGCTGGTGGAGGAACTCATGTCCGTCCATCACCGGCATCATCAGGTCCAGCAGCACCAGGCAGGGCGGGTCGTCGTGGGCGGCCAGGACGTCCAGGGCGGCCTGGCCGTTGGCGGCCTGGAGCACCGTGTAGTCCTCCATCTCCAGCAGCTCCGCGACGACCTCGCGCAGGTCCGGTTCGTCGTCGACGATGAGGATGGTGGAACGCGAGGGGGTGCTGCTCACGGGCAGCAGCCTATGCAGGTCGCGCCGCTGGCGCCAAGGCTGACGTGAGCCCTCGCCCCGCGCGTGCACGCGGGCTTCACGCGGGGCAGGCCCCCGGCAGGTCGCCTGTCGGGAGGCACGCGCGGAGATGGGGGTGGGTCCGTTGCAACTGCCGGCCCCGCGCCCCCGTGGACCTCGTCGCGGACTCCATCGAAGCGAGCTGGGACGCACGGGGGCGGCGCTCCACGGAAGGGCGCGCGGACGCGGAGCAGGCGCCCGGCGCGGAGGGGACGGGCGGCCCTGGAGGCCGGGGCGGCCGGTGGAGCACGCCGTCCCTCGTCGCGTCCTGGCATGGACACGCGTGTCTACGTTTCGGGCATGGCAACGCATTCGACGCTGGAGGCCGGGACGGGCGGCCCGCCCTGGGTGGACGTGACGGTGCCGGTCCAGGACGGGATGGTGCACTGGCCGGACAACCCGCCCATCCAGGTGCGGCCCCACCTGGCGATGGCGAAGGGAGACGCGGCCAACGTGTCGCACCTGTCGCTGGGCGTGCACTCGGGGACGCACGTGGACGCGCCCGTGCACTTCATCGCGGGCGGCATGGGGGTGGACGCGATGCCCCTCGACCGGCTGCTGGGGGACGTGCGCGTGCTGGCGCTCTCCGGCGGGCCGGCCATCACAGCGGCCGCGCTGCGGGCCCACGCGCCGCGCCGGGGGGAGCGGCTGCTGTTCAAGACGCGCAACTCCTCACGCCGGTGGGACACGGCGGCCTTCCAGCCGGGCTTCACCTACCTGTCGAGCGACGGGGCGCGCTACCTGGTGGAGGTGGGGGTGCGCACGGTGGGCATCGACTACCTGTCCATCGCGGGCATGGACGAGGGCGCGGCGACGCACCAGCTGCTGTTGGAGGCGGGGGTCTGCGTCATCGAGGGCCTGGACCTGACGCGGGTGGAGCCCGGCGCCTGGGAGATGGTGTGTCTGCCGTTGCGACTGAAGGACGGGGACGGGGCTCCGGCGAGGGTGTTGTTGCGGTCACGAGCGGAGGGGGGACAGTCATGAAGGCCGTCGCGGTGTTTCCAGGCACCCACGAGGTGCGAGTAATTGATCAGCCGCCACCGCCCGTGGCGAAGGGCACGGAGGTGCTGCTCAAGGTGCGGGAGGTGGGCATCTGCGGCACGGACCGGGAGATCGCCGCGTTCGAGTACGGCGATCCTCCGCCGGGCGAGGACCACCTGGTGATTGGACACGAGGCGCTGGCCCAGGTGGAGGCGGTGGGGCCCGGGGTGACGAAGCTCCGCCCCGGGGACCTGGTGATTCCGTCGGTGCGCAGGCCGTGCCTGCACGAGGACTGTCTGGCCTGTCGCGCGGGCCGGCAGGACTTCTGCGTGACGGGGGACTTCCGCGAGCGCGGCATCAAGCAGACGCACGGCTTCCTCACGGAGCAGACGGTGGAGGAGGAGGGGAACCTCACGCGGGTGCCGCCGGAGCTGGCGGACGTGGCGGTGTTGACGGAGCCGCTGACCATCGCGGCGAAGGCGGTGCAGCAGGTGAAGACGTTGCAGCAGCGGCTGCCCTGGGAGCCCGCGAAGCAGCGGGCGGTCGTCCTGGGCGCGGGGCCGGTGGGCCTGCTGGGCGCGATGACGATGGTGGCGCACGGCTTCGAGACGCACGTGTATTCGATGGAGCCACAAGACAGCGACCGCGCGGACCTGGTGCGCTCGTTCGGCGCGGGCTACCTCTCCGGCCAGGACGTGAAGCCGGAGGAGCTGGGGAAGAAGCTGGGGAACATCGACCTCATCTACGAGGCGGTGGGCCACGCGAAGCTGGCGTTCACGGCGCTGGAGTCACTGGGGCCCAACGGGCTGTTCATCTTCACGGGCATCCCGCCGCTGAGCGGGGACACGCCGCTGCCGGCGGATCATCTGATGCGGAACATCGTGCTGGAGAACCAGCTGCTCTTCGGCACGGTCAACGCGAGCCGCAGCGCGTATGCGCTGGCCCTGAAGCTCCTGGGGCAGTGCATGGAGCTCTTCCCGGACAGCGTGCGGCGCATCATCACCGCGCACCGGAGCATCGAGGACGCGCCCGGGATGCTGCTCGAGCGCACGGGGATCAAGGAGGTGGTGCGGCTGGCGTGGAACTGAGGGACGGCGCTCGTCATGGGCCACTACGGCAGCTTGCTTCTGAGCCTCAGCCAGCCTTGCAGCTCCGGATGTTTCTGCACCCCGCGCGTTTCAGCGATCTGCGCCAGGACATTGAGCGCGTTCTTGAGGTCACGAAGCTTGAGGAGCCTGTCCTGCGGAAGGGTGCTCAGGTCCGTCGAGGATGACAGCCGTCCTGCGTCCTCGACGGACAGGGTGGCCATTCGCCGGAACCACGCCACGATGACCTCGGGGTCCAGGAGAGGGTCACCTTCCTGGGCCCCAAGGTCGCGGATGAGCCGTGCGCGCAGGTTCATCGCCGAGAGCGAGAAAGGGTGAGCGATGCGCGCTGGCGAACGACTCGAAAGCCCGTCGTATACGCGCAGCGCGATGTGAGCCCACGGAAGACTTCGTTCCTCGCCCGCCCGGGCAGCGGCTGTGAATGCGAACACTTCCCAGTTGAAGTTCTCGCCTCCAACGGGCTCGCCGATGGTGAGCCCATCAAGCCACACCGCTACGTCGTTGGCAGGCCATTGAAGAACGGTATCCAGCAGGTCTCGAACGGTTTCCATGGTCCCCGCTACTGTGGGAAGAGTATGCCCGCTCGGGCGAAGGCCTGTCTCCCGATCTCCAGCGCCCTCGCGCTCATCGCCTCGGATGCGCCATACAGGAAGTGACCACTCTGTGGCGTAATCTCCATGCCGATGCGAGCGGCGCCGTGAACAGCGATGTCCGCCTCGCCAGCGGCCAGCACGGGACGACCTCCACTGGCAACCGCGTGCGAGATTTCGGTTCCTCGCCACGTATGAGGAACCACCTGCAACTGGCCCTCAGGAGTGACCACCCACTTGATTCGGCCCGCGTTCGCATAGCGTAGGAACTCGGAGTCCATCACGCTGGCAGGTCGAACGCCGACCTTCCGCGCGGTTTCCAGCTCAGCAGCGAAGAACTGGGGCTTCTGGTTCTCGAAGAGCTTCGCTGGAGCAGCGTCGCGGCTCTGCGGCCCGCCCTGTCCTCCCTGCCCCCGAGCGGCCATGGCGACTGCATTGGGGGCAAGTCCTACCGTCATGGCTCCCTCAGCCACGGAGATGGAGCGAACACCGCCAGCCATCGCCGCGGACAGCTGGAAGCCCGCGTTCGTCTCCGCCGCCAGGGCCACACGCGCGAAGCCCGGGAGCATGGGGCCCTTCGAAGCCATGTTCGCCGCCCCGCCCCCCAGCGCCGCCGTCAGCGCCAGGATGAGGACTCGCGCTCCATTCGCTCCCATCACCTTCCCGAAGTGGTGCCCGGCCTCCTCCAACTCCTGGAAGGACACCGCCCGCTCCGCGTCCAGGGACAGCCGCTGCCATCCCTTCACGAGGTTGGCGAAGGACTCCAAGCCGATGTAGGCGATGACGTAGGTCGTTAGCGCGATGGCCACGAGCTTCGTCACCGGCTCGGGTGCCACGACGAGGACCATGTAGGCGGCCATGGCCGAGGTGATCATCGCCTTCAGGGCCAGTGGGTTGATGACTTCCTTCACCGCCTCCCTCTTCCTTGGGCGCGAGGCTCCGGGTCCCACGAAGCGAGCCGGACTCGCTGGCGCCCCTCCTCCTCGGGACGCAGAGAAAAGCGCATGTCCAGCACGAGCTGGGTCATCACCCTCTGGAACGCCCCCGCGTCAACTTCGATGGGCTCCACGCTGCTCGGCGGGGTGTAGACGATGGGCGCGCCTTCTCCCGTGTCCAAGCGGACCACCCTCGACGTTGCACAGCCCGCAATGAGGTATCCCAGCAGCAGCACCACGCCCCAACGCAGTGTCATCCCACCCTCCAGGCTGGCTCCCTCACAGAAGGAAGCGCGAGGCCGGGACTAACACCTGAGTCCGACACCCTTGGAATCGCGGCAAGGATGCGGACCGGCGCTGGGGGTGCTCACCGTGAGCGTGTGCTCCGCGCGGCGCCTCCTCCATCTCCCCGCCTCACCGCCTGGTTCACGGCCTGGATGAGCTGATCGATGTCATAGGGCTTCAGGAGCAGCTCAATCACATCCTGACCGGTGTATTTCTTCGCGCCCTCGCGGTTGGTGGTCGTGAGCACGAAGGGGATGCCCGCGACGACCGGGTTCGCCGCGAGCTTCTGGAACGCGCCCCAGCTCAACTCGAACGGCACGCTGATGTCGTAGACGATGACCGCTGGCGCCACCTCCCGCACCAGCGTCGCGAAGTCCAGCGGGCCGCGCATCACGTCCTGCACGCGCACGCCCTTCGCCTGGAAGCCCGCCCCGTCCAGCAGCTCTTCCAGTGCCTCGATGAGGTCCTCGCTCCCGTTCATCACCAACACGGCCGGTCGCTTTCCCATGCGGGGAAGTTGCGTCCTCCCGCCCCGAAGAAAAGCGGCCTCCCGCCAGCGGGTGTGGATCACCCGACAGTGCGCCGGGCGTCCAGGCCCCGTCAGGCGTGGCCCACCGGAGGCCCCGCGCGGGGCAGCCGCACCCGGAACGTGGCGCCCTGCCCCGGCGTGCTCGTCACCGCCACCTCGCCGCCGTGCGCCTCCACGATGCGATACAGGCGATACAGCCCCAGCCCCAGCCCCCCGTAATTGCGCGTGGGCACCGCGCGCTCGAAGCGGCGGAAGAGGCCGTCCACCCGGTCCGGCGCGATGCCGATGCCGTGGTCACGCACCTCCAGCCAGGCCGTGTCCGCGTCCGCCTGGACCTCCAGCTCCACGGGCTTGCCCGGACCGAACTTCATCGCGTTCACCAGCAGGTGCGTCACCACCTGCCCCAGCCGCAGCGCGTCCCAGCGCCCCACCGCGGGCGCCACGTCGCGCACCACCAGGAGGCACCCCGCGCGCGCCGCCACCTCCTCCGTGCGCGCCACCACGTCCCGCACCACCTGCCCCAGGTCCACGTCCTCCAGGTTCAGCCGGGGCGCGTGGCTCTGCATCTGCGACACGTCCAGCAGCCCCTCCACCAGGTCCGCCAGCCGCTGCACCTGCCGGTCCGCCGCCACCAGCGCGCGCTCCAGCCGCTCCGGCGCCACCTGGCGCTCGTGCTTGAGCGCCGCCGCCGTCCCCTGCACGCGCAGCCGCAGCGCGGCCAGGGGCGTGCGCAGCTCATGCGCGGCCACCGCCAGGAACTCGTCCCGCACGCGCACCGCCTCGCGCGCCTCGCGATACAGCCGCAGCTGCTCCGTCACGTCGCCGATGATGCCCGCCATGCGCACGGGCCGGCCCTGCGCGTCGCGGATGGCCCGGCCCCGGCTCACGCACGAGCGGTAGCCCCCGGCCTCGTGCTTCAGCCGGAACGACACGTCGTAGGGCGTCCCCTGCTCCAGGTGCCGCGCCAGCGCGGACGCCACCGCGTCCCGGTCCTCCGGGTGCACCCTCGCGAGGAACGCCTCGGAGGTCCCGGGGAAGTCCTCCGGCCCCAGCCCCAGCATCTCCAGCAGGCGCGGGCTCCAGTACATGCGCTGGCCGCGCATGTCCCAATCCCACACACCGTCATAGGAACCGGACACCACCAGCCGGTAGCGCTCCTCGCTCTCGCGCGCGGTGCGCTCGGCCTGCTCCAGGAGCCCCACCCGCCGCTCCAACTGGCGCACCATCGAGTAGAGGTGCGTCTCCGTGGACAGCTCGTCGGGCACCGGCGCGGGCAGGGGCCCCTCCGCGCGCGATTCGCGCAGCAGCGTGGCCACCAGCTCGTCGTCCCCCTGCGCGCGCCGCACGAAGCCGTTGGCCCCCACGTTGGCGGCCATGCGCAGGTCCAGCTCATCCGGCGAGGTGGCGTGCGTGAGGATGACCGGCACGCGCGCGAGCTTCGGATCCTGGCGCAGCGCCAGGCACAGCCGGAAGCCGTCCAGCCGGGGCATCAGCACGTCCGCCAGCACGACGTCCGGCGGATGCCGCCGCGCCAGCTCCAGCGCGGACACGCCGTCCTCCGCCTCCATCAGCTCGAAGTGGAAGGAGGCCAGCGCCAGCAGCAGGAGCTTGCGGTAGACGGGGTCGTCCTCCGCCACCAGCACCCGCAGCGCGGCCCGGCCGGCCTGCGCCCGCCGCGCCTCCCCCGGCAGCGCCTGCCGCACCGCCTCCACCCGCGCGCCCAGCGACAGGCCCGGCGCCAGGAAGCCCGTCACCGGCACCCCCAGCCGCTGGAGGGCCGCCTGCTCGGCCGGAGGCGCCTCCACCCAGAGGGAGGCGCCGGACCCGGCCAGCGCCGCGCGCAGCGCCTCCAACTGCGCCCCCGCCGAGCCGAGCAGCCCCGCCGCCGCCAGCACCAGGTGCACCGGCGGGGACTCGCGCAGCGCGCTGACCAGCGGCTCCACCCCCGCCGCCACCAGCACCCGCCACCCCTGGCCCTGGAACGCCAGGGACAGGAGCTCCCGATGAGGGCCCGGGGCTTCGACGAGCAGCAGGGTGGGCTTCATCGGGGGAGTGAGGCCGAAGGCGGGCGCGGGCGACAGGTCGTCCTGGAGCGAGGGCCCCCAACGGCCCGCCTCCAGGTATGGAAAGGGCGCAGTCTGGTAACGAAGGCTCCCGAGTCAAGGCAACCCTGCGGAAGTGTTGGAAGTTGGAAGGCCACGGGCCCAGGGAGCCAGCGGCTGGCCTGCCGCGTCACAGGTACAACCGGGCTACAGGTACACTTCATTTACACGCGCGCGGGGGGACGCGAGCGCGGCGGTGTGTTATTCGACCGCCCATGGGTGCCAAGAAAGTCACGGCGCAGGAGAAGCTGACCGGGTTCCAGGACCGGATTCGCGCCGCGGGGCTGCGCAGCACCGCCCCCCGCGTGGCCGTGCTGCGCAAGCTGGAGACCGCCACCGCCCCCATGAGCCACGCGGACCTGGTGGAGGAGCTGGGCGGCGAGGGCTACGACCGCGTCACCATCTACCGCAACCTCACCGACCTCACCGAGGCCGGCCTCGTCGTGCGCGCCGACCTGGGCGACCACGTCTGGCGCTTCGAGCTCAAGCGCGCCGGCGCCACCGAGCACGCCAACAACCACCCGCACTTCACCTGCACCGACTGCGGCACCGTCTCCTGCCTCCCCGAGGAGTCCGTGCGCCTCACCACCGCCCGGGGCGTCCCCCGCGCCGTGTCACAGCGCGCCGTCGAGGTCCAGCTGCGCGGCCTCTGCGACCGCTGCGAGTAGCCAGCCCACCCCTCCGCTCCCCGCCCGCCAGGCAGCCTGCCTGGGGAGCGCCCATGGCGCCTGTGCTCGCTGGTAGGCGCACGCCTACATGTGAGCTTCCACTCTCCTGTCCCCAGGCACAGATTCGTGCTGGCGAAGGCGGGGACCCGCCGCTCCGGCTCGGGGGACGGCGCGGGCGCTCCGCGGCTCGCAGGGGGATTGGGATGGAAGCCCATCACACGTTGCTGGTCGTCGACGACGACATGGACATCCGGGATGCGCTCCAGGACGCGCTGGAGCTGGAGGGCTACGCCGTGCAGCTGGCGGCGGATGGGCTGGAGGCGCTGGAGCGGCTGCGCTCGTCGGAGCCCCGGCCCCAGCTCATCCTCCTGGACCTGATGATGCCCCGCATGGACGGCGTCGCGTTCCGCGAGGCGCTGCGCCACGAGCGCGCGTGCTCGGACATCCCGGTGGTGGTGGCCAGCGCGGACCTGGACGTGCGCGGCACGGTGGATGGCATGGGCGTGGCGGGCTACCTGCGCAAGCCCCTGGACCTGTCCGCGCTGCTCACCACCGTGAAGCAGCTGTGCCTGCCGGTCTGAGCGCCCGCCTGCTCCACCTGCGGCGGGCCGGGATGACCGCGGGGCGCAGGTTGGCGCCAGGACCCAGCCACCCCACCCTTGAAGCCAGACACGAATCCCATACACGAAAGGAAGCGGGACCATGAAGAAGCTCATCGTCGCCACAGTGATGTGCCTTGGGACGGCTGCCTTCGCGCAGGAGACCTCCGGCACGCCAGAGAACCCGGCGCCGAGCGCGCCCAGCTCGCGTCAGCACAACGGCCCGTCCACGGGCATCCAGGCCCAGCAGGTGGGCCCCGCCATCGGTGACGCCGCGAAGTCGCTCGTGGGCGCGGACACGTCCAAGGACAAGGCGGCGCAGACCGGCGTCTGGAAGGAGAAGGACGCCTTCAGCCTGGAAGGCACCGTGAAGGCCAAGGACGACGACGACATCACCCTGGCGCGCAAGGACACGCTGCCGGAGGTGAAGCTGGACGTGCGCGAGCGGACGAAGGTGACCCTGGACGACAAGCCGGCGACGCTGAGCGAGCTGCCCGAGGGCGCCAGGGTGCGCGCGAAGTTCCAGCTGGACGGCGATGACTCCGTCGCGCTGGAGCTGAAGGCCACGTCGCCCAAGCCCAAGAAGTAGGACCGCCGGACAGCTTCCTCGCGAAGGCCGGACACCGGGCCCGCTCCCCACCAGGGGAGCAGGCCCGGCTTTTTTACTGCCCCTTCAGGGTCGGCCGGTGCCCTGGCTGGGAAGGAGATTGCCCTCTCCCCCGGGAATGTCGCACGGACAGCCTGCGCTCCGAGGCGGGTACGCCGCTTGCTTGGGTGGCGCGTACGCGTAGGGAGACCATGGTGAAACGACGACTGCTGGGCGTGTGTGTAGGGGCGATGGTGCTGTCGGCGTGGGGCTGCGGCGGGTCCGATGGGCCCTCGTCCCCCGTGGACGATACAGACGACATCAATCCGCGGCCGGAGCTGGATGCGGGGACGGGCGGTGACACGGACGCGGGCGCGGACGCCGGCACGGACACCGACGGCGGCGCGGACGCCGGGACGGACGCGGGCACCGACACCGACGCGGGCACGGACGCCGACGGCGGCACGGACGCGGGCGCGGTGGATCCATGGCCGGCGGATCCGGTGACGGACTATTCGGACCGCTACGGCATCGGCAAGGTGAAGTCGGTGGGCATCGACCTGGGCAAGAACATCTGGGTGCTGGACGGCGCCCGCATCGGCGTGGTGCGCGCGGACACGCAGAAGCTGGTCTGGGTGGCGGGGCCCGTGGGCCAGGCGGCGGAGGGGCAGTCCTCCACCGTCATCTGCGGCGGCGAGGCGGGCCGCGCCTACGTGGGCTACAGCGCGCCGGACCTGGACGTGGATCCGGAGTACCCCGGGCTGCACACCAACTTCATCGTCACCGCGAAGCCCTGCGAGAGGCCGGTGAACGACCAGACCTGCTACCCGTTCAGCGCGCGCCGGCTACAGCTCTACAAGCAGGGCGACGTGGACGCGGTGAAGCTGGACGCCAGCGGGCAGGTCACCCTCGAAAGCCACATCAACCAGTCCCGCCGCGCCAACACCGACGCGGACGGCACGCCCTTCATCCAGACGGGCCCGAGCGTGGTGGACGGCGTCAGCCTGGGCATCCGCAACAGCAACGACCACCACTTCGACGAAGACCGCGCCATGCTCAGCTGCGCGTCCGTGCTGCGCGGCCCCAACAAGGGCGACGTCTTCTTCGGCACCAACCACGGCGTCGTGCGCCTCCGCGGCCTGACGTACAACGCCCACCGGCACCCGGTGTGGTTCGACGCGAGGGGCTCGCAGTACGCCGGCTACACCTACGGCCTGGGCATCTCGCCGGAGGGGGACGTGCTCATCGCGAACGACTGGAACTTCGGCACCGTCACGCCCGACACGAAGCTGGAGACCTGGGACGACACCCTCAGGTCGGACATCAACCAGCAGAAGGTGAAGTCCTCCTATCTCCCGGAGGTCAACTCGCAGGCGGACTTCGACGAGTGGCGCGGCTTCCAGCAGACCACCGACGGGAAGTACTACCTGGGCAGCAAGTCGCTGGGCCTGTGGGAGATGACCATCCTCTCCGCCACCAACCCCTTCCAGAAGGGCACCCGCGTCGGCGCGGACGTGTCCGCGCTCGGCAACGTCAACAGCCTGGCCTCCACCCAGGATGGCTCGCTCTTCATCGGCACCAACGCGGGCGGCCTCTACCGGCTGACCCCGGCCAAGACGCTGGAGAAGGTGGCGGGCGTGCGCGGCAACAAGGTGCTCCAGCTGGTGTACGACGGCTCCGGCGCCTCCGGCATGCTGCTGGTGCTCACCTCCGAGGGCCTGACGGTACTGCGCGGCTACTAGCAGGTCCCACCCTGACGCCGGGATGCTGCGCATGTCGCACCCGGCGTCACGGCGGCGCGGCGCCCGCCTGGAAGGCGCGGAAATGTTCGGGAAGGAGGCCCGGTTTTGCTTCCGCCCCCTTGCCTTCGCTCAAGCGGGCAGGCGGACCGGCCCCCGGGCTTCACGGCCCTCGGGATCGCTCTCTACAATCGCCCTCGCCCCACCGGAGGAATCCGAACGCATGCGCCTGAGACTCGCCCGCCGCCGTCACGCCGCTGGTGCCACCTCCTCCCTCGCCATCTCCGAGGCAGTGGAGCCCCACGGCCGCAACGAGCTCCAGGCGCGAGGCCCCGACCCCTTCCGGCCGGACCGGCGCCTGCGCTGGCGGGACCACTTCGTGCTCACCGAGCACCTGCTCCAGCTGGACAGCATCCACCCGGAGCATGACGGCCTGCGCATCGCGCAGCTGTCGGACGTGCACGTGGGCCAGGCGACCTCCGACGTGCGGATCCGCCGCGCGGTGGCCGCGGTGAACGAGGCGGCGCCGGACCTGGTGTTCCTCACGGGCGACTACGTCACCCACAGCCCCAAGCCGCTGCCGCGCGTGCGCCAGCTGCTCCAGGGGCTCAACGGCCCCGTCTTCGTGGTGATGGGCAACCATGACCACTGGGTGGACGTGCCCTACCTGCGCGCGGGCTTCGAGGACCTGGGCTACACGGTGCTCCAGAACGAGCACCGCGTGGTGCACGTGAAGGGCGCCCCGGTGACGGTGCTGGGCATCGACGACGGGCTCACCGGCATGGCGGACGTGGAGGCCACCTTCCGGGGGGCGCCCACGACCGGCACGCGGCTGGTGCTGGCCCACACGCCGCCCACCGCGGAGCAGCTGCCCGCGCACGCGGGGCTGGTGCAGTTCTCCGGGCACACGCACGGCGGGCAGTTCATCGTGCGAGGCCTCACCGAGGCCATCTTCCGCCGCGCGGGCCAGCCCTACATCCGCGGCCACTACCGGGTGAACGGCAACCACCTGTACGTGAACCAGGGGCTGGGCTTCGGCTTCGGCGGGCCGTACCTGCGCCGGGGCAGCACGCCGGAGGTCGCCTTCTTCACCCTGCGCACCCCGCAGGCCGCCCACGTCGGGACCTGATGCCACGGCGCGCCCGCGCGTCCTTCAGCGCAGGGGCGCGCCCAGCTTCATGCCGCCCAGCGAGCTCTCGCGCTTCTTGCGCGACAGGCTGAAGGGGCCGGGCCCGAAGTAGACGATGAGCAGGGCGCCTCCCGCCATGGAGAGGTTCTTCATGAAGTGGATGAGGTTGTTCTGGGCCTGGACCGGATCATCCATCTTCCAGAAGTGATGGACCATGAAGGCGGCCGCCACCAGGAACACGGCGAGCATGGCCGCGCCCAGGCGGGCGAAGGTGCCCAGCAGGACGCACAGGCCCCCCACCACCAGCACCCCACCGGACACCAGCACCGCCAGCCGTGCGTCGGGCACACCGGACGCCTGGGCGTAGGCCGTGAGGGCCTGGAGCTGGATGAAGTGATTGAGCCCGCTGGTGATGAAGATGACCGAGAACAGCAGTCGTCCCAGCGGTGCGAGCAGCCCCATGGATGACCTCCGTGCCTCCGACGTGTCCCCCCGCAACGCGGACGGGTGGGTGTCATTCTCCAGATACGCACGGCCGGGCGGGCGGACAGCCGGCCCCCGCTCCCCCGCCCGTTCCCCAGGCGGGCGGACCGCCGGTCCGTCCCCGGGGTGACGCACCGGCGGGCTGCGACAACACGCCACAGTGCGCCAGGACGGTGGGACGCTAGGGTGGCCACGCCTTGAGAACCTCCATCCTGGCCCTCCTGAGCGCCGCGCTCCTCCTCGCCCCCGCGCCCGCGGCGTGGGCCTGCGCGAGCTGCGCGTGCGGGGACCCCACCCTCACGTCCATGGGCGGCGAGCAGCCCTTCGAAGGGCGCCTGCGGCTGTCCACGATGCTGCGCGCGTGGGGCCACACGGAGGGCGTGGCGGGCGTGGACGCGCAGCGGCTGCGCGAGCTGCGCATGGACGTGGCGGTGGCGTACGCGCCCAGACCCTGGCTGGTGCTGGCGGTGAACCTGCCGCTCCAGGCGCGCGAGGTCCAGGACGTGAGCCTGGGGTTCGAGCGCGGCTGGGGGCTGGGCGACATCGACGTGAGCGCGAAGGCGTTCGTGTGGAAGGACAAGGAGTTCTCGCCGGACCAGCTGCTCAGCGTGGTGGGCGGGGTGAAGCTGCCCACCGGCCCCCGGCTGCGCGCGCGGGACGGGACGGCGCTGGGCATCGACGCGCAGCCCGGCAGCGGCTCCGTGGATCCGATGGCGGGGCTGGCGTGGCAGGGCTTCCGGGGCAGCTGGTCGTTCCTCGCGAGCGCCCTGGGCTTCCTGCCCTCGCGCGGGCGCGACGACTACCGGCTGGGCGCGTCGGTGCGCACGCAGGTGGCGGCGCAGTATCAGCCGTCGCCCACCTGGGCGGTACGCCTGGGCGTGGACACCCGGGCGGAGAAGGCGCCGGACACGAACGGCACTCCGGAGGAGTCCGGCGGAGGCTTCATCGCCTACGCGTCGCCGGACCTCCTCTTCAGCCCGGGCATGGACGTGGTGGTGCAGGCCGGGGTGCGCATCCCCGTCGTCAACCAGCTGCGCCGGGTGTCGTCCACGCCCATCGCGGTGCTCTCGCTCGCGTACGACCTGTGATGCTCCGCGCCGCGCGTCTGGGATGGCTGGGATGGCTGTGCATGCTGAGCGCGTGTGGCGAGCGCGTGGATGGCATGACCGTCACGCTGGGCCTGGAGCACCGGGCCGCCGCGCAGGGCGTGCAGGCGGCGGGCGGCGACCGGTCCTTCACGCGCGCGGACGGCCAGGTGCTCACGCTGACGCGCGGCTACGTGGCGCTGGGCAGCGTGGAGCTGAGGCCGTGCGAGGAGGCGCTGGGCTGGCGGCTCTTGAAGGCGCTGTCGCCCGTTGGAACCGCGCACGCGCACTCGGTGGGGTCGCCGTTGAAGCTGGGCGTGCCGCACGTGAGCGGGCTGGAGCGGCCGGACGGGGACGTGCTGACGCTGGGCACGGTGCGGCCTCCGCCGGGGCGCTACTGCCGGGCGCGGCTCACCTTCGAGCCCGCGGACGCGGACGCGGAGGGGCTGCCGGGCGCGGACAGCGGCGTGGACATGGGGGAGCGCACGCTGTGGCTGGAGGGGACGCGGGTGCCCGCGGGGGGCGGTGAGCCCCAGCCGTTCCGGCTGGTGACGTCCAACGTGGCCACGGTGGACGTGGTGCTGGACGGGCTGACGCTGTCCGAGGAAGAGCCGGCGGCCGAGCGCACCTTCGCGCTCGCCTGGGACACGTGGCTGGCCACGGTGGACCTGGAGTCCCCCGACGCGGCGGCGGCGGCGCTGGACACGGTGGCCCGCTCCGTGGCGATGTCCTCCGCCACGCCATGACGCCATCACCGCGGCCCTCCTCCGAACCCTCGCTCCGCGCCCGCATCAACCTGGTGTGGCTGTTGCGGCTGCGCTGGGGCGTGCTGGTGGGGCAGGCGGTGCTGGTGGCGGTGGCGGCGTGGGGCCTGAAGCTGGTGCTGCCGGTGCCCGCGCTGGTGGCGCTGCTGGGTCTGGAGGCGGTGACGAACGCGGCGGTGCGCGCGGGGCTCGCCAGGGCGCGGCCGGTGGCGGAGGCGGCCATCTTCGGGCTGATGCTCTGGGACACGCTGGTGCTCACGGGGCTGCTCGCGCTGAGCGGTGGCACGCACAACCCCTTCACCACGCTGTACCTGGTGAACGTGGCGCTGGGCACGGTGCTGCTGCCGCCGCGCCGCACGTGGGCGATGCTGGGCGTCACGCTGGTGGCGTTCGGGTCGCTGTTCGTGTTGCAGGACGTGACGCTGCCGGGGCTGGAGCGGCCGGACCACGCGGAGCTGATGCGGCTGCACCTGAGCGGCATGTGGGTGGCGTTCGCGGTGGCGGCGGGCTTCATCGTGTATTTCATCCAGCGCGTGACGCGAGCCCTGGCCCGGCGTGAGCAGGAGTTGGAGCAGGCGAGGGCAAGGCACGCGAGGCAGGAGAAGGTGGCCTCGCTGGCGACGCTTGCGGCGGGCGCGGCGCATGAGCTGTCCACGCCGCTGTCCACCATCGCGGTGGTGGCGAAGGAGCTGGAGCGGGCGCTCGCGGCATCACAGACATCTGAGTCAGTGAGAGAGGATTTGAGGCTCATCCGCCAGCAGGTGGACCGCTGCCGGGACGTGCTGGTGCAGATGTCCGCGGACGCGGGTCAGACGACGGGCGAGCCCTTCCAGCCCATCCCGCTGGAGCGGCTTGTGGAGGAGACGCTGTCGGAGCTGACGGGCCGCGAGCGGGTGCGGGTGGATGTGCCGGAGGCCCTGAGGACACAGCGGGTGCACGGACCGCCGAGAGCGCTCGCGAGGGTGCTGCGGGGGCTGGTGAAGAACGCGCTCCAGGCAACGCCCGCGGGCCGGGGCGTGGAGCTGCGGGTGCTGCCGGAGGGCACGGGCGCGCGGCTGGAGGTGCGCGACGAGGGCCAGGGCATGCCAGAGGCGGTGCTGACACGCGCGGGAGAGCCGTTCTTCACGACGAAGGCGCCGGGCGAAGGCATGGGGTTGGGCTTGTTCCTGGCGCGCTCGCTGGCGGAGCAGTTGGGAGGCTCCCTGGAGCTGCGCTCGAAGGCGGGGGAGGGCACGACGGCGAGCCTGAGCCTGCCGGGCGAGGGCGCGAAGGAAGCGGCGGCATGAGCACGGTCCCGGTGGATCAGCGTCCCAGCCTGTTGCTGGTGGACGACGACAGCACGCTGCGCGAGCGCCTGGCGAGGGCCTTCCGCGAGCGCGGCTGGGACGTGACGACGGCGGGCAACCACGACGAGGCCATGGCGGCGGCGCGGCGCGAGTCACCGGAGTACGCGGTGGTGGATCTGCGCATGCCGGGCCACAGCGGGCTGGAGCTGGTGCGCGACCTGCTGGCGGTGGATGCGTCCACGCGGGTCATCGTGCTGACGGGCTACGGCAGCATCTCCACGACGGTGGACGCCATCCGGCTGGGAGCGGTGAACTACCTGCCGAAGCCCGCGGACGCGGACGACATCCTGGCGGCGTTCGCGCGGGCGGAGGAAGCGCCGAACGTCGCGGCGCCGGAGACGCTCCAGGCGCCGTCACTGGCGCGAGCGGAGTGGGAGCACATCCACCGCGTGCTCGCGGACAGCGCCGGCAACATCTCCGAGGCCGCCCGCAAGCTGGGCATCCACCGCCGGTCGCTCCAGCGGAAGCTCCAGAAGTACCCGCCGTCGCGCTGACGCGGCGTCTTCACTCCCATTTCCAGGGTGCCGAGTTCCATTCATCAATGTTCAGGTGTCCGGTCTTCCCAGCTCCAAGGGGAGCGGTCCGGTTCGCCCTTGTGCCTGAGCTGTGACTCCACGAATGACTCGATGTCCGGAGTCCCAGCGCAGCGGCCTGATTCACGGCTCGGATGAATCCGTCATGCCCCGCGGGTTGAAGCTGCATGAGTCGGCTGGAGTTAAGTGCGGAGCAGAGGAGCGAGCTGGAGGCGTGCTTCCGAAGGACGGAGGACCGACGACTGCGGGAGAGGTGCCAGGCGGTGCTGATGGCCGCCCGAGGACGTCCCCAGCCGCAGATTGCAGAGGACCTGGGTACCACGACCCGTAATGTCCGTAACCGTCCGGTGGACGTCGTGCCGGGAGGCTTGATGACAGACGCGGACCGTGCTCGGCGAGCGCCGCGAGGAGCGAGGAGTTCAGGGACTGGGCTGGAGGGGCGAATCGGGCGGGTCGGCGGTGC